>NZ_JANYGG010000122.1 GCF_025362505.1 Sphingomonas sp. | reverse complement strand
CAACAAGCGGTTATTGCCCTTCTGGCTCGGGCAAAATTTTTCGTCACGAAAAAGGGCGGCCCCGCCAAGGACCGCCCTTTGTCATTCGATTGATGTGCCGAGCGCCCTAGAACGCCGTCATATAGGCTTCGTTGCCGACGAACCCCATCTTGGTGACGTGCGCCTGCTTGGTCACCGCGAGCACCTGATCGACCACCACGTAACGCGCATTGGCGTCGGGCTGGAGGTGAAGCTCGGGGACCGGGTTCATCTGCTGGGACACGTCGAGATAGGTGCGCAGCTGCTGCAGCGTCACCGGCGTACCGTTCCACAGAATCGCGCCGGTCTGGGTAATGACCAGTTTGTTCTTGGTCGGCTCGACTGGCGGCGGTGGGGTTTCGCTGTTCTGCGGAAGGTCGAGCTTGACCGCGTGAGTCTGCGGCGGAATGGTGATGATCAGCATGATGATCAGCACCAGCAACACGTCGATCAGCGGCGTCGTGTTGATTTCCATCATCGGCTCGGCTTCGGCGTTCAAGCTCGTGGTTTGCATCGACATCTTGGCGAATCCTTAAAGTCGTGCAGCCGGGGCGCCGCCCGGCTGGGAAATGAAGCCGACCCGGGCAAAGCCCGCCAGCTGCATCGTGTAGATCGCCCCGCCGATGCAGCGGTAGGGCGTGTTGATGTCGCCGCGGATATGCGCCTCGGGCATGTTTTCCTCGGTGATGTTCTGCACGCCGCCGACTTTGTCGACCTCAGCCTTGAGCTTCGCCACCGCTCGGTCGAGCAGTTCGGTCGAGCTCAACTTTGTCATGTTCCAATAGACTTCGCACGACCCGTTGGGCGCGCCCCTGACCGTCAACGAGACGTTCTCGGGCTTGGTCTGCGTCACTTCATAGCGAACGCTCGGCAGCTTGATCGGGACGGTCTGAAGCACGACCGGGACGGTGATCAGGAAGATGATCAGGAGCACCAGCATCACGTCGACCAGCGGCGTCGTGTTGATGTCCGAGATCGGCACGGCTTCGTCGTCACCGTCTTGCTTTACGCTCATCGCCATGGGCTGTGGCTTTCCTTCGTATATTCAAACTTCACCGGGCGGGGAAAGTCCCCGCCCGGGTAGTTGGCGTCTAGCGTGTGGTCGACGGAGCAAGCGGGGCGCTGGCGCTCTTGGCCGGTGCGGTCGCCGGACCGATGCCGCGCGGCTTCACCGCCCCGGACGACATGATGTAGCCATGCACGTCGTTGGTGAACGCCGCGAGATCCTCGATGATCGACTTGTTGCGGCGGATCAGCCAGTTGTAGGCGAGCACCGCGGGAACCGCGACGACCAGGCCGAGCGCGGTCATGATCAGCGCTTCGCCGACCGGGCCGGCGACGGTGGTGATCGACGCATCGCCCGACGCACCGATCTTGATCAGCGCGCGGTAGATGCCGATGACGGTGCCGAACAGGCCGATGAACGGCGCGGTCGAACCGACCGTCGCGAGGAAGGCGAGGCCTTCACCAAGGCGCGCGCCGATGCTGCCCTGCGAGCGAGCGAGGCTGTTGGCCATCCACTCATGCTGGTCGACCGGATCGGTCAGCTTGCCGTGCTGCTCTTGCGCGACGAGCGCGTCGTCGACGATCGAGCGATATGCGCTGCGTGCCTCGAGCTTGATCGCGGCATCCTTGAGGTTCGGCGAATTCCAGAAGGATGCGCGGACCTTGTTTCCCTGATTCATGATCTTCTGCTGCTGCAGCAGCTTGGTGAACATGATGTAGAAGGTGCCGATCGACATGATCACGAGGATCACGAACACTGACCAGGAAATCACGCCACCTTCGTGGAGTGCCTGAAACAGGCCGTAGGGATTGTCGCCTGCCGGCGCTGCGGGAACTGGATTCTGCATGGCTTGGTCTTCCTTTGAAATTCAATTGGTCGGTTATTCGGCGGGAACCCGCCAGGTGATCCGCTGGGAGTAGGTATCGGTCGTCGGCGCGCCATTGCTGTCCATCGCCGGGCTGAAGCGTGCCCGACGGCGCAGGATGTTGCAGGTGGCATTATCCAGCGCCGAAGAGCCACTCGACGAGGTGATGTTGCACCCCGACACGCGTCCATCGGTGCCGATTGTCAACTGCACGGCGGTGGTCCCCTGCTCGTTCGCGCTGAGCGCCGAGTTCGGATAATCCTCCGACGAGAACAACCCGATCAGGCTACCCTTGGCGCGCGCCGATTCCCGCTTGACCGGCGCCGGCGGAGCCGGCGGGGCGGGCGGGGCACGCATGGTGATCACCGGCGGCGGCGCGACCGAGACCGTCTGGATCTGCGGCGCCATCGTGATCATCCGGACCATCGGCGGCGGCGCCACGACCTGCGGCGGCGGAGGCGTATTCGGTTTCTGCTCGGGCGGCGGCTTTTCTTCCGGCGGCGGAGGCGGCTCGGTCACATCGAACGTCTTCAGATCGGTCGCCGCCTTCTTCAGCACGTTATAGGCGAGGCCGGTTACGAGGGCGTAACCGAGAACGATGTGCAAGAGCGCCACGACGATGATCGACACCGTCCGGTTGGAACCCATCTGCTGGCGATTGGCGTATGACATTAAGCCGCAACTCTCCTCGTGTAGCCGTAGTATTCCACGGTCGAATCGGGCTTATTTACTCGTCCCGACCCTTGTTCGATCCGCCCGATGTATCAACATATCATCGAAACGGAATCGAGCCTCATTAATGAACGCTCAATGGAGCCGCAACCGATTTTGTTCCGTACCCGGCGCAGGCCTGCTGCGAATCACGGGGCGCTCCCCGTGAAAGAGGCGATTTCGACCCCCACCCCGCGCGCATCGGTATAAATATCGGGCTTCGCGCTCGCCACCCGCAGTGCCTTTACCCCGTGACACGCAGCGAACCGCTCGAACAGCGCATGAACGAATGTCTCCTGCAGGTTATAACGGCGTTCGCCGGCGATTCGGCGCACTTCCTGGTGCAGATAATCATAGTTCCACGCGCCTTCCGGTGCATCGCCCGGCGGCAGGTCGAGCGCCTCGAGCCATATCTCGACGCTGATCAGCAGTCGCTGCGGCGTGCCGATCTCGAAATCGTGAAAACCGATGTCGATCATCACTTCGAGCGAATCGAGCAGGATGCGACTCTGGCGGACCTTCAGATGGTCCGGCACGAGGCCCTTCAGTTTAACCGGCTCGCTCATTGGTCCTCCAAATATTGGACGTCGCGGGAAAGCTGCCAGAAGCGCTGCCCGCCATCGATCGTCATCACCTCGCCGGTCACGGCGTGCGCCTCTACGAGATAGCGCAGCGCGCGCACCACGTCATCCGGCTCGACTCCCCGCCCGAGCGGGTTGAGCGCATGGACCCGCGCGAAATTGGCGTCGTCCTGCGGTCCTGACGGCAGCATCAGCGCCGGTGCAATGGCGTTGACCCTGATCCCGTCCCCCGCCAGCGCCCGCGCGGCCAGTTCGGTCAGCCCGGCGAGCGCCTGTTTCGACAGCGTGTAACTGAGGAAATCGGGGTTGGGCGCGGCGAGCTTGGCGTCGAGCAGGTTGACGACCAGGCTCCCCCGCGGCGCCACTCGCGCAAACGCCTCGATCAGCAGCGCCGGCGCGCGCGCATTGACCGCCATGTGGGCATCGAACTCGGCGGCCGAAAAAGACCCGAACCCATCGCCGGCGAAGCGCGCGGCATTGTTGACCAGCAATCGCAGCGCAGGAAGCCCGCGCGCGGCCTCGACAATCGCCGCCGCCGCCAAGGGATCGGCAAGATCCGCGGCCACGCGCACCGCCCCGTCCGGCACGGGGTCTTCACCACGATGGACATGCGCCACCACCGTCCAGCCATCGTCGATCAGCGCCCGCGCCAACGCCGCGCCGACCCGCTTCCCCGCCCCTGTGACGATCGCCGTGCGCTGTTCAGCCTCGCTCATCGCCCCGCCCTGCCGCCGCCGGCGGCGCGGCGCAAGACTGGATTGCCCGGCTGCCCGCGAGTAGAGCGGCGCTCGATGCCTGAATCCAATCCTCTGATCGCGCTCGCCGGCGGTTCGCTCGACGCGCTGGCGAAGGCGCTCGCCGGCCGCTCCCTGCCGCCAGTCGAACGGTGGCACCCCGCGCATTGCGGCGACAGCGAGATGGTCATTCACCGCGATGGCCGCTGGACCTATCGCGGCGAGACGATCGGCCGCGACGCAATGGTCCGCATGTTCTCGACCGTGTTGCGCCGCGAGGCCGATGGCAGCCACGTCCTCGTCACCCCGGCCGAGCGGCTGACGATCGCGGTCGACAGCACCCCCTTCCGCGCCATCGCGATGACCAGCGAAGGGGCCGACGAAACCCGCCGAATCGCGCTCGAGATCGATCATGCCGACGCGCTGATCGTCGGGCCCGACCATCCGCTGACGGTGATCGACACGCCCGCCGGCCCCTCGCCGCGCGTCCTCGTTCGCGGCGGGCTCGAGGCCGAACTCGCCCGCCCGCTCTACTACGAACTCGCCGAGATCGCGCTCGCCGAAGCCCATGACCCGCCCGGAGTGTGGTCGAATGGCGCCTTCTTCTCGCTCACTCCCGCGGCGGCGGCATGACCCTCGCCGCACGCCTCGCCGCCGCCCTCGCCACCGCGTCGCCCAAAGGCATTTCGACCGGCGACCACGGCCACGACGACCTACCCGACGAGACCCGCGAGGCCGCCGTCCTCGTCGCGATCACCGACCGGCCCGAGCCCGGCCTGCTGTTCATCGTCCGCCCCGACGCGATGCGCCTCCACCCCGGACAGGTCGCCTTTCCCGGTGGCAAGGTCGATCCCGACGACCGCGACCCGGCCCACACCGCGCTGCGTGAAGCATGGGAGGAGCTCGCGATCGACCCGGCCATGGTCGAACTCTGCGGTCTCGCCGACCCCTACCGGACGATCACCAATTACCGCGTCACCCCGGTCGTCGGCGTCATCCCCCCCGACCTTTCGATCAAGCCCGACCCGCGCGAGGTCGCGGACTGGTTCGAGGCGCCCCTGGCGTTCGTCCTCGACCCCGCCAACCATCACCGCGAAACAATCGAGGTCGACGGCCGCCAGCGCGTCTACACCCGGATCGGCTGGCAGGACCGCAACATCTGGGGGGCGACCGCGGCGATGCTCGTCAACCTCGGCCGTCGCCTCCGCACCGGCGAACTCCATGGCGCTTGATCCCGCCGCCTGGCGCACCCGGCCGGGCATGGACAGCCTGCTCGACGCACTCGATGCGAAGCACGGCGCCACCCGCCTTGTCGGCGGGGCGGTGCGCGATCTCGCGCTCGGGCTTCAGGACGCCGACCTCGACCTCGCCACCCGGCTGCGCCCCGAAGACGTCATGAACCGCCTCGCGGACGCCAGGATCAAGGCGATCCCGACCGGCCTCGCCCACGGCACCGTCACCGCCGTCGCGTCGGGCACGGTGGTCGAGATCACCACCTTGCGTAGCGACGTCGCAACCGACGGTCGCCGCGCCACGGTCGCCTTTACCGACGACTGGGCGGCCGACGCCGCGCGGCGCGATTTCACCATCAACGCGCTCTACGCCGACCCGTTGACCGGCGAGATGTTCGACCCGACCGGCAAGGGTCGGGCCGACCTCGAGGCCCGCCGCGTCCGCTTCATCGGCGAACCGCTCGAGCGAATCGCCGAAGACCACCTTCGCATCATGCGCTTTTTCCGCTTCCACGCGCGCTTCGCCGCCGGCGCCCCGGACGAGGCGGCACTGGCCGCCTGCACCGCCCGCGCCAACGACCTGATGGCCCTGTCGCGCGAGCGCATCGCCGACGAATTGCTCAAGCTGCTCGCGCTCGCCGATCCGCTCCCGACGATCCGAACGATGGTCGCGCACGCCATCCTCTTGCCCGTCCTGCCCGAGATAACCGAGACCGACCGCCTCGCCACGCTCCTCGCCGCCGAGCACGCCGCCGACATCCCCGGCGACCCGCTCCGCCGCCTCGCCGCGCTCATCCCGCAGGACCCGCTCACCGCCGAGAAGATCGCCGCGCGCCTTAAGCTTTCGGTCAAGGCGCGCAGACGCCTCGCGCTCGCCGCCGCGACCACCGACCTCGGCAGCCGCGAGGTCCACGCTTACCGCCTCGGCACCGAGAGCGCGATCGACCGCCTCCTGCTCGCCAACCGCCCCGCTGATGCCGTGGCGATCGCGACCTGGCCAATCCCCCGCCTGCCGATCTCGGGCGGCGACCTCATCGCGAAGGGCGTCCCCCAGGGCCCGCTCGTCGCCCGCACGCTCAAGGCGATCGAACAGGCCTGGCTCGACGCCGGCTTCGCGGCGGGCGCCGACCTCGACGATATCGTCGCGGGCGCCATCATCGATCACGGCGCCATTGCCCGCCCGTCCGCCGCGCGATAGACGCGGCTGCGTGGACATTCGAACGCCTCGCCCCGCCGATCCCGCCGCCCGCGAGCGGCTGACCGAAGCGCTCGTCGCCACCGGTCGCGAGGACCGCACGGCCTTCCGCGCGCTCTATTCGCTGACCTCGGCGAAGCTATTCGGCGTCATCTTGCGTATCTGCAACGACCGGCAGGCCGCGGAGGAAGTGTTGAGCGACGTCTATCTTACGATCTGGAAGCGAGCCGGCGCCTACGAGCCCGGTCGGGCGAGCCCGATCAGCTGGCTGGCGACGATCGCTCGCAACCGCGCGATCGACTGGCGTCGCTCGGTCGCGCGCACTCCCTCGACCCCGCTCGACGAGGCCCCCGACATCGCCGACGACCGCCCCAGCGCGATCGACACCATCGTCGCCGACGAGAGCGCCCGCCAGCTCCACCTGTGCCTCGACGCGCTCGACGAAAAGCAGCGCGTGGCGATCCGCACCGCTTTCTTCGACGGGCTGACCTATGCCGAGCTCGCCGAGCGCCAGGCGGTCCCGCTCGGCACGATGAAAAGCTGGGTCCGCCGCGGCCTTCTCCGGCTCAAGGAGTGTCTCAATGACGCCGCCTGACCTGCTCGAAACCCCCGGCGGGCCCGATCCCGACGTCGCCGCAGCCGAGCTCGCGCTCGGCCTGCTCGAAGGAGACGACCGCGCCGCCGCGCTGCGCCGCCAGCTCGCCGACCCGGCCTTCGCGCGCGAAGTCGAACATTGGCGCGAGCATTTCGCTACCCTCTTCGCCGGCACCCCCGAACGCGCCCCGCCGGCCGCGCTGGCCGATCGGATCGAAGCCCACCTCGACCGCCCCATGCTGGCGCCCCGCGCCACCTCGACGCCGGGCTTCTGGCGCCCGCTCGCGCTCGGCTCGATGCTCGCCGCGGCAAGCCTCTCGGGCGTGCTCGTGGTGCGCCCCGACACCCCTTCCGCAATCCCCGGCCCGCAAGTGCAGATGGTCGCTGCGATGGCGCTCGCCGACGGCAAGACCGCCCCGCTTGCCGCCTATTACGACCCCGACCGCCGCCTTGTCCGCATGCCCGGTCCGATGCCGATTCCCGCCGGTCGCAGCGCCCAATTATGGGCCATCAAGGCCGGCGAGCGCCCCCTCGCGCTCGGGCTGTTCCACGTCGTCGGCAACACCGTCGTCGCCGACGCCAAGACCACCGGGGCGATCGCCGCCGGCACCATGCTCGCCATCTCGTTCGAGCCCGAAGGCGGTTCCCCCACCGGCCAGCCGACCGGCCCGGTCGTCGCCAGCGGCGCGCTCAGCAAGGTCTAGCACCCCGCTGCATCCGCCCTGCAACCCGGTCCGTATCTCCCTGAGCTCCCCCCTTTGGAGCCCCCACAGGAGATACCGATGAAAACCGCCCTTCTTGCTCTCACCGCCACGCTGGCGCTGATCGCCGTCCCCGCCACCGCCCACAACCCGATGGTCGGCGGCGCCGCGATGTATCCGACCAAGAACATCGTTCAGAACGCCGTCAACTCGCGTGACCACACCACGCTGGTCGCCGCGGTCAAGGCCGCCGGCCTCGTCGACACCCTTTCGTCGAAGGGCCCGTTCACCGTCTTCGCGCCGACCAACGCGGCCTTCGCCAAGCTCCCCGCCGGCACCGTCGAGACGCTCGTCAAGCCCGAGAACAAGGCCACGCTGACCACCATCCTGACCTATCACGTCGTCCCCGGCCGGATCACCGCCGGCCAGATCTCGGCGATGGCGATGAAGCATCACGGCACCGCGACGCTCAAGACCGTCCAGGGCGAGAACCTCAAGTTCCGCAAGGTCGGCAAGGGCTTTCAGGTGATCGACGCCAAGGGTGGCAAGGCCAACATCACTATTGCCAACGTCATGCAGTCGAACGGCATCATCCACGTCATTGACAGTGTGCTGATGCCGTAACGGGTCGCCCCACCCACGAGGCAGGCGCAGGTTCCGCGCCGCCTCTGGCGACCCCGAGGGACGGGCGGCGGATTGTGCCCTCTTTGCCGCCGCCCGGATCCCTCAACCGCTGCCGGCAAGTTGCTACTTGCCGATCTTTCGTCGCGACTTCCAATAATCCAGCGCCTCTTCGGCGGCGAGCGGCTTGGCGTAATAAAACCCCTGTCCGCTCGCGCAGCCCAGCGTCGCCAGCGTCGTCGCCAACTCGACCGTTTCGATCCCCTCGGCCGTCGTCGACATGCCGAGCGCCTCAGCCAGGCTCAGCACCGCGCGCACGATCGCGACGCTGTCGGGGTCGCCCATCATCCCGGTAACGAAGCTGCGGTCGATCTTGAGCACGTCGATCGGCAGCCGCTGGAGATAGGCGAGGCTCGAATAACCGGTCCCGAAATCGTCCATCGCCACCGTCGCGTCGAGCGCCTTCAACGCATCGAACACCCGCGTGGCGCGCGCCGGGTCCTGCACGATCGAGCTTTCGGTCAGCTCGAGAGACAATCGCGCGCCGGCCAGCCCGCTCGACCTGAGCGCGCTCGACACGACCTGCGCGATGTCGTCGCGCGCGACCTGGATCGCCGACAGATTGACCCCGACATACAGCGGCAGCGGCCCGCCCGCTTCCTTGTCCCACCGCGCCAGCGTCTGCGCCGCCGCGTCCATCGCCCACCGCCCAAGCGTCAGGATCAGCCCGCTCTCCTCGGCCACCGGAATGAACTCGGTCGGCGAAATCTCGCCGCGGTCGGGGTGGTGCCACCGCGCCAGTGCTTCGAACCCCGCGACCTCGCCCGATTTCAGGTTGATCAGCGGCTGGTAGAACAGCTTGAGCTCATCCTTGTCGAGCGCCCGGCGCAGCTCGGTCTCTATGGAAAATCTCCGTCGTGCCGCGCTCGCCTCGCCCGGTTCATAGACCAGCGGCCGCCCGACCTGCTTGGCCTGCTTGACCGCGAACTGGGCGTTACGGAACAATTCCTCGCTGTCCTGCCCCGGCTGCATCAGCGCCGCGCCGATCGCGCACTCGACCTTGATCTCCAGCTCCGACAGGCGGAATGGCGCGGTCATTACCTGCTGGATGCGCTCCGCCGCAGCCAGCGCATCGTCGACCCCGTGCCGCGTGCCGACAAGGATCCCGAACTCATTGCCCCCGGTGCGCGCCAGCACGTCGCCCGATCGCAAGGTCGACACCAGCCGCCGCGCGAAGGTGATGAGCAGTTCGTCGCCGGCCAGGCTCCCCATGCTCTCGTTGATCCGGCTGAAGCGCAGCAGGTCGACCACCAGCACGGCGTAATCGTTGGCGCCGAGCACTGGGCCCATCGCATCCTCGCTCCGCGCCTCGCCCGCCTTTTCGATCTTCTCGGTGAAGCCCAGCCGGTTGGGCAGGCCGGTCAAACTGTCGCGCAGCATCTCCGCCCGCAGCGCCCGTTCGGCCTCGACCTCGATCGTGCGGTCGACCAGGCTGACGAGGCAGCGCGGCTCGTTGTTCGCGGTATCGCGCGGCAACGGCGCCAGCTTCATCCGGAAATAACGCGCGGCAAGCCCGTCGCCGTCGCGGAAATCCATTTCGTCGACGGCGTCGGCGGCAGATGCCAGATAATTGCCGAGCAGCTTCGCGATCCGCCCTTCCCTGAGCAGCGGGAGACGTTCCGCGTCGAACTGGGTCTTGGTCGACTCCTCGATCGATTGCCTGAGCCGCGTGTTCCACGCGACCAGCTTGAGCGTGCCCCTGCCGCCGCGCCCGATTACCCCCGCCGCGATCGGCAGCGCATCGAGCAACACGCGATCCTCGGGATTTGCCGACACCTTGCCCCCACCCGACTCGAACACGTCGGGCACGCCGGTTCGAGCCGGATCGCGAGAGGTCGCAGCCTGCATCACCAAGGGCTTACGCCCGACCAGTTAATTCTCCGTTGCGGGCGAGGGCTAACCGCTTGCCCCTCCGTCAGAAATCGAAATGGAGGCGGGTCGCGAAGGCATCACCCGCGGTTGACGATCCGACCGGATCGAGCGGGGTGTTATTGCCGCTGAACCGCACCCAGTTGAGCATCAGCTTGGCGAACGGGTTGAAATACCAGTTCAGCCCGAGCGTTACGCTGCGCGCCTTGTTGCCCGCCCGCGCCATGACTGGCGTGTCTTCGAGGTCGATCTGATCATAGCGCAGCGCCACTTCAAACGCGCCCAACCCATCCTTGCCAAGCTCGCGATAGGGTCGCAGGCGATCGAAATTGCCGCCTTTGAAGGTTCGCTTTTCGCCGGTCAGCGCATAGGCCGCATAGCCATAGAAACCCGTGAAATGACTGTTGCCCAGCGTCGCGCGGTCGAGCCACAACCGGCCGGCCTCGGCGGCCACGGTCAGCGGACCCAGCACGGCGGCCGCTTCCACGCCACCATAACGCAACGACTTGACCCCGGTAATCACCCCGCTGTCGGCGATATTGCCATTATCCACCCGGATATTAGGCCGTTCGCTCAGGCGCACCGCGTCGGCGACATCACCCGACTTGAGCGACGACCGATAGAATCCGGCGACCCCGAGGTGCAGGATCTTGCCCGGCTGGGATACCGGCTCCCACGTCGCGCGTCCGTTGAAGCCCCAGCTTTCGTCCGGCGTGTTGGTCACGACCGTGGCCGTTGACCGGCTGATGCTTTCGTTGTCGCCAAACACCCCCGCGGCGATGTTGATCGTGTCGCGCGGCGCCCAAGCGGCGGACAGGCCGATCCGCCGTTCCGCCCCGACATTGCCGAACGCATTGGTGAACATGCCGCGTTCGAGGAAGATGTTGTAATTGTCGCTGTTGTTCGACTCCAGCCCGAACGGCGCCTTGTGCTGACCAATCGTGATCACCGTCTTGGGAATCTTGGTGTACTGCAAATACGCGTCGGTGATGTTCACGACATCGCCGGCGAAGTCCGCCTCGACCCGATAGTTGAACCATTTGAACGCGGTTCCCTCGAGCCCGATGCGGGCACGCCGGAACGCCGTCCCGTCGTTGTAATCATAGCCCCCACGCCGTTCATGGAACAGCACGGCGTCGGCGTCGACCACCCCGCGCGGCTTGAATGTGAACGCCCCGCTGGGCTCGCCGAACGTCGGCGCCCAGCCGAACTGGACCGCCTTCGCCGAGCGGGTCTCGACCGACTGCAGCCGAGTGCGATCGAACTCGACCTGCTGTTCGAGTTGGGCGTTGCGCGCCTCCACCTGGCGCAGTCGGGCCTCGAGCGCGTTGAGCCGGTCGAGCACCGGATCACCCGTTAGTGCGGGAACCGCCGCCGGTTGGGCAAGCGCGGGAGACGATAAGAAGAGCAGGGTCACCCCCGCTAAAAACAGCTTGCGCATGATAAACTCCGACAGTCTGTGGGCGACTGGATCGCCCGGGTTTTCAGAATATTCTGGCTGATAGCTCGGCGGATGCGGCTGCCCGCCCCCGTCCATGCATGATCGTCAGCGCTTCACCGCCTCGATGATCTGGTCGAACGTTGCGCCGTCGGCGAAGTGCGCCGCCTGCGCCTTGCTCCACCCGCCGAAATTGCGATCGATCGTGAACAGCGCGATGTTCGGGAAGCGCGCCCGATACTTCGCGGCCACCGCCGGATTGCGCGGCCGGTAGTAATTGCGCGCGATGATGTCCTGCGCCTCGGGGGTGTAGAGATACCGCAGATAGGCCTCGGCCGCCTTGCGCGTTCCCTTCGCATCGACCACCTTGTCGATCACCGCGACCGGCGGTTCAGCCAGCACCGAGACCGACGGCACGACGATCTCGAACTTGCCCTTGCCGAGCTTGTCGACCGCCAGGAACGCCTCATTCTCCCACGCGATCAGCACGTCGCCGATGCCGCGTTCGACGAACGTCGTCGTCGCGCCGCGCGCGCCACTGTCGAGCACCGGCACGTTGGCATAGAGCTTCGACACGAACTCGCGCGCCTTGACCGCGCTATGGTCGCGCCGCGTCGCATAGCCCCACGCCGCGAGGTAGTTCCAGCGCGCTCCGCCCGACGTCTTGGGGTTGGGCGTGATCACCTGGATGCCGGGCCGCACCAGGTCGTTCCAGTCGTGGATCCCCTTGGGATTGCCCTTGCGCACCAGGAACACGATGGTTGAATAATAAGGCGTCGAATTGTTCGGCAAGCGCGCCTGCCAGTTTGCTGGAAGGAATTTCGACCGCTGCGCGATCTCGTCGATATCGTACGCCAGCGCCAGCGTCACGACGTCGGCCTTGAGCCCGTCGATGACCGCGCGGGCCTGCTTGCCCGACCCGCCGTGACTCTGGCGGATGGTCAGCGCCTGGCCGGTCGAGGCCTGCCATTTCTTCGCGAAATTGGCATTGATCGCTTCGTACAGTTCGCGCGTCGGATCGTACGATACGTTGAGCAGTTCGGCTGGCGCCGGCGCGGCGACCGCGGGGGTCATCCCCGGCATGATCATCGTCGCGATCAGCGCGGCACCGGCAAGGAAAGTTCGGCGATTGGGCGTCATGGTCAAGTCCCCGGTTTAAGGTCCCCACCCTAATACCCCTATTCCCCTACTAGAGAATAGGGGTATTGCTCGATCCGGCGTTCGATCGGCTCATTCTACCGCTGCGAGGCGCTCCTCCCACACCGCCCCTTTCGCGAGCGATATCCCGTCTAGGATCTCGGTGCTCCGGTCGCGCAATTCGGAAAACGCCCGGCGGATCGCGCAGGTCTCCTCGTCATGGCAGTCGCCGCACGGCGCGTAGAAGTTGACGCTCGCGCAACTGACCAGCGCGATCGGCCCCTCCATCGCGCGAACGATTGCGCCGAACGAGATCTCCTCCGCGGACCGCGCCAGCAGATAGCCGCCCTTGGGCCCGCGCTCGCTCGTCACCAGCCCGGCCTTCTTCAGGTCGAGCATGATCAGCTCGAGATATTTCGGCGGCACCTTCTGGCTCGACGCGATGTCGGCCAGCCGCACCGGCCCCTGTCCGACCTGCCCGGCTCCGGATTCGACGAGGAACAGCAGCGAGCGAAGCGCATAGCGGGTCTTTTGAGAAAGCATGGTCGATCGATAGGGTATCTTTTCGTCAAGGACCAGCCAGCGCGCCAGCTGCGGACAGTTTCAACTGTCTCCATTTTGCCGCACCGATACGCTAAGCTGCGCCATGCTGACCGCGCCCCCCTCCCCGCCACTCTCCCGCCGCCTCGCCGCCGAGGCGCTCGGCTCGTTCTTCCTGTTCGCCGCGGTGATCGGCTCGGGCGTCATGGCCGAGGCGCTGGCCGGCGGGAACATCGCCGTTGCGCTCATCGGCAACACGCTTGCCACCGGGGCGATGCTGTTCGTGCTGATCACCATCTTCGGCCCCGTCTCGGGCGCGCATTTCAACCCCGCCGTGACGCTCGTCATGGCCGCCCGCCGCGCGCTCGCGTGGCGCGACACTTTGCCCTATCTCGCGGCGCAGCTAGGTGGCGGCCTGCTCGGCGCGCTCGCCGCCCATTTCATGTTCGGCCTGCCGCTGTTCCAGCTGGGGTTGAAGGCCCGCGCCGGGCCCGGCCAGTTCATGGGCGAGTTCATCGCCACCTTCGGGTTGCTCCTGACCATCATCGGTACCGTCCGCCACCGCCCCGCCTGGGTCGCTCCGGCGGTCGCGCTTTACATCGTCGCGGGCTATTGGTTCACCTCGTCGACCAGCTTCGCCAACCCCGCGATCACCCTGATCCGCAGCCTGACCAACAGCTTCGCCGGCATCGCCCCGGTCGACGTCCCGCTGTTCATCGTCGCGCAGCTACTCGGCGCCGCCGCCGCCGCGCTCCTCGCGCCGCTGCTCTTCCCCGACGAGCCGACCGCCTGAGCCCCGCACAAGTTTCAGCCCAAGTCCCAGCGCCGTTCCGACCGCGATCGCCATCGTTAGGTCCGCCACCACCGTCAGCACCATCGTCAGCGCAAACAGCAACCGCTCAGGGACCGGCTCGCGCCACCGCTCGCCCCACCGCGCCGGCTCGCTCATCGTCCACGCCGTGACCAGCAGCAGCCCGGCCAGCGCAGCCATCGCCAGATAGCCCGCGAGCGGCGCCGCCACCGCGATTACCGCCAGGATGATCAGCGCATGCATCAACCCGGCCATCGGCGTCCGCCCGCCCGCCCGCACATTGGTCGCGGTCCGCGCGATCGCACCCGTCGCCGGCAGCCCGCCAAACAGCGGCGAGGCGATATTCGCCGCCCCTTGCGCCAGCAGTTCGGCGTTCGAGCGATGCGCGCTCCCGATCATGCGGTCGGCGACCTTGGCCGACAGCAGCGACTCGATCCCCGCCAGGAACGCGATGATCAGCGCCGACGGCAGCACCGCCCACGCCAGTTCGATCGACAGCGGTGGCAGGTGCGGCCACGGCAACCCCGCCGGCAACGCCCCATAGCGCGAGTGAACGCTGTCGACCGGCAGCACCAACAGCACCGCCGCACCGCTCGCCAGCACCACCGCGACCAACGGCCCCGGCACCCGCGGCGCCCACCGCCGAAGCGCAAAAATCATCACCACGGTCGCGACCCCGACCGCCACCGCCGCGCCGTTGGCGCTCCCCCGCGCCGCCCACAGCGTCGCCCCTTGCGCAAAGAACTTCGCCGGCAGATGCGCCACCGTCAGCCCGAGCAGGTCCTTCAACTGACTGACCGCGATGACGATCGCGATGCCGACCGTGAACCCCTCGATCACCGCCTCGGGGACCAGCTCGATCAGCCGCCCCGCGCGCAGCACCCCGGCGACGACCAGGATCACGCCTGCCATCAAGGTCGCCAGCAACAGCCCGTCAAAGCCATGCGACTGGATCACGCCATAGACGACGACGATGAATGCCCCGGTCGGCCCACCGACCTGCACCCGGCTCCCGCCCAGCGCCGAGATCAGGAATCCGCCGATCACCGCTGTCACCAGCCCCGCCGCCGGCGGCGCCCCCGACGCGATCGCGATCGCGATGCTCAGCGGCAGCGCGACCATCGCGACGGTCACCGCCGCCAGCGCATCCGCACTGAACTGGCGCCCGGTATAGCCCGGCAGCGTCGTCAAGATTTTCGGCTTCATCGCTGTCCCTGGCTGGAGTCGCCCCCGCATTAGCAGCAATATCGCACGGAGCCTGATTCAGGGTCAGGCCAGCGCGAGCGCCCCGCTCACCGCCCTCACCCGCCGCGTCGCCAGCCCGGCGACGAACGCCTGCGTGCAGCGCGACCAGTCATAATTCGCCGCCTCGACCCGGCACGCCGCGCGGTCGGCGGTCAGCGCTACCATGATCGCGCGCGACAGATCTTCGTCGAGCGCGCCCACCCGCTGTGTCCCGCCATTCAGCCCGCACCCGTAGGCGCCGACGATGTCGAGCGGCCCGCGCACCGGATAGGCCGCGACCGGCACCCCGCTCGCCAGTGCCTCGACATTGACCAGCCCGAACGTGTCGGTCCGGCTCGGGAAGACGAACACATCGGCGGCGGCATAGGCCGACGCCAGTTCCGCGCCGTGCAGCGCCCCCAGGAACAGCACCCCGGGATAGTCGGCCTTGAGACGCTCGAGCGCCGGTCCGTCGCCGACCACGACCTTGGTCCCGCCAACCGTCGTATCGAGGAACGCGCTCAGATTCTTCTCGACCGCGACCCGCCCGACGCTGAGCTGAATCGGCCGCGGCAAACCGCGCATCGCCGGGTGCGGCGCGACGTCGGGTGTGAAGGCGCCAAGGTCGACCCCCAATGGCCAGCGGTGGACCGGCGAAATCCCCCGCCCGGCCAGCTCGTCGGCCAGCGCCGCGGTCACCGCGAAAGTCCGCTCCGCGCCCCCATGAAACCGGCGCATCACCGGCCAGAACAGGTCAGCCGGAAGCCCCGTACGAAGCGCGACATAATCGGGAAAGCGCGTGTGAAACGAGGTCGTGAACCCCAGCCCGCGCCGCTTGCACCAACCCCGTGCCGCCCACCCCAGCGGCCCCTCGGTCGCAAGGTGCACCGCTTGGGGCGCGAACAGGTTGAGCAACCGCCGCACCCGCTTGCCCGGCAGGATCGCCAGCCGGATTTCGGGATAGGTCGGACAGCCGATCGTGCGGAACTTCGCCGGGGTGATCGTCAGCACGTCGTGCCCGCTCGCGCGCAGTCGCTCGGCGGTCGTCGCCAGCGCGCGCACCACCCCGTTGACCTGCGGCGCCCACGCATCGCTGACCAGCGCGATGCGCATCGTCAGGCGACCTCGGCCGCTACCGGCCTGCCCGCTGCCCGCGCCGCCGCCTTCTCGGCGCGCACCTTCGACGCCCAGTCGAGGATCTCCATCGTCCCGTCGGCATGTTCGACCAGCGCGGTGCAGCTTTCGACCCAATCGCCGTCGTTGTAGTAGGTCACGTCACCGATTTGGCGAATTTCGGCCGAGTGAATGTGCCCGCACACCACTCCGTCGGCACCGCGCTCGGCCGCCGCGCGCGCCACCGCTTCCTCGAAGCTCGAGATGAACGCGACCGCGTTCTTGACCTTCTTCTTGAGATGCGCGGCAAGCGACCAGTAGGGCAGTTTGAACCAGCGCCGCACCGCGTTGACCGTCCGGTTGAACTTGAGCAGCATGGTGTAGGCATGGTCGCCGAGGAAGGCGAGCCACTTGGCATAGATCACCACCCCGTCGAACTCGTCGCCGTGGACGATCAGCAGCTTGCGCCCGTCGGCGGTTTCGTGGATCGCCTCGGGCATGATCTCGACCCCGCCGAAGTGCAGCCCGACATAGTCGCGGAACGCCTCGTCATGGTTGCCCGGCACATAGACCACGCGCGTGCCACGCTTGGCCTGCTTGAGCACGCACCGCACGACGTCGTTGTGGCGCGACGGCCAATACCATCCCTTGCGCAGCTGCCACCCGTCGACGATGTCGCCAACCAGGTACAAGGTCTGGCAATCGGTCGAGCGCAGGAAGTCGAGCAGCAGCTCGGCATTGCATCCCGGCGTGCCGAGGTGCGTGTCCGAAATCCATACCGTCCGATACGTCGTGCGCGGCCGACCCTTGTTGAAATGCGCCGGTTCGTCGAACCATTCGGGCGTCGGGATCATCGCCGTCTTCAGCCCGGCAAGCGCGCCCGGCCCAATTTTCTTGCCCCGGCCAATGGTCATCGCCGTCTCTCCACCCCTGGATACACTGCGCGACCCCTACGTCAGAGAGGCGACATTAGCGTTTCACTAATGTGCCAATTTGGTGACGAGCACGGCGTGCGACAGCCCGCTTGCCGGGTGGGCCAATTCGGAGGTCGCCGCGTCGCTACAGACCGCCGCCGGCCTGCCCGCCGCGCAGCCAACCGCCGCGGCGATTGCAAGGCCAGGACAGCGCTCCTGTTGGCGATGCTCCACAAGCTCGGCATCGACGCGGCCCCGGTCGCGGTCAGCATCAACGCCGCCTACGGCGTCGAACCGCCCGCCGCCACGCACTAGCAAGGACCGTCACCGCCAGGTCGAACTTGGTGCACCAGCCCACGATCTGCGGCGTGGCGAGCCCCATCGAGAACCACAAACGCCGGCACGCCTTGAACTGCGCGGCGCGCTTGCGTATATGCACGTCGCGGGCCGGGCCCCTCTGGCGACCAATCGGTCGTGATGTCGGACCGCATCGAGTGAGCTCGATGCCGGGTCCAATTGTCCGAAACCCGCTCGAGCTGCACTCCCTGAAACGGAGGCGGCAGTGGAATTTTTCCTGATCGAATGGCTCGGCAAACCGGCCTGGATGTGGCTCGGTTTCTTCGCGATCGTCGCGGCGCTGCTGGCGCTCGACCTTGGCGTCCTGCATCGTCGGCCCCGAGAAATCGGGGTTCGCGAAAGCCTGCTGTTATCGGCCGGATACATGACACTCGGCCTGTCGTTCGGCGGCCTTGTATGGTGGCAACTCGGCGAGACCGCCGGCCTCCAATATCTGACCGGTTTCATCGTCGAGAAGAGTCTGGCGCTCGACAATATCTTCGTCATCGCGCTGATCTTCGGCTTCTTCGCCATCCCGCGACTGTATCAGCATCGAGTGCTGTTCTGGGGCATTCTCGGCGTCATCGTGCTGCGCGCGATCATGATCGGCATCGGCGCCACCCTCGTCGCCCAGTTCAGCTGGGCGCTCTACATCTTCGCCGCCTTCCTCGTCCTGACCGGAATCAAGATGTTGATGGTCGAAAACAACACCGCCGACCTGTCGAACAACCCGTTCCTGAAGCTGCTCCGCCGCCGCTTCCGCGTCACCGACACCCTGCACGGCGAACGGTTTTTCGTGACGCTGCCCGATCCCGCGACGGGCAAGGCGGTCCGCTTCCTCACGCCACTGTTCCTGGCGCTGATCCTGATCGAGATCGCCGACATCGTGTTCGCGGTCGACTCGGTGCCGGCGATCTTCGCGATCACCACCGATCCCTACCTCGTCTACACCTCGAACATCTTCGCCATCCTAGGGCTGCGGGCGCTCTACTTCGCGCTGGCCGCGGTGCTGCACCGCTTTGCGTATCTGAAGCAGGCGCTCGCCGTCCTGCTGATCTTCATCGGCTCGAAGATCTTCGCCGCCGACCTGTTCGGTCTCGAAAAATTCCCCGCGTCGTGGTCGCTCGGGGTGACGTTCGCCATCCTCGCGGCGGGGATATTCTATTCGCTGTGGCGAACCCGCTCGTCGCTTCAACCCATTTCAAACGGAGATATCTGATGCCGCTGCTGCTCTGCCCCAACGACAATGGTTCGATGCAATCGGTGACGCGATCGGGGGTCGAATTCGACATCTGTCCGCAGTGTCGCGGCGTCTGGCTCGACCGCGGTGAACTGGAAAAGCTGCTCGCCGCCGCCGACGGCGATCCGTCCGCCGACCGCGCGGCCCCGCAGCAGCCCTGGTCGCCGCCGCAGCCTGACCGTTCGCAGATGCGCCGCGACCGCTATTCGGACGACGATTATCGCCGCCCCAAGAAGCGTTCGAGCATCTTCGACATTTTCGACTGATCGATCCCCGCACACCGCAACACCAGGAGGAAAACCATGCCCTACCGCCGTTCGCACGCCCGCTTCTCGAAACGATCCTGGCAGGACTTCAACGACGAAGTTCACCGCGCCCTCAACGAAGAACTGATGGTCGGCATTGTCGGCGGCTGCGCACTCGTCGCCTATGCCGACGGCTGGGTGACCGAGGAGGAGCGCGTCCGCATGCTCGGGCAGATCCGCGGGTTCGAGCCGATCGCCGCCTTCGGTCTCGATGACGTCATCGTCACCTTCGAGGCGATGACCGCGCACTTCGCCACCGATCAGCAGGCTGGCGAACAAGCCGCATTCGACGCCGTCGCGCGGCTCAAGGGCGTCGGCCCCTACCCGCGGCTGTTGGTCGAGGCGTGCTGCGCAATCGCCGCCGCGGACGGCGGCTTCGACGAAGAAGAACGCCTCGCCGCGATCCGCATCTGCGAAAAGGTCGGCGTCGATCCCGCCGACTTCGAACTGGCGGAAGCGCCGTAGGACCGGGGCGTCAGGTGGAAATTCGTGGCACTGTCGCCATAATTTCCAACGCCCCCTCAGCCTCGCTCAATCGGTCGTGGGGCGCCGCGAAAAGCGCTCGTCCTGCCGGCCGCCTAGGCATGGCAAACGGGAAGGGACCAGGTATTTGGAGTAGCGACCGGCGTACCGCTCGGTTTGGTCTTCGAGCCAGGCTCGGTCGACCCCGCGGCCGAAGCGCGCGCCACCGAGCAGCACAGCGGAGGCACATGTTTGTCCGGTTCGGTGGTGGCCCGATCGTTCGCGCCCGCGCCTTTGGTCTTGATCGCACTTAGATCAGCGGCGGCGGCGGCGTCCGGCACGGGCGCGCTTGCGACACAATCCACCCCGCCCGCACCTTTGGTCTTGATTGCATGAGCTGCGGCAATGTCCGCCGCACCGCTCGCCAGGAACGCCGCGGCTGCCCAAAAGCCAATTTGCCTTCTCATGTCATTCTCCCCCTTTGTCGTGCGTTGGTCCGCGCACATCCGTCCCGCAGGTGGATGCGGTCGAGGTCATTAAGCCAGGCTTAACCGGCCGAACGGGGACAACGCGCTAACCGCCCTCACCCCTCGAACTTCCCGTTCCTGGGAAACCCGATCGGCGCCATCCGCCCCCCGGCACCGCGCACCGCGCGCCACGCCGACAGATCGCCCTCGGTCCGCACCCGCCCGCTGCCGCCACCCTGCGGCCAGCTCAAGCCCTCGCCCATCTTCACCGCGACCGCATCCGACAGCCCGCCATCGCGATAGCGTTGCAGCTGCACGCCCGACCCGCGCCCCATCTCGGGCAGCTCGGCGAGCGGGAACACCAGCATCTTGCGGTTCTCGCCCACCACCACGACCGCGTCGGCCCCATCCGGCACCACGCGCAGCACCGCGACCTTCGCCCCGGGACGCAGATTGACCAGCTGCTTGCCCTTGCGAGTCTCGGCCATCACCGCCTCGCCGTTCGTCACGAACCCGCGCCCGTCAGACGACGCCACGAGCAGCTTCATGCCAACGCGCACCACCGCGAACGCCACTATCTCGACCTCGGCCGGCAGGTCGATCGTCAGCCGCACCGGCTCGCCGAACCCGCGCCCGCCGGGCAATCTGTCCCCGCCCAGCGTATAGGCCCGCCCGTTCTCGCCCAGCAGCAGCAACTTGTCGGTGGTCTGCGCATGGAACGCGAACCGTGGCCCATCCCCCTCGCGCCACTTCTGCTCGGCCACCTCGGCCAGCGCGACATGCCCTTTCATCGCCCGCACCCAGCCGCGCTGCGACAGCATCACCGTGATCGGCTCCTTCTCGATCATCGCCGACCAGTCGAGCACCTTCGCCCCGCCGCTAACGACCTCCTCGATCGCCGTCCGCCGCGCGTCGCCGAACTTGTCCTTCACGCCGCCCAGGTCGCGCTTCAGCTTGTTCCTCTGCTTGAGACGGCCAGAAGCATCAGCTACGATCAGCCCCGCCAACCCCTCGCGTTCCTTGACCAGCCCGTCGCGCTCTTTGCGGATCTCCATCTCCTCGAGCCTGCGCAACCGCCGCAGCCGCATGTCGAGCACCGCCTCGGCCTGCCGGTCGCTCAACCCGAACTCCGCCACCATCACCGGCTTGGGCTCGTCCTCGGTGCGGATGATCTCGATCACCCGGTCGAGGTTGAGGAACGCCACCAGGAACCCCTCGAGCAGCTCCAGCCGATCGTCGATCTTTCCGATCCGCACCGTCGCCCGCCGCACCATCACCTCGATCTGGTGCGCCAGCCACGCGGTCAGCGCCTGCTTCAGGCTCATCACCCCCGGCGTCCGGTGCTTGTCGAGCAC
Source organism: Sphingomonas sp. (assembly GCF_025362505.1). Taxonomy (GTDB): domain Bacteria; phylum Pseudomonadota; class Alphaproteobacteria; order Sphingomonadales; family Sphingomonadaceae; genus Sphingomicrobium. The sequence continues at coordinate 2,590 of NZ_JANYGG010000122.1, read as the reverse complement.
GTTCAAGTTGAGCGGGAACCGCACCTCCAGCTCGCTCATCCGGTACAGGCTCTCGAGCAACAATTCCGGGTCGACCGTCCGCGACCTGGGCTCCAGCACCACGCGCAGCGTCTCCGCGCTCTCGTCGCGCACATCCGCCAGAATCGGCAGCTTCTTGTCCCCGATCAGCCCGGCGATCGCCTCGATCAGCTTGCCCTTCTGCACCCCGTACGGGATCTCGTGGACCAGCAGGTGCCACCCCCCGCCCTTCTCGCGCACCGTCTCGATCTTCGCGCGCAGCCGAAAGCTCCCCCGCCCGGTCGCATAGGCCTGCGCGATCGACCCCGGCCCGTCGACCAGCACGCCGCCGGTCGGAAAGTCCGGCCCGTGGACAAAGTCCATCAGCGCCGAGTCTTCGGCGCCGGGGTTCTCGACCAGGTGGATCGCCGCGTCGATCAGCTCGGCCACATTGTGCGGCGGGATCGAGGTCGCCATCCCCACCGCGATCCCGCTCGATCCGTTGGCGAGCAGATTGGGGAACAGCCCGGGCATCACCTCGGGCTCTTCCTCCTCGCCGTTATAGGTCGGCTTGAAGTCGACCGTACCCTCGTCGAGCCCGGCCATCAGCGCCTGCGCGATCCCCGTCAGCCGCGCTTCGGTATAGCGATAGGCGGCGGCATTATCCCCGTCGATGTTGCCGAAATTGCCCTGCCCGTCGACCAGCGGATAGCGCAGCGCGAAATCCTGCGCCAACCGCACCATCGCGTCATAGACCGACTGGTCGCCATGCGGATGATATTTGCCGATGACATCGCCCACCACCCGCGCGCATTTCTTGTACGCGGACGCCGGATCGAGCTTGAGGAGACGCATCGCCCAGAGAAGACGCCGGTGAACGGGCTTCAGGCCATCGCGAACATCGGGCAGCGACCGAGCCGTGATCGTCGAGAGGGCATAAACCAGATACCGCTCGGACAGAGCGCTATCGAACGGCGTGTCGATGATAAGGTCGGCGGGGGATTCGGGCATGGGCTGGGGTTAGCAAGGGCGAGAGCGGGCGGCTAGCACCATCCCGCCCGTTCGATTGGCTTGACTTCCCACCATGGGAAGTCTACTTAAACCCATGCGGCTGATCGCGCAAAGCACCCTCGTTGCCTTCGCCGAGCGCAACCCGCAGGCATCGGCCTCGCTGCTCCACTGGCGACGGTTGGTGAAGGATGCGCAATGGTCGACCATCGCAGAAGTTCAGGGCGCGTTTTCAAAGGCCAGGGCGCTCAATGGCGAGCGCGTTCGCTTCGAGATTGCCGGCGGCGATTTCCGCCTGATCTGCGCATTCGATTTTCGCCGGTCGATCGCCTTCGTGAAGTTCGTCGGCACCCATGCCGACTATGACAAGGTCAATGCACTGACCGTGAACCTGTTCTAAAGAAAGGCCCGAGCCATGGACATCCGCCCCATCCGCACCGATCACGACCACGCCGCCGCGCTTGCCGAGATCGAGGCGCTGTGGGGCGCGCCCGAGGGCAGCGACGACGGCGACCTGCTCGATATCCTCGTCACTCTGGTCGAGGCTTATGAGGACCGCCGCTGGCCATTAGCCGCCGCCGACCCGGTCGAAGCGATCGAGGGCGCGATGGCGCACGAAGGCCGCACCCGCGCCGATCTCGGCCGTCTCATCGGCCCCTCCCGCGCCACCGAAATCCTCCAGCGCAAACGCGCCCTCACCCTCCCCATGATCCGCAAGATCGCCAAGGAATGGCATGTCCCCGAACGGCTGCTGGTGGGAGAGTATGCGGTGCGGCGGTAGGGGGTGGATTTTGTGCACTGTCACCGTAATTGTGTCACCGTAATTGGTGTCGATGATGAGGTCGGCGGGGTTCGAGCATGTGAACGGGTTAGCAGGGGGGGCAGACGTCGAGGCACTAAGCGAGACTGCCAACCGACGAAATAGCCCCACTATCGGGCAAGCCACCAGCAGTCTTCTGGAAACGTGTCACAGAACATTTGTAAGGAAGCAGAATTCTTTGATGCCCGTGAACAAATAAGCGAACTCAGTAAATCAACTCCAACCACCGTCTCCGAATACTTTATACCATGAGGCTTTAAAATTAACTTTAGCCCACCTTTGCCTGACATGCCGACAACGTCAACTTTTTGCCCCACATATGTCTCGATAGTCTCTGGATCAGCTAGTATCCAGTCTTCAGCTACTCGGTCTTTTATGTACACACTATATGATTGGGTCCCGATTCCAGCCTCATCTAATCCAGCACAAATCTCCTGACAAAAAGAACCTAGTTCAGCAGTACGGTCTTCGCGATCGAGCAATATTGCAATGTGTCTATATCTGTTCCCCAAAAGCCTGACCTGAGTCATGATCTGCTTCACGATCACATGAGTTGGAAAATTATCGCCATTGCCAAGTTTACGTACGGGTGACCCCTTGCAACACTTCTCGATGACCTTTTTTTCTAGGGTCAGGACCCATTGATTTGAGAGGCGCGATCTGATTCAGGCTCCGCAAGGAGACGGAGCATGAGCAACCTGTACTGGCTGACGGACGAGCAGATGGCGCGGCTTGAGCCGTATTTTCCCAAGAGTCACGGCAGGC
>NZ_JANYGG010000078.1 GCF_025362505.1 Sphingomonas sp. | reverse complement strand
ACCGCGTCTTCAAATCCTACGACGATATCCTTGATCACTGCTGCTTCGCCTGGAACCGTCTCACCGACCAACCGTGGCGCATCATGTCCCTCGGGCTGCGAACTTGGGCGCATCGGTTCTAATCAGAGAGTCTTGGTATGAATCAGATCGCGCCTCTCAAATCAATGGGTCCTGACCCTAGCGCTGTGCGTGCGCGCGTTGCGCGGCGCGGCGCGGCGCGGCGCGGGCCATATGTTGGCGACCTTGCGCATCTTGGGCTGGGGAAGTGCTGTGGAGCGGATCTTGTCTGGCCTAGTCATTGGTCATGTCCTCCAATGATTGGACATCCGAAAATAATTGACCTTCGTCTCTGACAGATAGGTCCGCGTGAGGCGGGGAGGTGTTCCGCCGGCTGAACGCGACGGGAGGACGAACGAATGGGTCGGGTGATTGGCCTGTTATCGAAATTGGACACCCTGTTCGCGCCCGCGCAAATTCTTGTTACGCGATATTACTTTCCCTGTTACGCGTTTAGGGAATTCAGTCGAGAAAACACTTTATTACAGTCGGTTAGGAAACATCATCATCTCGCCAGCACCCGTCGTTTCAACAATTTCCCCTGTTAATTCCCACAGAACAGGGAAAATTGCGCCTGAGACTGGTTTGCTCGCGACTGCGTGGTGCGCCAGTTTTTCAATGACTTAGCCTCACGCATTGTGCTGAAGAAGTCCGCGACCGCGCGGTACGGATGTTATTCGATCACGAGCGGGATCATCCATCGCGATGGGCGGCAGTGGCGTTGTCTCATCGCAGCGACGAAGGAACGACGATGACGAATTTGTACCTTTTATTCGTCGCCACGCTGATCGTTCCGGGCGCGACTCTGGCGCAGGCTCCCGCGGTCGGTCCCCCCGCCCTGTGCACCGACCGCCCGAGCAAGGCGACCTCGGCGTGCACCGTTCCCAAGGGGATGGTCCAGTTTGAAACCGACCTCGTCAACTGGACGAAGAGCGATGTCGACGGGGTCCGCAGCGACACCATTCTCTACACCAATCCGCTGCTCAAATATGGGCTGACCACGTCGACCGACATCGAAGCGTCGATCACTCCGTATCAGACGATCCGGACGCGCACCTCTTCGGGAGTGAGCAGTATCCACGGGATTGGTGACCTCTTCCTGCGCGTGAAGCAGCGGCTAACCGCGAGCGATGCGAAGGCGCAGTTCGCGGTCGAACCGTTTATCAAAATTCCGACCGCCAAGCTCGGCATCGGTAATCGCAAGGTCGAGGGTGGGCTGGTCGGGACAGGGGTGTTTTCGCTACCGCGCGGATTCAGCGTCACCATCACTCCCGAGATCGACGATCTGGAAAACGCCAATCTCGATGGCCATCACGCCCAACTGGTCGGCGCGGTCGACGTCGGCAAAGCGCTGTCGTCGAAGCTCGCCGCCAGCGCCGAACTATGGACCGCGCAGAATTACGACCCGGGTGGGCATGTCCGGCAATATTCGGCGGACCTGTCGCTCGCCTATCTCGCGACCCCGATTCTGCAACTCGATGTCGGCACCAACATTGGCCTCAATCGCAGTACGCCCGGGCTGCAGGCCTATGCCGGCGTGTCGACCCGGTTCTAGACCAGGATTAACGGCCGCGCGTGGCCTGGCTCAGCCGGCCGACATGCCTGCTGCGACGATTTCCTGCGCCTTCACGAATAGTTCTGGTGGGACGTTCGCGCCCGACGCGCCGACGTTGTCGATGACCTGTTCGGGCCGCGAGGCGCCGATGATTGCCGAGGCGATGTTGGGCTCGCGCAGCACCCATGCGAGGGCGAACTGGGGAAGCGACAGGCCGGCATCGGCGGCAAGTGGCTTGAGCTGTTCGACCGCTTCGAGCAGGCGCGGTTTGAGCATGCCGCCGATAAACTGGTTCATCTGGTCATTGGTCGCGCGGCTGCCCGCGGGCGGCGCGGCGCCGGGCTTGTACTTGCCGGTCAGCACACCCTGGCCGAGCGGCGACCAGACGATCTGCGAAATGCCGTCCGCGGCGCTGAGCGGGATGACCTCCTCCTCGGGGTCGCGGTGGACCAGCGAATATTGCGGTTGGCTCGAAACGAATTTCTCGACGCCGGTCATCGCCAGCGCCGCGCGGATCTTGTCCGCGGGCCATTCGGAGAAGCCGATGAAGCGCGCCTTGCCCGCCCGCACGACCTCGGTCAGAGCGGACATTGTTTCGTCGAGCGGGGTCGCGTCGTCGTAGCGGTGGCATTGGTAAAGATCGACATGGTCGGTCTTGAGCCGGGCGAGCGAGGCATCGACCTGTTTCAGGATCTGGGCGCGCGACAGGCCGTGGTCCTCATCCGACATCGGGAAAAACACCTTGGTCGCAAGGATGTAACTGTCGCGCGGACGATCGGCGAGCGCGGCGCCAAGGAAGGATTCCGCCGCGCCCCGGCCATAGACGTTGGCGGTGTCGATGAAATTGATACCCTGGTCGAACGCGGCATCAAGGCAGCGCCGCGCGGCGTCCGCCTCGACCCCGACGCCGAAGGTCAGCCACGATCCAAGGGAGATCTCCGACACTTCGAGGTCGCTGCTGCCCAATCGCCGGTATTTCATACTGTTTCTCCTCGAATTGCAGTGCAACGGGCGTGCCTGACCACTGTTCCGAAATTCATCCCAGTAACGTGCTCAGCACGTCAGGATGGAACGGCCACCCGGCGAACCCGCACAGGGTCATGAACAGCCCGAATGCGCCGAACACCCAGGCGGCGATCAGCGGGAGCCAGCTTTCGGTCAGCGCTGCGACCGCGGCGATCGAGATGGCGGTGGTCAGTGCGGCTTCGGCGGCGTCGAACTGGTCGTCGTGAACATTGATCGCGTCATATCGGGCGGAAAATTCCTTGGCCTCCCGGGCGAGAGCGGGGGACTCGGCTTTGTACTTGGCGGTGTCGGCGTCGAATATGGCGAGCGCTGGCGCGGCGCGGGCAGGGTCGGCGCTGGCGGCGAGCTCGGCGCGCGCGGTCTCGACAATGTGGAGCTTGGTGCGGGTCGCCTGATATTCGTTCCAGCGGTCGAGGCTATCGGCCTGCGCCTGCGCCATGGCCTGGACGATGTTGCCGTCCTTGATGTTGCCCAGACCCGTCGAGACCGAGAGGATGACGACGGTGAGCGCAACGAAGCGGTTGAGCCGCTTGTCCTTGGCCTCGGCGCTGAGTTCGACTTCCATGCCCGTGCTTCCTTCAATCGATCAGCTTGCCGGGATTCATGATCCCGTGGGGGTCGAGCGCGGCCTTGATCGCGCGCAGGGCGAGGAGGCGGGCCGGCGGGCCGAGGCGGGCGAGCTCGTCTTTCTTCATCTGGCCGATGCCATGCTCGGCCGAGATCGATCCGCCCGCCGCGACGACGAGGTCGTGGACGAGGCGCGTCGTGGCGGCTCCGTTGGTGGCGATCCAGCCGGCCTGGTCTGCCTCGGGCGGGCGGACGTGGAAGTGGACGTTGCCGTCGCCAAGGTGACCGAAACCCGAGGCATGCGTGCCGGGGAAGGCGGCTTCGACCTCGCGCGCGGCGTCGACCATAAAGCGCGGCATGGTGTCGACGGGTACGGAGATGTCGTGCTGGAGCGCGGGGCCGATGGCGCGCTCGGCTTCCGAGATCGAATCGCGCAAATGCCAGAACGCGCGGGCCTGAGCCTCGTTGGCGGAGATGGTTGCGTCGGCGATGTCGGCGCCGATCAGCGGGGCGAGCAAGCGGGTCAACAGCGCGGCCGATGGCTCTTCGGCGGGGTCGTGGGCGGTGGCCTCGACGAGGACGTGCCACGGATGCTCGCCGGCAAGCGGAGCGCGGGTGCCGGGGACATGGAGAAGGACCTTCGCGAGGCTGTCACGGGGGATGATCTCGAAGCCCTCGATGCGGCCGGTGTCGCGTTCGAGGGTACGCAAGATAGCGAGCGCGGCCTCGGGGCTGGCGACGCCGAGCCATGCGACGGAGCGGTCGCTGATCGCGGGGACGAGGCGCAGCGCGGCGGCGGTGACAATGCCGAGCGTTCCTTCGGCGCCGATGAACAGCTGGTCGAGGCTGGGGCCGCGATTGTCCTTCTTGAGCGCGGACAGGCCGTCGTGGATCGAGCCGTCGGGGAGCACCGCTTCGAGCCCGGCGACGAGGCTGCGCATCGTGCCGAAGCGAAGCACCTGGGTGCCCCCCGCGTTGGTCGAGACGAGCCCGCCGATGGTCGCGGTGCCGCGAGCGCCGAGCGTCAGCGGGAAGCGACTGCCTGCTTCGGCTGCGGCGTCGTGGAGGGTTTCGAGGATCACGCCCGCTTCGGCGACGGCGAGGTTTGCGGAGAGGCTGCGGATGCGGTTCATGCGGCGCAGCGAAATCAGCAGGGCCGAGCCGTCGGCTGGCGGCGTCGCGCCGCCGACCATGCCGCTGTTGCCGCCTTGAGGGACGAGCGCGACGCGGTGCTCGACGGCGAGGGCGACGATCGCGGCGACTTCGCCGGTCGAGGCCGGCGACAGGATCGCGGCGGAGGCACCGTGCCAGCGGCCGCGCCAGTCAATCAGCCACGGGGCGATGTCGCCGGGGTCGGTGATCGCGGCTTTTGGGCCGAAGCGTTCACTCACCGCCGTGATGACGGCCTGCTGCGGGGTCATCTCACGCGGTCGCACCGCTGAACCGCGTCGTCGCGGTGGACGAGGCGGCCGGCCTGGACGACATCGGCGATGCAGCGAAGCGCGGAAATGTCGGCGAGTGGGTCGCGGTCGACCGCGACGAGGTCGGCAGCGGCGCCCGAACGGAGGGTGCCGATCTTCCCCTCCATGCGCAGCCCCTTGGCGGCTTCGGCGGTGGCCGAGGCGATCGCCTGCATCGGGGTCATGCCATAGCGGACCATATAGGCGAACTGGCGAGCGCCGAGGCCGTGGGGGTAGACACCGGCGTCGGTGCCGAAGGTCAGCGGGACGCCAAGCCTGACCGCCTTGGCGAAGCCGCTGCGCTGGAGATCGGTCGTGTCGCGGTTCTTCTGCAAATATTCAGCGGGCCAATGGTCGCGGGTGCCGACTTCCTCGATCCAGTCGCCGTTATAAATGTCCATGTCGAGGAAGATATGGTTGGCCTTGGCCATTGCCAGTCCCTCGTCGTCGATCAGCGAAGCGTGTTCGATCATCCATGCACCGGCGCGCATCGCCGCCTTGATCCCTTGCGCGCCGTGGGCGTGGGCAATGCAATAACTGCCGAGGCGTTTGGCCTCGTCACAGGCTGCCTTGAGGATCGGTGGTGAGAGCTCGAGCGCACCGGCATCGCTGTTGACCGCCAGCACCGCGCCCGTGGCGATGAGCTTGATGAAATCAGCGCCGCCGCCGATCAGGCGGGCGACCGCGGCGGTTGCCTCGGCAGGGGTGCGGACGACGCCCATTTCCATCTCGGGCGGGATGGTCTGGCCCGGCGCGGTGACCGCACCGCCACCGCCGGGGCTGGTGAGATAGGCGCCGGCGACGATCATGCGCGGCCCCTCGATCTCGCCCGCCGCAATCGCGTTGCGGAGCGCGACATCACTGAGGCCACGCAAGGCGCCGACGTCGCGGACCGTGGTGAAGCCGGAGTGGAGCATCACGCGGGCGGCTTCGGCGCCTTTGAGGATGGTCGCGGCGGCGCTGTGCTTGAGCGACTCGGCGGGGTCGTTGCCCTGAACATAGGCGTCGGCGAGATGGGTGTGGAGGTCGATCAGGCCGGGCAGTACCCAGCGGCGCGACCAGTCGAGGTCGGTGCGGTCGGCGGCACGGAAGGGGGCGACGCTGGCGATCTTGCCGTCGGTCAGGGTGACGAGCTGGTCGCTGAGCACCCTGCCCTGCTCCGGATCGATCAGGTGGCCGGCGCGGATGCGCAGCGTTTCGGCGGGAGCGGTGCTCGCGGCAAACACGAGAAGGAGGGGGAGCCAGCGCATGGTGCAGGCTTTGCAAAGCCGCGCGGCAAGGGCAAGGCAAAACCGATGAGCACCGCAGCCTCGCCCACCCTTCGCCCCGCCCTTACCCTGATCGTCGCGCGCGCCAAGAACGGCGTGATCGGGCGCGATGGCGGGTTGCCGTGGCACCTGCCCGCCGACCTCAAGCGGTTCAAGGCGCTGACGATGGGCGAGGCGATGATCATGGGGCGGCGGACGTTCGACAGCTTGCCCGGGTTACTGCCGGGGCGGCGGCACATTGTCGTCTCGCGCGACCGCGAGAGGCAAGCGCCAGGGGCCGAGTTGGCGCACGATGTCGCGGGCGCGCTGGCGCTGGTCGGAGGCGAAGCCGCAGCGGTGATCGGGGGGGCGGAGATTTTCGCACTGTTCCTGCCACTCGCCCGGCGAATCGAACTGACCGAAGTCCATGGCGACATCGCCGGGGATACGATGATGCCAGATCCGCGCGGGGGTGGAGGTTGGCGCGAAGTTGCGCGCGAGGAGCATGCCGCCGAGGGCGACCGCCCGGCCTACGCGTTCGTCACGCTGCTCCGCGCCTAGCGCCCGCCGCGGTCGGCAGCGAAGGCGCGGAAGCGCTTGAGCTGGTCGGCGAGCATAGCGTCGACCTTGGGTGCGAACTTGTCGCCGCCGCCATTGGCGAAGCCCGACGCGCGGTAGATCAGCGTCAGCCGCGACCCGCCAGCGATCTTGGTCACCGACACGTCCATCACGCCGTTGACCGCCTCACTGAGCAGGGGGCCGAGGGCGCCGACGAGGATAATCTGCTTGCCCGGATCGACGTAAGCGACGCGCAGATGCTCGATCCCGCCGCCCTTGGGGAAACGCTCGCAGAAACAGTCGCCGGGGCGCAGGTCGAGACTGAGGTTGGCCGGATCGCCCGAGTAGGTGTGGTCCTTCGACCACCAGCTGGCGACACGGGTGAAGGCAGCCAGCGCGTCGGGCGCGGCGACGACCAGCTGGACGGCGTTGCGGACTTCGAAACCGTGCGCATCGGCATGCACTACCTCGGCTCTGAGCGGGGCGGCAAGGAGCAGGACGGCAATACAGATCAGGTAACGCATAGTCCCTCCCCGCGCGGCTCTGCTCACTTGTCGAGGATGGCGTCGATCGCGGCAGCGACCTCGTCGACCCCGGCCATGCCGTCGACCCGGCGGACCAGGCCCTTGTCCTCGTAAAACGGGAGGATCGGCGCGGTCTTGGCGCGATATTCGGCCATGCGGGTGCGCACTGTCGCCTCATTGTCGTCGGGGCGGCGCTTGAATTCGTGGGCACCGCAGACATCGCAGGTGCCTTCGATCTTGGGCTTGTGAAAACGGTCGTGATAGTTGGCGCCGCACTTGACGCAGCTGAACCGGCCGATGATCCGCTCGACCAGTGCTTCTTCATCGACCATCAGTTCGATGACATGATCGAGCGTGCGGTCGCGGTCGGCGAGGAGCATTTCGAGTGCTTCGGCCTGGTGCTGGGTGCGCGGGAAGCCGTCGAAGATCGCGCCGCCGCCGGCACTGTCGAGCCGCTCGCCGATCAGCGCCGACACGATCGCGTCGGAGACCAGCTCGCCGGCTTCCATCACGGCCTTGGCCTTGAGCCCGACGGGGGTGCCCTTGGCGACGGCTTCGCGCAGCATGTCGCCGGTCGACAGCTGGACCATGCCGCGACTGGACTGGAGCCGCGCGGCCTGGGTGCCCTTGCCCGCGCCCGGCGGCCCTAGAAGAATGATGTCCATGCGTTCCCCTGCCTCTTGGCTGCCCTTGAAGCGGAGCCCGGTGTCCGGGTCAACGCTAGTCTTGGCCCAGCCGCATCAGCGACGCTTGGCGCCCTTGAGTTTCGCCTTCTTGATGAGGTCGCCATACTGGTGGGCGATGAGATGGCTCTGGATCTGGCTGACCGTGTCCATCGTTACGTTGACGACGATCAGCAGACTGGTGCCGCCGAGCCGGAAGTTGACCCCGGCCTGCGACGACAGGATTTCGGGGACAAGGCAGATCAAGACGAGATAAGCCGCGCCGATCACGGTGATGCGATTGAGCAGCCAGTCGAAGTAAAGCTCGGTCGCCTTGCCAGGGCGGATGCCGGGGATGAAACCGCCGTGGCGCTTGAGGTTCTCGGCGGTTTCTTCCGAATTGAACTGCACCGCGGTGTAGAAGAAGCAGAAGAAAATGATCCCCGCCGCGTAAAGCGACAGATAGGCTGGCGAGCCATGCTGGAGGAAGGTGCTGACGGTGATCAGCCATTCGCTCGACGCGCTGCCCGACTGTGCCCGCGCGCCGAGCATCTGTACAATGGTCAACGGCATCAACAGCAGCGACGAGGCGAAGATCGGCGGGATGACGCCGGCGGTGTTGATCTTGAGCGGGAGGTGGCTGCGCTCCTGCTGCATGCCACGCACCGTCTGGCGCTTCGGATACTGGATCAGCACGCGTCTCTGGGCGCGCTCCATGAAACAGATAAACAGGATCAGCACCGCACTGAGCACGACGATGCCGAACACGAGGAAGCCGTCCATCGATCCGGTGCGAACGCCCTCGAGCAGCTGGCCGATCGCCTGTGGCAGGCGGGCGACGATGCCGGCCATGATGATGAGGCTGACGCCGTTGCCGATGCCGCGGCTGGTGATCTGCTCGCCAATCCACATCAGGAACAGCGTGCCGCCGATCAGGCTGATCGTCGCGGCGACGCGGAACAGCATGCCGGGGTCGACGACCGCGTCGATGCCCTGCTTCGCTCCGAGCCCCTCGAGGCCGGTGGCGATGAGATAGCCCTGGATCATCGTGAGCAAGACAGTCAGGTAGCGCGTGTACTGGTTGAGCTTCTTGCGCCCGGTCTCGCCCTCTTTCTTGAGCGCCTGCCACGACGGGTAAAGCGTCGCGCCGAGCTGAACCACGATCGACGCGGTGATGTAGGGCATCACGCCGAGCGCGACGACCGACATGCGTTCGAGCGCTCCGCCCGAGAAGGTGTTGAAGAAGTCGAGCACGCCGCCAGATTGCGTCTGGTATAGTGCTTTCATGGCGCGCGGGTCGATGCCCGGGATCGGCACGAACGACAGCAGGCGGAACAGCACCAGCGCGCCGATCGTGAACCATAGACGCTTCTTAAGCTCGGTCGCCTTGCCAAAGCTGCCAAGGCTGATGTTCGACGCCATTTGTTCGGCTGCGGATGCCATTGCTGATCCCGTAAAAAAGAAAGGGCGGCGCGGAACATATGCGCCCCCGCCGCCCATATAGGCGAGCCGGGGCGCTTGTCTAAGCCCCCCGGCGAAAGCTTACGCCTTGGCGGCGGCCTTCTTGGCTTCCTTGTGCGCGATCCGCTCGAGACGGGCCTTGCCTTTCTTGGCGGCGGCGAGTTCCTTGGGTACCTTCGGGGCGATCACCTCGATCGACCCGCCGGCCTTCTCGACCGCCTCGCGCGCGCCCTTCGACACGCCGGCGACCTTGAACGACAGTTTGGCCGAGAAATCGCCCTTGCCGAGCAGGCGGACGCCGTCCTTGCCACCGCGGGCGAGCCCGACCGCCTTGAGTGCGACATGATCGATCACGCCATCGGTAGCGAGGGTTCCCGCGTCGACCAGCTTCTGGATCATGCCGAGGTTAACTTCCGAGAAGTCCTTGGCGAAGATGTTGTTGAAGCCACGCTTCGGCAGCCGCATGTGGAGCGGCATCTGGCCGCCTTCGAAGCCCTTGACCGAGACGCCCGAGCGGCTCTTCTGGCCCTTCTGGCCGCGCCCGGCGGTCTTGCCGAGGCCCGACCCGATCCCGCGGCCGACGCGGACGCGGCTCTTGCGGGCACCGGGGTTGTCGCGGAGTTCATTAAGCTTGATCGTCATGGTGCACTCGCTTTCGCTTTAGTCGCGCGTTGCCCCTCTCCTCACGGGGAGAGGGAGGAAAAGTCAGGCCTCGACCTTCAGCAGGTGGGCGACCTTCTTGACCTGGCCCAACACTTCCGGGGTCGCCTCGCACGTCACCGTGCGGTGCATCTTGTTGAGGCCAAGCCCGACCAGCGTCGCACGCTGGGTCTTGTCGCGGCGGATCGGCGAGCCGGTCTGGGTGTAGGTGATGGTTGGCATGATGATTACTCCGTGACCGCGTCGGCGGCCGCTTCGGCCTCGGCGCCACCCATGCCACCACGGCCAAGAAGGTCGGAAACCTTCTTGCCACGGCGCTGCGCGACCGAACGCGGGCTGGTCTGTTCCTTGAGCGCTTCGAATGTCGCCCGGATCATGTTGTAGGGATTGGACGTGCCGACCGACTTGGTGACCACGTCGTGGACGCCAAGGCTCTCGAACACGGCGCGCATCGGGCCGCCGGCGATGATCCCGGTGCCTGACGGTGCCGAGCGAACGGTGACCTTGCCGGCGCCGAAGTGGCCGTTGCCGTCATGGTGAAGCGTGCGGCCATCGCGCAGTGGAACGCGGATCATCGCCTTCTTCGCAGCAGCAGTCGCCTTCGAGATCGCCTCGGGCACTTCGCGCGCCTTGCCGTGGCCGAAGCCCGAGCGGCCCTTGCCGTCGCCGACGACGACCAGCGCGGCAAAGCCGAAGCGCTTGCCGCCCTTGACCGTCTTGGAGACGCGGTTAATGTGGACCAGCTTCTCGATCAGTTCTTCGCCGCCGTCGTCGCCGCCACGGTTTCCGCCGCGCTTGTCGTCACGACGACCGCCACGGTTGGCGCCGCCGCCACGATTGTCGCGACCGCCGCCGGGACCTCCACGGCCGCCACGCGGGGACCGGGGGCCGCGCGTATCGGCGGGGGGGCCGTCGGGAGCGACCGTTTCGGGCGCTGCAGGAGCCTGGGCAACCTGCGGGGTTTCGTTCTCGTCAGCCATTTAGAACTCCAATCCACCTTCACGGGCGGCATCGGCGAGGGCTTTCACCCGGCCGTGAAACAGGAAGCCACCGCGATCGAAGACGACACGGCTGACGCCGGCCTCCTTGGCACGCTCGGCAAGCGTCTTGCCGACCGTCGCGGCGCTGTCGGTGGTCGCACCGGTCGTCCCGCGCAGATCCTTGTCGAGGCTCGAAGCCGACGCCAGCGTCTTGCCGGCGGCGTCGTCGATGACCTGCGCATAGATATGGCGGCCCGAACGATGGACCGAAAGACGCGGCTTGCCCGAGGCGCGTGCCTTGAGCGCGGAACGCACGCGGCGGCGGCGGCGGTCGAAGAGAGACATTTTGGCCATGGCTTACTTCTTCTTGCCTTCTTTGCGGAAGATGAACTCGCCGCGATACTTGATGCCCTTGCCCTTATACGGCTCGGGCTTGCGCCAGCGACGGATTTCGGCGGCGACCTGGCCGACCTGCTGACGGTCGATTCCGCTGATCTCGACCGTGGTCGTGTCAGGGGTCTTCACGTCGATGCCGTCGGGGATCGCATAGTTGACGTCGTGGCTGTAGCCGAGCTGCAGCTTGAGCGTCTTGCCCTGGGCATTGGCGCGGTAGCCGACGCCAGTGATCTCGAGCACCTTGGTGAAGCCCTCGGTGACGCCGGTGATCAGGTTCTGGACGAGCGTGCGCTGCATGCCCCACGCGGCACGGTTGCGCTGCGCGTCGACCAGCGGGGTGACGCTGATCTTCTCGTCCTCGATCTGATAGGCGACGAGGTCGTCGAGCATCGCCATCGACAGGGTCCCCTTAGGCCCCTTGACGGTCAGCGTCCGCCCTTCGGTCGAGGCGCTCACGCCGCTCGGCATGGCGACGGGCTTCTTGCCAATACGGGACATTCTAGAACACCTCCGCGAGGACTTCGCCGCCGACGTTCTGGTCGCGCGCTTCGGCATCCGAAAGCACGCCACGCGGCGTCGAGACGATCGTCATGCCGAGCCCGTTGCGGATGCGCGGCAGTTCGGTTGCGCCCGAATAAACCCGGCGGCCTGGCTTCGACACGCGCGCCAGATGCTGGATCGCGGGCTGGCCCTCGAAATATTTGAGCTCGATGCGCAGGCCCTTCTGGCCCGCGACGGCTTCTTCGGAATATCCGCGGATATAGCCTTCGCGCTGCAGCACGTCCAAGACGTTGCTACGCAGCTTCGAAGCCGGCGTAAGGATCGAATCCTTGCGCGCCTGCTGTCCGTTGCGGATGCGGGTGAGCATGTCACCCAGGGGATCGGTCATCGGCATCTGCGGCCCTTACCAGCTCGACTTGGTGAGACCCGGGATTAGGCCCTTGTTGCCCATTTCCCGGAGCATGATCCGCGACAGGCGGAACTTGCGATAATAAGCGCGCGACCGACCGGTCAGCTCGCAACGGTTGCGGATCCGGGTCGGATTCGCATTGCGCGGCAGCTCGGCCATCTTCAACCGTGCCATCAGGCGATCGGTGTCGTCCGCCTTCGTGTCGTTCGCGACCGCCTTCAGCTTCGCGTATTTTGCCGCATATTGGAGAACGAGCTTCTTGCGACGCTCATTCTTGTTCACGGAACTCAGTTTCGCCATGACTTAAGTTCTCCTACCGCTCACGCGGCTTTCTGATCAGGTTCGTCCGCGGGGAACGGGAAGTTGAAGAGGCGCAGCAGTTCGCGCGCCTCGTCGTCGGTCCTGGCGGTCGTGGTGATGATGACATCCATTCCCCGAACCTTGTCGATCGAGTCATAGTTGATCTCAGGGAACACGATCTGCTCCTTGAGACCCATCGCGTAATTGCCGCGACCGTCGAACGACTTGGGGTTGAGCCCGCGGAAATCCCGGACGCGCGGCAGGGCGATGTTCACCAGACGGTCGAGGAACTCGTACATCCGCTCCCGGCGCAAAGTCACCTTGCAACCGATCGGCATGCCCTCTCGCAGCTTGAACTGCGCGATCGAAGTCTTCGCCTTGGTGATCACCGGCTTCTGGCCCGCGATCTTTTCCATTTCGCCAGCGGCCTGCTCGACGCGCTTCTTGTCCTGGGTCGCCTCGCCGACGCCCATGTTGATCACGATCTTGTCGAGCCGCGGGACCTCAAGCTTGTTCTTGTAGCCGAACTTCTCGACCATCGCCTGCGCGATGCGCTCGTCATAATCCTTGCGGAGGCGGGGCACATAGGCGCCGTCGCCGGTCCCGGTCTTCGCGTTGTGGCCTTCAGCCATCGATCTTCTCCCCGGTCTTCGCGGCGACGCGGACCTTCTTGCCATCGTGGGTTTCGAAGCGGACGCGGCTCGGCTTGCCATCGGCCGTCGCGATGGCGACCTTCGACACATGCATCGGCGCTTCACGGCGTTCGAGGCCACCCTGGGGGTCGGCCTGGCTCGCCTTCTTGTGACGCACGGCGATATTCACGCCAGACACGACAACCTTCATTTCCTTCGGGATCGAGCGGGTCACTTCACCGGTCTTGCCCTTGTCCTTGCCCGACAGGATGACGACCTTGTCGCCCTTGCGGATCTTCGCGGCCGACATCACAGCACCTCCGGAGCGAGGCTGATGATCTTCATATGCTTACGGGCACGAAGTTCGCGGACGACCGGGCCGAAGATGCGGGTGCCGATCGGCTCCTCGTTCTTGTTCACCAGCACCGCGGCATTGGTGTCGAAGCGGATCACCGACCCGTCGGCGCGCCGGATGTCCTTAGCGGTGCGGACAATCACGGCGCGATGGACGTCGCCCTTCTTGACGCGACCGCGAGGCGCGGCTTCCTTGACCGACACGACGATGATGTCACCGACGCCGGCGACGCGACGCTTCGACCCGCCGAGCACCTTGATGCACATGACGCGCTTGGCGCCCGAATTGTCGGCGACCTCGAGGTTGGACTGCATCTGGATCATGGCTGATGCCTTCCGTTAAGCGGCCGTGGCTTCGGCAGCTTTCGCTGCCTTGCCGCGGGCCTTGATGGTCTGGGTCGCGTCGACGTCCGACGCGGTGTCGGTGACGAGCGTGCCCGCCGCGCCGACGCGCTCGATCACGGTCCAGGTCTTGAGCTTGGACACGGGAGCGCATTCCTCGATGCGGACCTGCTCACCCTCGGCGTACGCATTGTCGGCGTCGTGAGCGTGGTACTTCTTCGAAAGACGGATGATCTTGCCGTACAACGGGTGCTTCACCCGCCGCTCGACGCGGACCACGACAGTCTTGTCACCCTTGTCGGAAACGATCGTTCCGGTGAGGACGCGCTTGGGCATCTGATAGACTCCTTACGCCTTGGACTCAGCGCTGCCGCGCTGGGTCTGGAGCGTCTTGATACGGGCGATGGTGCGCCGAACTACGCGCACCCGGCTCGGCTTTTCGAGCTGGTTCGTCGCCGACTGAAAGCGCAGGTTGAACTGCTCACGCTTGAGCTCGCCGAGCTGCACCTGCAGCTGGTCGTCGCTCTTCACCTTGAGATCGTCGATCGCGGCCATGGCTTAGTCCTCCTCGACCAAAGATTCGCCCAGGCGGGCAACGACCTTGACCCGGATCGGCAGTTTCTCGGCGGCGCGTTCGAACGCCACCTTGGCAAGCGGGCCGGGCACGCCGTCGAGCTCAAACAGGATGCGGCCGGGCTTGACGCGAGCGACCCAGAATTCGGGGCTGCCCTTGCCCGAGCCCATGCGGACTTCGGCGGGCTTCGACGACACCGGCAGATCCGGGAAGATGCGGATCCACAAGCGGCCCTGACGGCGGATATGACGCGTGATCGCGCGGCGGGCCGCCTCGATCTGACGCGCGGTGATCCGGTCTGGCTCCATCGCCTTCAGCCCGAAGGAGCCGAAATTCAATTCAGTCCCACCCTTGGCATTGCCGTGGATGCGGCCCTTGAAGGCCTTGCGGAATTTGGTGCGCTTTGGCTGCAACATTTCAAATGATCCTTAACGACGATCGTCGCGGGCCGGGCGAACACCCGAAGTCTGCGCGTCCATCATCAGGCGGTCCTGCGCCATCGGGTCATGGCCGAGGATCTCGCCCTTGAAGACCCACACCTTGACGCCGCACACACCGTAAGCGGTGTGCGCCTGGGCCTCGGCGAAATCGACGTTGCCGCGCAGCGTGTGGAGCGGAACGCGCCCTTCGCGATACCATTCCGAACGCGCGATCTCGGCGCCGCCGAGACGGCCGCCGCAGTTGATCCGGATACCCTCGGCGCCGAGCCGCATGGCCGACTGCACCGCCCGCTTCATCGCGCGGCGGAAAGCGATACGACGCTCGAGTTGATCGGCGATGCCCTGCGCAACGAGGCGCGCATCGATTTCCGGCTTGCGGATCTCGACGATGTTGAGGCTGACGGCCGATGCAGTCATCTTGCCGAGCTTGGCCTTCAACTTCTCGATGTCGCTGCCCTTCTTGCCGATGATGACACCGGGGCGGGCGGCGTAGATCGAGATGCGGCACAACTTGGCGGGACGCTCGATGACTACCTTGGAGATCGCGGCCTGGGGCAGCGACTTCATGATGTACTGGCGGATCTTGAGATCCTCGAGCAGCAGACGACCGTAATCCCTGCCTTCCGCGAACCAGCGGCTGTCCCAGGTACGGTTGATCTGCAGCCGAAGCCCGATCGCGGAGGATTTGTTACCCATTATGCTTCTTCCTGCTCGCGGACGACGACGCGAATGCGGCTGAACGGCTTGACGATGCGGCTCGACCGGCCGCGGGCGCGGGTAGCGAAACGCTTCATCGAAATGGACTTGCCGACCGACGCCTCGTGAACGACGAGCGCGTCGACATCGAGATTATGGTTGTTCTCGGCATTGGCGACGGCCGAAGCGAGCACCTTGTAGACATCGTCCGCCATCCCCTTGGGGCTGAACTTGAGGATGTTGAGGGCTTCCTCGACCTTGCGGCCACGGATCAAACCAGCGACCAGGTTGAGCTTGCGCGCCGAACCACGAATGGTGTTGCCGACGGCGAGCGCTTCCTTGTCGCCGACGCGGCGCGGAGTGACGGACTTGGACATCAGCGCTTGCCCTTCTTGTCCGCGGCGTGGCCGGGGAAGAAGCGGGTCGGCGCGAATTCGCCGAGCTTCATGCCGACCATGTCCTCATTGACCGACACCGGCACGAACTTGCGGCCGTTGTAGACATTGAACACCAGGCCGACGAACTGCGGCAGGATCGTCGAGCGACGCGACCAGGTCTTGATCGGCGCGCGCTTGGTCGCCTCCTGTGCCGCTTCCGCCTTTTTCAGGAGCGAAAGCTCGACGAACGGGCCTTTCCAGATGGAGCGAGCCATTACTTCTTCCTCGCGTGGCGCGACCGGATGATCATCTTGTCGGTCGACTTGTTATGACGGGTACGAGCGCCCTTGGTCGGCTTGCCCCACGGTGTGACCGGATGACGGCCGCCCGAGGTCCGGCCTTCACCACCGCCGTGCGGGTGGTCGACCGGGTTCTTGGCGACGCCGCGGGTCAGCGGACGTTTGCCGAGCCAGCGGCTGCGGCCGGCCTTGGCGAGGGTCTGGTTCGAGTTATCGGGGTTCGACACCGCGCCAACCGTCGCCATGCAGTCCGAACGGACATAGCGCTGCTCGCCCGAGTTGAGGCGAACGATTACCATGCCCTTGTCGCGACCGACAACCTGCACATAAGTGCCGGCGGCGCGAGCGATCTGGCCACCCTTGCCGGGCTTCAGCTCGACATTGTGAACGATCGTGCCGACCGGCATCTGGCCGACTTCCATCGCGTTGCCGGGCTTCACGTCGACCTTCTTGCCGGCGACGACCTTGTCGCCCGGCGCAAGGCGCTGCGGCGCGATGATGTAGGCCTGCTCGCCGGCATCGCCGTCATAGGTGACGAGCGCGATGAACGCCGAGCGGTTGGGGTCATACTCGAGCCGCTCGACGGTCGCCGAGACGTCCCACGTGCGACGCTTGAAATCGACGATGCGGTAGCGCTGCTTGTGCCCGCCGCCGATCCCGCGCGAGGTCATCTTGCCCTTGTTGTTGCGGCCGCCGCTCTTGGACTTGCCTTCAGTCAGATGCTTGACCGGCTTGCCCTTCCACAGCGACGACTTGTCCACCAGGATGAGCCCGCGGCGCGACGGCGAGGTCGGCTTATATGCTTTCAATGCCATCGCGTCAGATCCCGCTCGTGATGTCGATCGACTGGCCCGCGGCCAGCGTCACGATCGCCTTCTTGGCGTCCGAGCGCTTGTAGGCCTGGCCCTTCCACTTCTTGGTCTTGCCCTTGGTGATCATCGTGTTGACGTTCGTCACGCTGACATTGAACAGCGCTTCGACGGCAGCCTTGATCTCGGGCTTGGACGCCGTTCCGGCGACCTTGAACACGACCGCGTTATGCTCCGACAACATCGTCGATTTCTCGGTGATGTGCGGCGCCAGGACGACGTCGTAATGACGGTTGTCGACCGTCGAATTTGCAGGCTTCTTAGCCATTGAACCGGGCCTCCAGTTTCTCAAGTCCGGCGCGGGTCAGGACCAGCGTTTCGTGGCGCATGATGTCGTAGACGTTGGCGCCGGCCGCCGGCAGCAGGTTGACGTGGCCAAGGTTCGACGAGGCGCGGGCAAAGCCGACGTTGAGCGCTTCACCGTCGATGAACAGCGCGGTCTTGCCGAAGCCCAGCTTGCCGAGCTGCTCGCTCAGCGTCTTTGTCTTGCCCTCGGGGATGTCGAGGTTGTCGAGGACGACGAGGTTGCCCCCGGCGGCCTTCGACGACAGCGCCATCTTCAGGCCCAGCACGCGGACCTTCTTGTTGAGGCCGAGCGTGAACAGGCGGGCGCGCGGGCCGTGAGCCTTGCCGCCGCCGATGAAGATCGGGGCGCGGCGATCGCCGTGACGAGCCGTACCGCCGCCCTTCTGCTTGCCGAACTTCTTGCCGGTGCGGGCGACATCGCTCCGCTCGCGGGCGGCGCGAGCCATGCCGCGACGGTTGGACAGCTGCCACGTCACGACGCGGTGGAGAATGTCGGCGCGTGGCTCTACACCGAACACGGCGTCGTCGAGCGTGACGTCGCCTGTTTGCGCGGTATCGGTGCCGGCGCCAAGCCCGCTCAGGGTCTGAACCTTGACCTTCATGGCTTAGCCTTCCTTGCTCTCGTCGGCATTCGGCGCAGTGTCCGAAGCCTCCGAGGTCTGATTGTCGAGCGCTCCGCCAGCGTCCTGCTCGGCGGCGATCGCAGCCACTTCGGCATCGCTGGGCAGCGCCGGGATTTCATGAACCGCGGCGTCCTCGACGAAGGCGGCCGGAGCCGTCTCGGTCTCGATTTCCTTGGCATTCTCGACAAGCCCGGCGGGATAAGGCGCCGCTTCCGGACGCGCGATCTTGACCGAGTCATGCACTTCGAGCCAACCGCCCTTGTGTCCCGGGACAGAGCCCTTGACGAACAGGAGGCCGCGCTCCGCGTCGGTGCGGACAATTTCGAGATTCTGTTGCGTACGGTTCTTGGCGCCCATGTGGCCAGCCATCTTCTTGTTCTTGAAGACCTTGCCCGGATCCTGGCGCTGACCGGTCGAACCCAGCGAGCGGTGCGAGACCGAGACGCCGTGGGTGGCGCGAAGTCCGCCGAAGCCCCAGCGCTTCATGCCGCCCTGAAAGCCCTTGCCCTGGGTCACGCCCTGGATGTCGACCATCTGGCCGGCGACAAAATGGTCTGCCGACAGCGTCGCGCCAAGATCCAGCAGCGCGTCTTCCGAAACGCGGAACTCGGCAACCTTCGCCTTGGGCTCGACCTCGGCCTTGCCGAAGTGGCCACGCTGCGGCTTGGCGACGTTCTTGGCCTTGGCCTTTCCCGCACCGAGCTGGACGGCGGTGTAGCCATCGCGATCCATCTCGCGACGGCCGACGACCTGGACTTCTTCAAGCTGCAGGACGGTTACCGGCACGTGCCGGCCATCCGCCTGAAACAGGCGGGTCATCCCCATTTTCTTCGCGATCACGCCAGTGCGCATGACCATACTCCATCAGAGGCCCACGGAAATCAATCCGCGGGCGTGTGCCGACCCCATAAAACGAAACGAGCCCCGCCTGGGCCATATCCACCGGAAAGGTGGAAAGCGGGGGACGCGTGACCGGGTGCCCAAAGACGCCCGCGGTATCCCTTATCCATTGCGCAACGGGATTCGCATCAGATGCGATTCGACCGCTGCGCGCCGGCCATTAAGCCAGCTTGATCTCCACGTCCACCCCTGCCGCAAGATCGAGCTTCATTAGAGCATCGACCGTTTGCGGAGTGGGTTGCACGATGTCGAGCAGCCGCTTGTAGGTGCGCACCTCGAACTGCTCGCGCGACTTCTTGTCGACGTGCGGCGAGCGGTTGACGGTGAACTTCTCGATGCGCGTCGGCAGCGGAATGGGCCCGCGGATCGAAGCTCCGGTGCGCCGGGCGGTGTCGGCGATGTCCCCGGTGGCCTGATCGAGCACGCGATGATCGAAGGCCTTCAGGCGAATCCGGATATTCTGCGTTTCCATGTCCACTACCGATGCGAAAGAGCCAAGGGCAATCCACCAACCGTCAGCATTGACGGAAAGAGCAAAACCCTGAAAAAAAACGAGCCGCGCGAATCTTCCGACCCGCGCGGCTCGCAGCCGTTACTACTTCGTGATCGAACCGACAACCCCGGCGCCAACCGTACGACCGCCTTCGCGGATCGCGAAGCGCAGGCCCTGTTCCATGGCGATCGGCGCGATGAGCTTGACGCTCAGCGTGACGTTGTCGCCCGGCATGACCATTTCGGTACCTTCCGGAAGAACCACTTCGCCCGTCACGTCGGTCGTGCGGAAGTAGAACTGCGGGCGATAGTTGGCGAAGAACGGCGTGTGACGGCCGCCCTCGTCCTTCGAGAGGACATAGACTTCGGCCGAGAAGTCGGTGTGCGGCTTGATCGAGCCGGGCTTGCAGAGAACCTGCCCGCGCTCGACTTCCTCACGCCCGACGCCGCGGATCAGCGCGCCGATGTTGTCGCCGGCCTGGCCCTGATCGAGCAGCTTGCGGAACATCTCGACGCCGGTGACGACAGTCTTCTTGGTGTCCTTGATGCCGACGATCTCGACTTCCTCGCCGACCTTGACGATGCCGGTCTCGACACGGCCGGTGACGACCGTGCCGCGACCCGAGATCGAGAACACGTCCTCGATCGGCATCAGGAACGGCTTGTCGAGCGGACGCTCGGGCTGCGGGATCCAGCTGTCGACCGCTTCCATCAGCCTGAGCACGGCGTCGTGACCAATCTCGGGAGTCTTGTCTTCGAGCGCGGCAACCGCCGAACCCTGGACGATCGGAATATTGTCGCCGTCGAAATCATACTTCGACAGCAATTCGCGAATTTCGAGCTCAACCAGTTCGAGCAGCTCGGGATCGTCGACCAAGTCGACCTTGTTCATGAACACGACCATCGTCGGAACGCCGACCTGCTTGGCAAGCAGGATGTGCTCCTTGGTCTGCGGCATCGGGCCATCGTTCGCCGACACGACCAGGATCGCGCCGTCCATCTGCGCGGCGCCGGTGATCATGTTCTTCACATAATCGGCGTGGCCCGGGCAATCGACGTGCGCATAGTGACGCGCCGCGGTCTCATATTCGACGTGAGCGGTCGAGATGGTGATCCCGCGCTCGCGCTCTTCGGGTGCCTTGTCGATATTGGCATAGGACGTGTAGGTCGCGCCGCCGGTCTCGGCCAGAACCTTGGTGATCGCCGCGGTCAGCGAAGTCTTGCCATGGTCGACGTGACCGATGGTGCCAATGTTGCAGTGCGGCTTGTTCCGCTCGAATTTCGCCTTACCCATGATAACCTCTTCACCGTTTGAAAATTGGGGCGGCTGCCCAGTGCGAGCGCGCCCATAGCCTCTAATTTTCGGTTACGCCAGCTTCGCCTTGACCTCGTCCGCGACGTTCGCCGGGACTTCGTCATAGTGGCTGAACTGCATCGAATATTGCGCCCGCCCCTGCGTGAACGAGCGCAACTGGTTGACGTAACCGAACATGTTGGCGAGCGGCACGATCGCTTCGACCGCTTGCGCGTTGCCGCGTGTGTCGGTGCCCTGGATCTGGCCACGACGGCTGTTGAGGTCGCCGATGACGTCGCCGAGATAATCCTCGGGGGTGACGACTTCGACCTTCATGATCGGCTCGAGCAGCTTGATGCCAGCCTTCTGCGCCGCTTCGCGCATCGCGCCGCGGGCACAGATTTCGAACGCCAGCGCCGACGAGTCGACGTCGTGATACTTGCCGTCAGTCAGCTCGACCGCGAAGTCGATGATCGGGAAGCCGATCAGCGACCCGGTCTCGGCGGTCTCGCGCATGCCCTTTTCAACCGAGGGAATAAATTCCTTCGGGACGTTGCCGCCCTTGACGATGTCCTTGAAGATGAAGCCCGATCCACGCTCGCCGGGGACGACGTTGATGCGGATTTCGGCGAACTGGCCCGATCCGCCCGACTGCTTCTTGTGGGTATAGGTCAGCTCGACCGGCTTCGCCAGATATTCGCGATAGGCGACCTGCGGCGCGCCGACATTGGCCTCGACCTTGAATTCGCGTTTCATCCGGTCGACGAGGATTTCGAGGTGGAGCTCGCCCATCCCCTTGATGATCGTCTGGCCCGATTCATGGTCCGTAGTGACGCGGAACGACGGGTCCTCGCGAGCCAGACGATTGAGCGCGATGCCCATTTTCTCCTGGTCGGCTTTGGTCTTGGGCTCGACCGCGACCTCGATGACGGGGTCCGGAAACTCCATCCGCTCGAGGATGATCGGCGCGTTGATCGCGCACAGCGTCTCGCCGGTGGTGGTGTCCTTGAGGCCCGCCAGCGCGACGATGTCGCCGGCGTAAGCGATCTGGATGTCCTCGCGGTCATTGGCATGCATCAAAAGCATGCGACCGACCTTTTCCTTCTTGTCCTTGACGCTGTTCATCACCTGCGACGCGGTTTCGAGCGTACCCGAATAAATGCGCGCGAAGGTCAGCGTGCCGACGAACGGATCGTTCATGATCTTGAACGCCAGCGCCGAGAAGGGCGCGTCGTCGGCAGGCGCACGCGCGTCGGTCGTCACGCCGTCCATCTTGAGGCCTTCGACCGCCGGGATGTCGAGCGGTGACGGCAGATAGTCGACGACGCCGTCGAGCAGCGGCTGGACGCCCTTGTTCTTGAACGCCGAGCCGGCGAGGATCGGATAGAAGGCGCCGGTCAAGACGGCCTTGCGCAGGCACTTCTTGATGACGTCGACCGACGGCTCTTCGCCCGACAGGTAGGCTTCCATGGCCTCGTCATCGAGCTCGACCGAATTTTCGATCATGTAGTGGCGCGCTTCCTGGCACGCGGTCAGCATGTCGGCGGGGATCTCTTCGTCGTGATAGTTCGCGCCGAGGCCTTCGCTGTCCCAGACCACGGCCTTCATGCGGACCAGGTCGACGATGCCCTTGAGATTGGTTTCCGAGCCGATCGGCAGCTGGATCGGGACGGCCTTCACGCCCAGGCGCTCGCGGATGGTGCGCAGGCACATTTCGAAGTCGGCGCCGATCTTGTCCATCTTGTTGA
>NZ_JANYGG010000058.1 GCF_025362505.1 Sphingomonas sp. | reverse complement strand
CATTTGGTCTGACAATGCCCCGCTGATGCATAAACGGCGTCCGCAGAACCAGGGTCGGTCGCTTCCTCGGCGGCATTCGGGATTGTCAAGGCCGGCACAGAACTGGCTAAAAAGGTATGGTAGCGCGCGAGGGTATTCGCTGAAAAGAGACCGCTTGAATGACGTAACCATATTGTCGTGGGCCAGCCACCCCATTCAGTGAGCAATATCGGTTCCAGTCGCTTTCCACGCGATCGCGCAATCTCGGTCAACAGGAACAGGACTCCCAGGCCTGCAGCCAACGCTGCAAGCGTGCCTGCCCACGCGCTGCCGCCGAGCGTCGGCCAAATGGAAAGTGCGACTGCGATGAGCGGGGCCAGCGTGAGGAGCGCCGGATAAAGTCGGGCTTGCCGACTGTAGGGGTCGAACAGTTGTGTCAGGTCAATCATAATTCTCGACCTGATGAAACCATTCAAATGGCTGCGCCGCTACCTCATTTGTACGCCTGGGGTATCCAGCAGAAAATTGCCGATAGTATGCCCCTTGCGTTTTGTTCACAGGGTAGCCCCGCCTCAGAAAGGCGTTCATGACCATGTTGCGGGGGTGCGTGGTGTCATCTTTAGGGGCCGACACCACCGCGACGCCCCGAGCCGGGCTGCCTTCAGTCTGAGGCGGGCCAAGCAGCTCGTTTAGAACTGAGGGACTAACGTTGCTCCTGCTACCATGATGCGGCACTTGCATTAAGGTGGGCTGAAAGATCGGCAGCCCTTGATTGCTCGCAAATTGGATTGACCAACTCAACGCGTTCGCACCTGCATCGCCGGTCAGCAATATGCGCGCGTCACCAAACCGGCCGAACAGAACGGTGCTCGTCTCATTCTCCGCGGCAGTCACGGGGTTCTCCTTCAGCAGCTCAATGCTCCAGTCTTCCGTGATCCACGACATAGCGCCCGCCAACGCTCGCGCGATCCAGGAAGCGATGCCACCACTTTGAAGGAGCATGTTGTCAGCTTCGAGAGCATTCGTGTTAGCTGCCGGTGTCTTGCGAAACTGCGGCACCAGTCGAAGGTAGCTCCACCGGGATGGTGACAAAACTGTTAGAGGTCCGATCTGTGTTCCTTGGAAAGGCTCATAGACGGGTATGTTCTTTTCAGCGGCTAAATCGAGCAGCTCGCTAATGACGCCATAGTTTTTCCTGATGGCCTTCTCCAATCCACCCACAGTCCATCGGGGGTCAGAGAAATAGGGGAGCATCTCTTCTGCGTGATGCCATACTCCATGCAGCCAAAGCGTGCCGACCGAGAAGTTCTTGAGAACCGCGCGAAGTCCGCATGCATGGTCCGTGTCTGGGTGCGTATTTATGACGTGGCTAATATGTGTGTCCGCTCCATAATGGAGCCGAATATGTTCAACTAAAACCTCGCCGGCCGTATCGGTCCCGCCATCAACGATGATGATCTGGTGGTTTGTGCCGTCCCAGTACCGCAGCGAAATCGCATCCCCCGCCTTAGACGCATCGCCTACCGGATGGAATTCGATTTCATACTCCATGATTCAACTTTAAGGGATAGTCACGGCGGCTACAAGCTGCCGACGTAATATACATGCCGGGAAGTTTGACCGCCGCTGACAACTTTCATTGCTCTCACCTTCAGGCGCTTTCTGCACGGCAAGTATCTCGAGTGGGCTGCAACAATTCGGCATCGTCCCGGACGACGTTTAGCATACTTGGCACGTGTTGGGGGGTGCACATACATTCCGTCGTTACACGCCGCGAGATGACAGCTTTCAGGATTCTAGATCTCCTAAACGCGCGACCGATCTTACGGCGCTTTGCTGACGGTCCGCATCGGTGGGCCCCATCGGCAGCTTTTGTCTGGAGCAGACGTTTTTGGTGGCCAATGTGGGTGACCGGCTCTGGTCGTATGCCGACACGGCATTCCTGCGGTTGAGAATGGCGGCTATCCTGTTTTCGCGTCTGCGAAGCTGCCTTTCCGGTCAGTCCCCAAAATCTGTCAAAGCGTACCCGCAAAATGGCAATCTCGGAGAATCTCACTCGCGAAACCCCCTCCCGCCTATCCCGAGCGCCGAAACTCTCTTTAGGGCAACTGGAACGATACCCAACTAAAATAGTTGAGTATCGTTCCAGTTGCATCTCAAGGCGATCCCTGAACCCGGTTTTTACAGGAATAAACCTCGGTCACGTTTGGCTCGTTTTGAAAACAGATTCTTCTCGCGCGATGGCAAGATAACGACAGATTTCCGGTGTTTTTGTCCGACAAATTACGTCAGCAAAAAGCATTTGTGGTTCATAACGTGACCGGGGTTTTTACCATTTCGTACCTTCAGCGAACCGTTCAGAGAAACTGTCAGAAAACCTCTCCGATGTAGGCGGAAAATTGATCCTCTCCAGTACGGATTTTTACCCGGCAAGCGCGCTTCGACGCGCCGATACGGGCAGAAAATCTCAAACGGTTTTCATTGCTGAGACTGCTTGGCGGGGCGAGATGGATTCGAACTTTTGATATGGAATCCATCAAAATCCATTCGGTACCAGACCGGATCCCAACAGAGAAAATACCACGAAATTGCGTATTCCCAGTTCGCAGCGGACTCTCAGCAGTACCGAAGAAAACAGGAAACGCGCAAAATCGCGGCAAAAATGGGTAAGTTCTCTGTTAAACCAATAACTTAGGACTGGATGGCGGAGCGGGTGGGATTCGAACCCACGATACGCTTTTGACGTATACTCACTTTCCAGGCGAGCGCCTTCGACCACTCGGCCACCGCTCCGCATGCACTGGACCGGGCGGCTCTAGAGCGCGGGCGGCGGAACGGCAAGGTTGCCCGTTACGGCGCGTCGCCCCTATGGCGGGGCGATGGCGCGACGCTTCGACACTCCCCCTTCGGCGAACGAGATCGCGGCGATCGCGCGCGCAACCCTCGCGGCGCTGCCGGACCTGTTCGGGCGACACCTCGGCGAGATCGTCGTGCGGGTCGAGGAACTGGCCGACGAGGCGACGCTGGCGGTGCTCGGGATCGACCATCCGCTCGACCTGACCGGCCTTTATGAAGGGGTGCCGATCGGCGACAAGGAAAGCGCCGCGCCGGGCGCGATGCCCGACCGGATCACCCTCTACCGCCGCGCGATCCTCGACGAATGGGTCGAAGAGGGCGAGCGGTTCGAGACGCTGGTCCATCACATTGTCATCCATGAGGTCGGCCATCATTTCGGGCTGAGCGACGACGACATGCATGCGATCGAGGAGGGCGAGTGAGTTTGCTCGCGTTCGAGCGGGTGGCGTGTGTACGCGGCGGGCGATTGCTGTTCGACGGGCTCGATCTCGCCATCGGGGCGGGCGAGGTGGTGCATGTTACCGGGCCCAACGGGTGCGGCAAATCGAGCTTGCTGCGGCTCGCGGCGGGGCTCCTGACGCCGAGCGCGGGACGGATCGATCGCGGTGCGACCTTGGCGCTGGCCGACGAAGCGCTGACGCTCGACCGCGAACGGACGCTGGGCGAGGCGCTCGGCTGGTGGGCGCGGCTCGATGACGGGGAGGGGCGGCTGCCCGACGCGCTGGAGGCGTTCGGGCTGACCCGGCTCGCGCCGGTCCCGGTGCGGCTGCTGTCGACCGGACAGGCGCGGCGCGCTCGGCTGGCGCGGGTCGTCGCGAGCGGGGCTCGGCTGTGGCTGCTCGACGAACCGCTGAGCGGGCTCGACACGGACGGTACCGCGCGGCTCGAGGCGGCTATCGCGGTTCATCGTGCTGACGGTGGCGGGGTGCTGGCGGCGAGTCATGTCGCGCTCGGCGGCGAGTGGCGCGAACTGGCGCTGGGCCGGTGATTGGTGCGCTGATCGCTCGCGACGTGCGGCGCGCGCTCAGCGGGGCGGCGTGGCTGCCGGTCGCTTTCTTCCTGATCGTTACCGCGCTGGTGCCGTTCGCGGTCGGGCCAGATGCGCGCCTGCTCGGGCGGATCGGCGGGGGCGCGTTATGGATCGCGGCGCTGACCGCCGCGCTGCTGCCGATCGAGCGGCTGGTCGAGCCCGACCGCGCCGACGGGGTGCTCGACCAGCTCGCCCTGCGCGGGGTCGCCGAGGAGACCATCGCGGCGGCGAAGATCGCCGGCCACTGGCTGGCGTTTGGGCCGCTGCTGCTGTTCGCGGCGCTGCCGGGGTCGCTGTTGCTCGGGCTTGACGGGGCGGCGCTCGGGCGGGCGCTGACAACACTGGCGATCGGCACGCCGGGGCTCGCCGCGCTGGCGGTCGCAGTCGCAGCGCTGACCACCGGATTGCCGCGCGCCGGGGCGCTGGCCGGATTGCTATTGTTGCCGCTAGCCATGCCGCTGCTGATCTTCGGTGCGGCGGCGAGCGGGGAAGGCGGGGGATCGGCCTTGATGCTCGAAGGTGCGGTGTCGCTGTTGCTGGTCGCCGGTGCGCCGTTCGTCGCAGGCGCCGCGATCCGGGCGGCGCGGACTTAGAGTCTTTGTAGGAGAACTGCACCAGCCCGCACCCGCCTTCGCCGAATGTCCGGGGGACATTGGGATAGAATGGCCCGGCCAACCCACTCAGTGTATCTTATGGGTTGGCCGGGCCAAAACCCAGGATGCCCCCCAGGCATTCTGGCTAATGGCGGGTGCGGGCTGGTGCAGAACCGGCGAAGCCGAAACAGACTCTAGTCCCGGCTCCAGCGAGCAAAAATCGCCGTCGGCAGCAACAACGCGCGTGATTCCTCGCGGACGGCCATTTCACCGACCTCGACCTTGCCCCCCAAGTCGGCGACGAGCTGGCCGAGCAATTCGCCGATCGCCAGCGCCGACATCCGCACCGCGTACACCGTGAGGACGAGGAAGCGCGATTCGGCGTCGAGCAGCCGGCGGCAATCGGCGAGGAGGAAGGCGAGATGCTCCTCGAGCCGCCACATCTCGCCCTCGGGACCGCGGCCGAACTTGGGCGGGTCAAGCAATATACCGTCGTAGCGGCGGCCGCGGCGGACCTCGCGCGCGGTGAACTTGGCTGCGTCGTCGACGATCCAGCGGATCGGCCGCTCGGCGAGGCCCGACAGCGCGGCGTTGGCGCGGCCGCCCTCGACCGACTTCTTCGATGCGTCGACATGGACGAGGCGCCCGCCGGCCTCGCTCAGCAGCAGCGTGCCGACCCCGGTGTAGCCGAACAGGTTGAGGATCTCGGCGTCGTTCGCGCGGGCCTGCATCCAGTCCCATTGCGGCGCCATGTCGGGGAAGAATCCGAGGTGGCGGAAGGGGGTGAGGGACGCGTTGAAGCGCACGTTGCCGCGTACCAGCGGCCAGCTGGCGGGGACGGGACGATGCTGGATCCAGCGCCCGCCGCCCTCCTCGTCCGAGCCGGGAACGAAGGTCGCGTCGGGGTCCCAGTCGGTTGTCGCCGGGGCCCACATCGCCTGCGGTTCGGGGCGGACGACGCGGACCGGTCCATAGCGCTCATATTTGCGGCCGTGACCGCAGTCGATCAGCCCGAAGTCGGCCCACGGCTCGGCGACGATCGTGTCGAGTAGCATCGCCTGGGTCCTACGCCGCGAGCGCGAGCTTGCTGCCGATCGACGCGATCGCGACCGGGCCGGCGTGGAGCGCTGCCCCGGCGGCGCGCGCGGCGGCGAGGTCGACCTCGCGCAGTTCGGCGACCATTTCCTCGGGCGTCATGATCCGCCCGAACACCTCGATCGAGCGCGCCATCTGGTCGGCGCGGCCCTGCACCGTCTCGAGGCTCATCAGCAGGCCGGCCTCGAGCTGGGCGCGGGCGCGGGCGAGTTCGGCTTGCGAGAGGTCCTCGGCGGCACGCGCGACGATGTCGCGGGCGAGCGCCATCGCTTCGCCGGCGTTGGCGCGGTCGGTCGCGCAATTGACCGCGAAGAACCCCGTCTCGGCGAACCCTTGGCCCCAGGCGTAGACCGAATAAGCGAGCCCGCGCTCCTCGCGCAGCTTCTGGAACAGGCGCGATGACATGCCCCCGCCGACCGCGTGGGTGAACAGCGACAGCGCCGGCGCGGCGGGCGCATCGGCGGCGACTCC
This sequence comes from Sphingomonas sp., assembly GCF_025362505.1. Taxonomy (GTDB): domain Bacteria; phylum Pseudomonadota; class Alphaproteobacteria; order Sphingomonadales; family Sphingomonadaceae; genus Sphingomicrobium. The sequence continues at coordinate 23,862 of NZ_JANYGG010000058.1, read as the reverse complement.
GGGCAGCGCGAACGCCCAGTGGGCCTGCTCGAACGAGCGGCGGTCGTGGCGGGTGCCGCCGCTGAAGCGGGCCGGCTCGACTAGCGGTGTCACACCCGGCGCGAGGTCACCGAACAGACGTTCGGCAAGCCCGACGACGGCTTCCGGATCGACCGCGCCACTCGCCGCGATGACGATCCGCTCGGGGCGATATTCGCGGGTCAGCCAGGTCCGGCAGTCGGCCACGGTCGCGGCGCGGATGGTCGGCTCGCGGCCGAGCACCGGGCGGGCGAGTGGCTGGCGGGCGAACATCGCTTCGAACAGATGGTCGTGGATGAGGTCGTCGGGCTGGTCGAGCGCCTCGCCCAGTTCGGACAGGATGACCAGCTTCTCGCGTTCGAGTTCAGCGTCGTCCAACGTGGGCGCGCGGACGAGGTCGGCGATCAGTTCGAGCGCCAGCGGCACGTCGGGGCCCAGGATGCGCGCGTGGAAGACCGTCTGGTCGCGCGCGGTCCACGCGTTGAGCGAGCCGCCGACGTCCTCGATCGCTTCGGCAATGCCGCGCGCGTCGCGGCTCCCGGCGCCCTTGAACACCATATGCTCGACAAGGTGGGCGAGGCCGCCGAGCGCCTCAGGCTCGGAGCGCGATCCGACGCTGGTGTAGAGCCCGACCGAGGCCGACTGCGCGCCAGGCATCGGGTCGACCGCGACGGTTACGCCATTGGCGAGGCGGTGGAGCGCGGCACTCATAATGCAGCGGGCTCGTCGGGCTTGCGCGGCGGGAGGCGGCGCAGCGCGATGAGGTAGATGACCAGCGCGACCCCGGCGAACAGGAACCATTGCACCGCATAACTGCGATGATTGTTGGGGATCGATGTGACGCTCGGCGGCGCGGCGGGCTCGAGCCCCGCCGAGGCCCCGTCGGCGACGAGGTGCATCCGCGACACCGCGTCGGGGCCGATGATCCCGCTGACCGGCCCGCCCTTCCAGCTGGCGCCGGCCGTGGGGTTCTTCGACCAGCCGATGACGACCGCCATACCTGGTCCTTCGGCGCCGGTGCGACAGTCGGCGACGTGGGCGAAGCCGGGCTCGCCGCCCTTGTTCGTGCCTGCGACGGTGCGGCGGCCGACAACCTCGAGGCAATTGCCGGTGGCGTAGCGGTAGAGCGGTAGGTTCCTGCTGTCGGTGGGGATCGTCGGGAACGCGATCGGCGGGAGCTTCGACGCCTGCGCATAGCGCGCGATCAGCGCCTCTTTCCACTGCGCGCGCTGCAACTGCCAGATGCCGAGCCAGATCATCGTCGCCACGGCGAGGCCGACGACGATCGTCGGGACCAGCGGCAGGCGGCGGGGAGCAAGGGCACTCATTCGACGATCTTTCCTTCGCGGGCGCGGTTGGAATATTCCTGGAATATCAGCAGTGCCTTTGCGATCCGCAACCCGCCGACCGTCAGCGTAATGCCGATCGGGACCCAGATGATATGCACCCAGTAAGGCGGGCTCTGCGACAGCTCGAGCGTGATCGCGCCGATCACCAGGATCGCGCCCACGATCAGGATGAGGAACGCCGCCGCTCCGTCACCGACATTGAACGCCGCAAAGTCGAGCCCGCACCGGGCGCAGGCTGGGGCGAACGCCACCGGCCCGGCGAACAGGTCGCGCGCGCCGCACCTCGGACACAGCCCCTGGAGCGCGGCGGCGACGCGGGTCGGTGCTCGATGCGTCAACCGTGAATCGGCGCGCCCCAGCCGCCCCAGACGTAGATCGAGACGAACAGGAACAGCCACACCACGTCGACGAAGTGCCAGTACCAGGCGGCGGCCTCGAACCCGAAATGCTGCTTCGGGGTAAAGTCGCCCTTGTTGGCGCGGATCAGGCAAACGATCAGGAAGATGGTGCCGACGATGACGTGGAAACCGTGGAAACCCGTCGCCATGAAGAAGGTCGAGCCGTAGATGCTGCCCTTGAAGGCGAATGGCGCATGGGCATATTCCCACGCCTGGATGGAGGTGAAGACGAGGCCGAGCACGATCGTCGCCATCAGCCCGAGCTTTAACCCCTTGCGGTCGCCGTGGATCAGAGCGTGGTGCGCCCAGGTCACGGTCGTGCCTGAGCACAGCAGGATCAGCGTGTTGAGTAGCGGAAAGGCGAACGGGTCGAGCACCTCGATGCCCTTTGGCGGCCAATGGCCCCCGACCGCGTCGACCGCGCTCGGGAATAGCGCGGCGTCGAAGAAGGCCCAGAACCAGGCGACGAAGAACATCACTTCGGACGCGATGAACAGGATCATCCCGTAGCGCAGGTGGAGCGACACGACCGGGGTATGGTCGCCGGCGTGCGCTTCCTTGATGGTATTTGACCACCAGTTGTACATGGTCACCAGCACCATCGTCAGCCCGGCAAGGCTGATGAACTTGCCATAGGGATTGGCGTGCATCCACATCACAGCCCCGCCGAACAGCGCCAGCGCCGAAAAGGCGCCGATAATCGGCCAGGGGTCGGGCTCGAGGATGTGATAGTCGTGGTTCTTGGTGCCGGCCATGCGTCGTGATCCCTTAGTCTTCGCTGCTTCGCCTCTAGCGGGCCGAAGCCGGAGTTTCCACCGGGTAAAATGTGTAGCTCAGCGTGATTTCGTCGATGTCGCGCGTATCGGGGTCGGTGCGCAGCTTGGGATCGACAAAGAACACCACCGGCATGCGGACATGTTCGCCGGGTTTGAGCGTCTGCTCGGAGAAACAAAAGCAGGCGATCTTGCTGAAATATTTGCCCGCCTGGGTCGGGGTGACGTTGAACACCGCCTGGCCGGTCGTGACGCGCGCGGTAAGGTTGGTCGCCGAATAGAAGATCTGGGTCTTCGCGCCGGGCTTGACCACCACGCGTTCCTGCTCGGGCTCGAACCGCCACGCGAGCCTTTGGTCGATATTGGCATCGAACCGCACCCCGACTTGGCCCGCCACTGCGCCGGGAGCAGTCGCCGCGCGGCCGGTTGTCCCGTCGAACCCCGTCGCCTCGCAGAACAGGCGGTAAAGCGGCGCCGAGGCGAAGGCGAGCCCGACCATCGCCGCGACGACCAGCGCGGCATAGAGCGCGACCCGACGGTTGCGGGCGTCGAGCGAGGCGGCGCGGGCGGTCACCAATTGAGCTTGATCTTGGCGATCGAGATCGCGAACACCAGCACGACGAACCCGCCGAGCAGCAGCGCGGTGATCATCGACCGCTCGTGCTGGCGTTTGCGTATCGCGTCCTCGGGCCGGATCATGCGCGCCTTCAGCATCTCGGCTTGCTTGGCGTGGCGCGCGCGCACTTCGTCCGCGGTTTCGTTGACCATTTCCTCACCCCCCAATGAGCAGCAATCGATCGGCGACCAAGGCCCCGAACAGGGCGAACAGGTAGACGATCGAATAGGCGAACAGGTTTTTCTCGGGGCGCATCGCCGCCGGATCGGTCGCATCGTTGGCAAGGACGCGCAGCGCCAGAACGAGGAACAGCGCGCTCAGCACCACCGCCGACACACCGTAGATTGCCCCGGTCAGCCCGAGCGGCCACGGCGCCACCGCCGCGACGATCATCGGCAGCGTGTAGAGCGCGACATGGCGGCGGGTCGTCTTCAGCCCCGCCGTCACCGGCAGCATCGGCACCCCGGCGGCGGCGTAATCGCTCTTGATGAACAGCGACAGCGCCCAGAAGTGCGGCGGTGTCCACAGGAAGATAATCGCGAACAGCAGCACCGGGAGCAGCGTCACGTCGCCCGTCGCCGCGGCCCAGCCGATCAGCGGCGGGAAGGCGCCCGCAGCACCGCCGATGACGATGTTCTGCGCGGTCCGGCGCTTTAGCCAAACCGTGTAGACCAGCACGTAAAACAGGATCGACAACGCCAGGATGCCGGCGGCGAGCGCGTTGGTCGCAAGGCCCATCAGCAGCACCGAAAAGGCGCCGAGCCCGACCGCGAAGTGGAGCGCGGTCTGGCGGTCCATCCGCCCGGCGGGGAGTGGGCGGGCGGCGGTGCGCTTCATCTTGGCGTCGAGGTCGCTCTCATACCATTGGTTCAACGCGGCGGCGGCGCCCGCACCCAATGCGATGCACAGGATAGCGGTGAAGCCGAGCACCAGCGGCAGCCGCACCGGCGCGGCGAGCATTCCGCACAATCCGGTGAACACGACCAGCGTCATGACGCGCGGCTTGGTCAGCGCGAGGAGGTCGCGCCAATCGGTCGTCAAACCCTCGGTCGCGGGGGGATTCGTCAGGTCGGCACTGGTCACACCCGCGTCATAGAAGCATGTCGCCAAGGTGGAAAGAGCCGCGTCGGGGTCATTGCGCGGGGCGGCGTCTTTGCTAGCCTGCGGAAATGCTTGGCCGATTCGCCCTCATCGCCGCGCTCGCTGCGCTTCCCGTCACCTTGCAGGTGCCGACGGTGGCTCCGGTGCCGCTCGCCGCCACGCTGCAAGAGGATCTGGTCAAGGTCGCGATCGAGACTGGCGAGGGTCGCATCACCGTCGCGCTCGACCGCGGCCGCGCGCCGCTGACGGTCGCCAACTTCCTGCGTTATGTCGACGCCCGCCGCTACGACGGCCAGAGCTTCTATCGCGCGATGCCCTATGACAAGGGCGGGCTGATCCAGGGCGGGATTACGTCGGACGTCAAGCTGCTGTTCAAGCCGGTGGCGCATGAGCCGACGTCGAAGACCGGGTTGCACAATGTTCGCGGAACGCTCGCGATGGCGCGGCTCGAGCCGGGGAGCGCGCAGAGCGACTTCTTCATCATGACCGAGGACATATTGGCGTTCGACGCGAGCGCGACCGATCCGGGATTCGCGGCGTTTGGGCATGTCGTCGAGGGAATGGACATTGCCGACAAGATCTTCCGCGACCCGATTTCCCAGACGAAGGGGGTGGGCGCGATGAAGGGGCAGATGCTAGAGCCGGCGGTGAAGATCGTGCGAATGGGACGGGTCAAGTAGGTCAGCGGAACGCGAATGTTCACAATGTTCACGGTGATGGGGGCGATTTCGCGGAAGTGTTGCGGGAAGAAAGATGCGAATGTTCACACATGTTCGCGCTCGTGACGATGTTTGCCGAGGTGCGGTTCCGCTGGGTGGATAAGGCTGACCGACGCTGTGAAAGAGCGCAGTCATGTTGGCACGGGTCATGGGCTGTAGGACAGTGTTTTCTGCAATGTCCGCTATGGGTGGATAGTGGACATTGCTTAGCAGCCAACCTCTTGGAGGATTCTCGCGTATTCCTCGCTTTCGGGCGATCGAATTAGCGCTCCCCGCTGCTGAAGCGCGGCCTTAATGTGCTGGTCTGCGCAGAGCGTTCGCCTCGTGCGCATCGGATAGGCTGCGAGCACTCTCAAGTAGGATGAGGCTTCGTAATCGTCGCTCTCCCGAACGACGTGCCCAACGTTGCGGCTCAGCCACTCGTCACGAGCAAGACGAGATGCTTTCTCGAAGCGAGGTGGCCGCAGATCTATTTGCTGCTGATAGGCCCGGAGATTGCAATCATAGTCAGTCAGAGTGCAGCTCAGCGGAAGAGTCGGGGAACAGCCGGTTAGCGAGAGCAGGAAGGCAACCAACGAGGGTCTCATCCGCGTCTTGTAGGCGGTGGGCTAACGATGGCAATGGGTCGCGCCGAATGTCCGCTTAGGGTGAGAAGTGCCTATACGCGCAGCGCCCTCACGGAAGTAAATCCCGTGACGTCGATCCTGTCAACTTTGCTGCAGGTCGGCCGCCTTTCGGCGGCTCAACGAATAAGCCGGCCTTGCCTTCGCAAGACCGCCCTTATTCGTGTGCGCCTCAAGCTTAGTCGATCTTGGGCAGGGTCTCGAACTGGTGGTACGGCGGCGGGCTGGGGAGCGTCCACTCGAGCGTTGTCGCGCCTTCGCCCCACGGGTTGTCGCCGGCCTTCTTGCCCGCCGCCAGCGACCAGAACAGGTTGACGAAGAACACCGCCATGCCCGCGATGGTGACCATGTAGCCATAGGTCGAGACGATGTTCCACTTCTCGAACGCCGGGGTGTAGTCGGGGATGCGCCGCGGCATGCCGTCGAGCCCGAGGAAATGCTGCGGGAAGAAGATGATATTCACGCCGATGAACATCAGGAAGAAGTGCAACTTGCCGAGCGGCTCGTTGAGCATTTTCCCCGACATCTTCGGGAACCAGTAATAGAAGCCCGCGAACAGCGTAAACACCGCGCCGAGGCTGAGCACATAGTGGAAGTGCGCGACCACGTAATAAGTGTCCTGCATGTAGGTGTCGACGCCGCCGTTCGCCAGCACGACCCCGGTCACGCCGCCGACGGTGAACAGGAAGATGAACCCGATCGCGAACAGCATCGGCGTCTCGAAGCTGATCGAACCGCCCCACATCGTTGCGATCCAGCTGAAGATCTTCACGCCCGTCGGCACCGCGATGATCATCGTCGCGGCGGTGAAATACATCTTGGTGTTCACGTCGAGCCCGGTGGTGAACATGTGGTGGGCCCAAACGACGAACCCGACGACGCCGATCGCGACCATTGCATAGGCCATGCCGAGATAGCCGAACACCGGCTTGCGGCTGAACGTCGCGATCACCTGGCTGACCATGCCGAAGCCCGGCAGGATCATGATGTAGACCTCGGGATGGCCGAAGAACCAGAACAGATGTTCGAACAGGATCGGGTTGCCGCCGCCGCTGGCGTCGAAGAAGGCGGTGCCGAAGTTGCGGTCGGTCAGCAGCATGGTGATCGCGCCGGCGAGGACCGGCAGCGCGAGCAGCAGCAGGAAGGCGGTGACCAGGATCGACCACACAAACAGCGGCATCTTGTGCAGGGTCATCCCCGGCGCGCGCATGTTGAAGATGGTGGTGATGAAGTTGATCGCGCCGAGAATCGAGCTCGCGCCGGCGAGGTGGAGCGCGAAGATCGCCATGTCGACCGACGGCCCGACCGAGCCCGAGGTGCTGAGCGGGGCATAGATCGTCCAGCCGGTGCCGGCCCCCAAGCCCGTTCCGCCCGAAACGAAGGTCGAGCCGAGCAGCAGCATGAACGCCGGGACGAGCAGCCAGAACGAGATGTTGTTCATCCGCGGGAAGGCCATGTCGGGCGCGCCGATCATCAGCGGAACGAACCAGTTGCCAAACCCGCCGATCATCGCCGGCATGACCATGAAGAACACCATGATCAGCCCGTGCGCGGTGATCAGCACGTTCCAGTGGTGGAGCGCCTCGTCGAAGTTGGTCGTGCCCGATCCGAGCGGCCAGGCCTGATTGAGGATCTGGATGCCCGGGTGCATCAGCTCGGCGCGCATGATGCCCGAGATCGCGCCACCGATGACCCCCGCGGTGATCGCGAAGATCAGGTAGAGTGTGCCGATGTCCTTGTGATTGGTCGACATGAACCAGCGCGCGAAGAACGCCGGCTTGTGGTCGGCATCGTGATGCGCGTCGTGCGCGTCGTGCGCGTCGAGCGGCAGGGCGTGCCCGTCGATGGTCGGAACGGTGGTGCTGGTCATGACTCTACGCCCTAGCGATTATTGGTGATCGTGCCCTGACCGGGCGCGGTGATTGATTTGCCTGCTTGGCCGAGCGCAATCACCGCGACGGCCGGGGTCGCCGAAGCCACCTGTGGCGCGGCGACGGCGGGGGTGCCGCCCGGCGACAGTGGCGAGACCGCAGTAGCATCGGGGCCGGTCGCGGGCTTGCCGACGCCGGGCATCTTGCCGCCCTTTGCCGCAACCCACTTGGCATAGTCGGCGTCAGATACGACCTCGACCGCGATCGGCATGTAGCCGTGGCGCGCGCCGCACAGTTCGCTGCACTGGCCAAAATAGACGCCGGGGCGGTCGACCTTGACCCAGGTTTCGTTGAGCCGGCCCGGGACCGCGTCCATCTTGGTCCAAAAGGCCGGAACGGCGAACGAGTGGATCACGTCCGCGCCGGTGACGATAAACTTGACCGTGCGGCCGACCGGTATCACCATTCGCTCGTCAACCGCCAGCATCGGCGGGCCGTCGGTGTCGGTGCGGAAGCGCTCGCCGGGCTTCACGTCCTTGGCTTCCTTGAGCATGTTCGACACGACCTCGAACCCGCCATTGTCCGGGTAACTGTAGGTCCAGTACCACTGGTTGCCGACGACCTTGATCGTCACGTCGGCCTTGGGCGGCGAATATTGGTGGCGCAGCAGCTTGATCGACGGGATCGCGATCGCCACCAGAATAAGAACGGGAAGGATCGTCCACACCACCTCGAGCACCGTGTTGTGCGAATTGCGCGAGGGGACGGGGTTCGCACTGCGGCGGAACTTGATCATCGCATAGGCGAGCAGCGCGAGCACGAACAGGCTGATCACGACGCACAGGGTAAGCAGCCAGTGATCGTGGAAGTTTGCCGCTTCCTGACCGATCGGGGTAACCTGGTCCTGCAGGCCGATGCGCCCGTCGGGCTGGCCGATACCGGGAGTCGGGGCGACCAATGCGGGGCCGGCGGGCATCGCCGTGGCCATCGGCATGGTGTGCCCGGCGTGCGGATCGACCGCCGTGGTCGTCGCCGCCGTCGCTGCCGCCGCCGTGGTCGCAGCGGGCGCTTGCGCCGCTGCCGGGCTCAGGCCAGCGGCGGCTAGCGCGATCGCAATCCCCAGAATCTTCATTATCACTCCGGCAAGCAGGGCTCGCCGAACGAAGGCGGGCCGGTGAAATCGACGGCCTTTTAGGCGCAGCCTTCGCGTTCCTCAAGCGCCTGTTCAGCGCGATTTGCAACCCTTTCCGGCAAGGCGGTTGAAGCGATCCGGGCCCTCGCTTATTGACGCCGCGCAACGAGGATCGACCGGACGAAATGACGCAAGACGAGATTATCGCCGAATTCCGCGCCGCCGAGGCGCTGCTCGACGGCCATTTCATCCTTTCATCGGGGCTCCACAGCCCGCGCTACCTGCAATGCGCCCGTGTCCTGATGGACGGCGCCCGGGCCGAGCGGCTCGCCCGCGCGCTCGCCGCCAGGCTCCCCGCCGATATTCGCGACGCGGTCGACGCGGTCGTCGCGCCGGCAATGGGCGGGGTCATCATCGGCCACGAAATGGGACGCGCGCTGGGCAAGCCGGCGATGTTCGTCGAGCGGCCCGATGGCGTGTTCCACCTCCGCCGCGGCTTCGCGCTCACCCCCGGCGCCAAGGTGTTAATGGTAGAGGATGTTGTCACCACCGGCCTGTCGTCGCGCGAAGCGATCGCCGCGATCGAGGCGGCCGGCGGCACGGTGATCGGCGCGGCCAGCCTCGTCGACCGCTCTAACGGCAAGGTCGAGCTTGGCGTCCCCTATACCCCGCTGATCCGCCTCGACGTCCCGACCTACGCGGCGAACGACCTGCCGGCCGAGCTCGCCGCAATCCCGGCGACCAAGCCGGGGAGCAGGGCAGCGGCATGACCAACCGCCTGCGCCTCGGCGTCAACATCGACCATGTCGCGACCATCCGTAATGCGCGCGGGGGGGCGCATCCCGATCCGCTGCGCGCTGCCGAGGCCGCCGCGCGCGCTGGGGCTGACGGCATCACCGCGCACCTGCGCGAAGATCGGCGCCACATCACCGACGCCGACATCGACCGGCTGATGGCCAGGATCGCGCTGCCGCTCAACCTCGAGATGGCGGCGACGCCCGAGATGCTCGCGATCGCGCTTGCCCACCGCCCCCACGCCGCGTGCATCGTCCCCGAAAAACGCGAGGAGCGGACGACCGAGGGCGGGCTCGACGCGGCCGGCCAGTTCGACGCGCTGCGCCCGTTCGTCGAACAACTCACCGCCGCCGGGATCCGCGTCAGCCTGTTCATCGAACCCAGCGAGCGGCAGATCGACGCCGCCTTGCGCCTGGCTGCGCCGGTGATCGAATTCCACACCGGGCGGTTCGCCGATGCGTCGGGCGATGAGCGGGCGACCGAGTTGAAGCGCATCGCCGACGCCATCGCGCTCGCCGCCAAGAACGGCATCGAGACCCACGCCGGGCACGGGCTGACATTCGACAATGTCGCGCCGATCGCCGCCATCCCGCAGCTCGCCGAACTCAACATCGGGCATTTCCTGATCGGCGAGGCGATCTTCACCGGGCTCGAGGCGAGCGTCGCGAGGATGCGCAGCCTGATGGACGCGGCGCGTTGATCATCGGCATCGGCTCCGACCTGTGCAATATCGAGCGGATCCAGGCGTCGCTCGACCGCTTCGGTGACCGCTTCCTCAACCGCGTGTTCACCGACATCGAGCGCGCCAAGGCCGAGCGCCGCCCGTTCACCCGCGCCGGCACGCTGGCCAAGCGTTTCGCCGCCAAGGAAGCTTTCTCTAAGGCGGTCGGTACCGGCTTCAAGCGCGGCGTGTTCATGAAGGACATCGGCGTGGTCAACGCCCCCTCGGGCGCGCCGACGCTGGCGCTGACCGGCGGCGCCAGGGCGCGGCTTGACGCGCTCGCCCCGCCGGGCCACGCGATCGAGGTTCATTTGACGATGACCGACGACCATCCGTGGGCGCAGGCGTTCGTCATTCTTTACGCGCGTAAACTGGAGTGTGCATGAGCGACAGCAACCCGGCCGAAATCGTCGAGCCGTCGGCCTCGGCGGAGGCGCCAGCCGCGCCACCTCCAGCCGTGCCCAAAGAAAACGCCTTATGGCGCGAGATCAAGGGCATCGCCTGGGTGCTGCTTGCGGTCCTCGGTTTCCACAGCTTCATTGCCAAGCCGTTCTACATCCCGTCCGAATCGATGATGCCGATCCTGCTCAAGGGCGACCGGCTGGTGGTCAGCAAATATCCCTTTGGCTGGTCGTGGGTGTCGCCCAGTTTTCATGTCTTGCCGCACTGGACCGGCCGCCTGCTCGGCACCATGCCCACGCGCGGCGACGTCGTCATCGTCACCCCCCCGGGCCAGAGCGACGACTATATCAAGCGCGTCATCGGCCTTCCCGGCGACACGATCGAAGTGCGCGGCGGCCGGCTGATCATCAACAATGTCCCGGTGAAATCCGAGGTCCGTCCCTCGGCGATGATCGCGGTCGATCCCAACGCGCCGTGCAACATCGACCAGTTCCCCGGCAACCTCGTCGAGACGAGCGACGGGCGCGAGTTTTGCCGCCTGCCGATCGTCCGCGAGACGCTGCCGAACGGCCCGACCTACGACACGGTCGACCTCGGCCGCAGCCCGGGCGACGATTATGGCCCGGTCACCGTGACCGCCGACCATGTCTTCCTGATGGGCGACAATCGCGATCGCAGCGCCGACAGCCGGTTTCCGCTCGGCCCGCCCGACAATGGCCTCGGCGGCCCGGTGCCGTGGGAGAATATCGGCGGGCGCGCCGAATTCCTGACTTTCTCGCTCGACGGTGGGGCAAGCTGGCTCAACCCGATCAGCTGGTTCCAGTCGCTCCGCTCGGGACGCGCCGGCGACAGCCTGCGCGGGACGAAAGGCTAGGCCGTGGCGCTCGGGCCGGTCAGCGCCGACACGCCGCCGCCCGAGCCGCACATCGAGCGGCCGGGCCCGGCCGAATTCCGCGACCCCGCCGTCCGCGACGAGTTCAAGCGCGCGAGCGTGTGGATCGGGATGGCGCTGGTTGTCGTCGGGATCATCACGCTTGCCCAGCCGCTGATGCTGATCGTCGGCGGGATGGTATTCTCGGTCCTGCTCGACGGTGGCACGCGGTTGCTTGGCCGGGTGCTGCCGATCCGCCGCGGCTGGCGGCTGGGCATCGTCATCATCGGCGCGATCGCCTTCCTCGGCTGGGTCGGCTGGTTCGCCGGGACGACCCTCGCCGCGCAGGCCGAGGCTTTGCGAGCGGTGGTGACGCTCCAGGGCGAACGGCTGCTCGGCTGGGCGACCGGGCTTGGCCTGCTGCCCAAGGGCGAGTCCTTCGACATCGGCAAGCAGATCGCCGGTTCGGTCGGGCGGCTGACCAGCGCCGTCGGCAGCGCGCTCGGCGCCCTGACCAGCGCCATCTTGATCGTCGTCATCGGTATCTTCATCGCCGCCGAGCCGCGCCTCTACGACCGCGGTGTCGCGTGGATGCTGCCGCTTCGCCACCGGACTTACTTCTACGTCATCACCAACCGCGTCGGCGCGACGCTGCGCCGGTTGCTCGGCGGGCGGCTGGTCGGGATGGCATTCGAAGGCGTGTTCACCTTTGCCATGCTCAGCCTCGGCGGGGTGCCGATGGCGGCGCTGCTCGGGCTCATCACCGGGTTGCTCGCCTTCCTTCCCAACATCGGCGCGATCGTCTCGGGCGTGCTGATGGTCGCGGTCGGGTTCAGCGCGGGGAACGGGGAGGGGTTATGGGCGATCTTCGTCTATTTCTTCGTCCAGAACGTCGACGGCTATCTGGTCGTGCCATACATCGCCCGGCGGACGGTCGACCTCGCCCCAGCGCTGGTGCTCGCCGCGCAGCTCGTGATGGGGGCGTTGTTCGGTCTCATCGGGCTGTTGTTGGCCGACCCGGTGCTGGCGGCGATCAAGGTCACGCTGGAGGAATTGAGCCGGATGCGCGCCGGCGAGCCGCCGACCGCACCCGGCGAGCCGATCTAGCGCGGTTGCGGTCTGCCCGGCCCCGGTCCGGATTGCCCCGCCATCAGCGCCGCGTTCGGCACGACTTGCAGGACATGAATATCGAAATCGAGATCGCTGTCGGCCGGGATCGGGCTGCCCGGAGGCGGCGTCGCGCCGTAAGCGAGCTTGGCCGGGATATGGACCGTATAGCGTCCGCCCGGCTGCATCTGCTGTAGCGCGCGCGAAAAGCCGGGGATGGTCTGCGCGACGAGGATCGGCGCCGGACCGCGGCCCTTGGTGGTCTCGAACACCGTGCCGTTGGGCAGCCGGCCCTCGAGGTCGATGATCACCCCGTCGTTGATGCCGATCACCGCGCCCTTGCCGGCCTCGACCGTCTTGACGCGGACCCCGACGATGCGCCCGGCACCGGCCCAGGCGAACAGCAACGCCGCCGCGACCAACAGCGCAATGCCGAGCCACAGCTTGGTGACGCTGCCACGCTTGAGCGGCTGGATCGGAACCTGGGTAATCGTCGTCATCGACGCCCCGTCAGCTTGAGAGACGGCCCGAGGGCCAAAACCGGCGTTGAAGCCGAACTTCTGATCAGAGCCTGATTTACCTTCCGGCAGAAGCGCGGAGCGCTTCCAACTCGAACGATCAGGCTCTAGCTGCGCACGCCTTCGCGCTCGGCGCGCTTGCGCTCCAGCTTGCGGGCGCGACGGATCGCGGCGGCACGTTCGCGAGCGCGGCGCTCCGATGGCTTCTCATAGTGACGGCGCAGCTTCATCTCGCGATAGACGCCCTCGCGCTGCAGCTTCTTCTTGAGCGCCCGCAGCGCCTGGTCGACATTATTGTCGCGAACGATGATTTGCATAAAGCTCGTCTTCACTCCGTAGCCGGCCTCTCGTGTTGAGGAAACCGGGCAGCATCGGCGCCTCGTCCCGCCGTCTCGCGGAACGCATTTGCCGATGCCAATGAACATTGGTTGCCGGGGGCAAGACCCACGACAGTCGCGGGCCACTAGCAGCGCCGGCGGTAAACTTCAAGGCATGCAGGCGGTCTAAGTGGGAGGGGCAATCGCATGAAATTGCTAACCATCCCCGGTCATCGCGGTCGAATCGATGAAGATGGATAACGATCCATCGATTACGACGAATCGAGCCTTGCGCGCGATGAAGCCTCTGTTTCGGTTGCTCTGCTTATCGAGAATTAAGCTTTCCCATGCTATATGGTTCGCTTCACCGGAGGGCGTGCATGTCATTGAATCGTCGTGAAATGTTGAGGTTGGGTGCGGTCGGCGCGAGCGGTTTGATGCTCTCGTCGACGGCAAGCAGCGTCGGCCTTCCGGCGCTCGTGTTCCGCACGCCGCCGCCCATCGCCGACCCGCTTTCGCCGTTCGCGCCGAAGTCCGCGCTCACCACCGCGCCGGCTGGAATCGACCCAACCCTGTTCGCCAAGGCCAAGGCCGCGCTCGATTCGCGGCCGTGGATCCAGCACCGCGACGTGATCGGCGTCGTCGATTTCTCGGTTGCTTCGGCCGAGCCGCGGTTCCACCTCATCGACCTGATGAGCGGCCAGGTCGAAAGCCACCGCGTCGCCCATGGCCGCGGCTCCGACCCCGACCATTCGGGCTATCTCGAGCGCTTCTCGAACCGGTTCGGCTCGGAGGCGAGCTCGAACGGCGCCTACGTCACCGCCGATACCTACGACGGCAAGTACGGCACCTCGATGAAGGTCCAGGGCCTCGACTGGAGCAACAACAACGCCGAAGGCCGCGCGATCGTCATCCACAACGCGTGGTATGCTGAAGACAATGTCGCGCGCGATTTCGGCAAGCTCGGCCGTTCGGAAGGATGCTTCGCGTTCAGCCGGGCCAGCCAGTGGCGCGTGATGAGCCGCCTCGCCAACGGCCGCCTGATCTACGCCGACAAGCTGGCGTAAGCGTTCCGCGCTTCTGCCGAGTGCGTGAATCGGCCTTTAATCAATTGTCTACGCGTCCCACCCGGCTGGCGGCACGAACCGCTCGCCGCGCGCGCGGGCGTCGAGGCTGGCGTCGGCCAGCATCTGCAGCCTGACCGAGCGCTCAGCCGATTGATAGCGCGCGCGCTGGAGGCGGATGCGCTTCAGCCACAGCCGCGCGATGGTGTACGGCAGGGCGGTGAACAAAAGGCCCCACAGAGCGTGGACGATTAACGCATGAACTGACATGCTCGTCGTGTAACGCGGGCGGGGTTAAGGGACGGTATCCGCACCAGCGCCGGGGGCAATTCGATGCGAACGACGATCGATGCGCTGTTGACCGGGACCGTCCGCGGTTTCACCCCCGAAGGCGACACCAGCGCCATTGCCAAGCAACCGGTCGACGGCCCGCACCGCATCGGCTTCCTCGGGATCGAGGGCGATGAACAGGCCGACCTTGCCAACCACGGCGGGCGCGACAAGGCGATCCACCACTATCCGCGCGATCATTATCCCGGCTGGCAGGGCTTGCTCGGCGATCTTCCGCGTCTCGCCGCGCCGGGCGCGTTCGGCGAGAATATCTCGACCAGCGGGTGGAACGAGACCGACGTCTGCCTCGGCGACCGCTTCCGTCTCGGCACCGCGCTCGTTGAAATCGCGCAGGGGCGCCAGCCGTGCTGGAAGCAGTCGCATCATCTCTCCACGAACGCCGTTGTCAAAGCGATGGTCGCGACTGCGCGCACCGGCTGGTACTATCGCGTGATCGAGGAGGGCGAAGTGGCCGCCGGGGACGCAATCGCGCTGGTCGAACGGCCGCTTCCGGACTGGTCGGTGTGGCGAATGTTCCGCCTGTTAATCGGCGGCGGGCATCGCGGCGAGCAGGCGGCGTTGCACGACCTCTCGACCATTGCGCTCCTCGCCGACGGCTGGCGCGACCGGGCGGCGCGGTTGGCGGGCGCTTGACCCCGCGCGACGGTTCGGCAACGCTCCCGGGACTGTCACGGGAGCGAATATGCGCAAGGCGATTTTGGCGATGATCATTGGCGCCTCGGCGTTGGGGCTGGGCGGTGCTGCGATGGCGGCTGAGGCGGGGGGCGACGATCCCTATATCTGGCTCGAGGAATTTACCTCGCCGCGGGCGATGCAATGGGTCGAGGCGCATAACGCCAGGACTACCGGCGCGCTTGAGGCCGATCCGCGCTACGCCGCCTATTTCGCCGAAGCGCTGAAACTCGCCGAGGCCAAGGACCGCTTGCCCGGCGGACGATTCATCAACGGCCAGGTCTATAATTTCTGGCAGGACGCCGACCATGTCCGCGGCATCTGGCGGCGGACCAGCGTGGCGAACTTCGCCGCGCCGGCGCCAAAGTGGGAAACCGTACTCGACCTCGACGCGCTTGCCGCATCCGAGAAGGCCAACTGGGTGTGGAAGAGCGCAAGCTGCGCCCGCCCGGCCGAGCGGCGCTGCCTGATCGAATTGTCCGACGGCGGCGAGGACGCGGTCACGGTGCGCGAGTTCGATCTCGCCACCGGGCGCTTCGTCGACGGCGGCTTCATGCTGCCCAAGGGCAAGCAACGCGTTGCGTGGGAAAACGAAAACAGCCTGCTGATCAGCCGCGAATGGGCGCCGGGCGAGCTCGGCCGCACCGGTTACCCCTACATTGTCAAGCGCCTGAAGCGCGGCCAGCCATTGTCGGCAGCGGTCGAACTTTACCGCGGCGATCCCAGCGACGGCGGCTATGGCGTCACTCCCAACGTTCTTCGCGACGGCGAGAACCGTACCCTCGCGGTGATCGACCGCCCGCTCGACACGTTCAACGCCGAGACCTGGATCCTGACCGCGAAGGGGCCACGCCGCGTCGCCATTCCAGCGAAGGCGGGTCCGGTCGACATGGTCGCCGGCCGGGTCATCATCCAGATCCGCGAGGACTGGCGCCCGACAACGCGCACCTATCCCGCCGGCGCGCTGGTCTCGGTCGAGCTGGCGCAGCTGAAAGCCGACCCCGCGCACCTCAAGCCAACGCTGGTCTACGCCGCCGGCCCGCGCGAGGCGATGGTCGAGGCGTCGGCCTCCAAAGGCAGCTTGCTCGTCTCGACGCTCGACAACGTCAGTGGCCGCCTGCTGCGCTTCACCCCGACCGCGACCGGCTGGACCCGCCGGGCGCTGGCACTCCCCGCCAACAGCACGCTTGGAATCGTCGACACCAACCGCAGCGACGACCGTGCGTTACTTGGCGTGACCAGCTTCCTCGTCCCGCCATCGCAGTGGCTGGCCGACGCAAAGACCGGCGCGGCGCGCGAGATCCGCCGCCAGGGGGCCAAGTTCGACGCCTCGAACCTCGTCGCCGAACAGCATGAGGCGGTGTCGACCGACGGGACCAGGATCCCCTACTTCCTCGTCCACCGCCGCGACATGCCGCTCAATGGCAACAACCCGACCCTGCTCTACGCTTATGGCGGGTTCGAGGTCAGCATGACCCCGAGCTACTCGTCGACCAACGGCAAGCTGTGGCTCGAAAAGGGCGGGGTTTATGCCCTCGCCAACATCCGCGGTGGCGGTGAGTTCGGACCCAAGTGGCACGAGGCCGGCTTGGGCACGAAGCGGCAGATCGTTTACGACGATTTCGCCGCGGTCGGGCGCGACCTCATATCGCGCAAGATCACCAGCCCGCGTCGCCTTGGTATCAGCGGCGGCTCGAACGGCGGACTTCAGACCGGGGTCCAGTTCACCCAGCACCCCGAGCTGTGGAACGCGGTAATCATCGACGTTCCCCTGCTCGACATGATTCGCATCTCGAAAATTGCCGCCGGCGCGTCGTGGGAAGGCGAATATGGCAGCGTCACCGATCCCGCGGTGAGGGCCTTCTGGGACAAGACCTCGCCCTACCAGAATTTGCGCACGGGGGTCGCCTATCCCCAGCCGTTCATCTTCACCACCACCAAGGACGACCGCGTCGGCCCGCAACACGCGCGCAAGTTCGCCGCGCGGATGGAGGAAATGGGGCTGCCCTTCTACTTCTACGAGAATACCGAAGGCGGCCACGCGGCCGGCGCCAACCTGCGCCAGACCGCTCGCACCAACGCGCTCGAGATGATCTATCTTACCCGCAAGCTGATGGATCCGGTCGAGCCCGGGTCGACGAAAGGCCAGTAGTTATTTGAAACGCCGCTTCCCACATGGTAGCCGCCCCTTAACCTCTGCAGGAGCCGTCCGTGGCCGAATTTACGCTTCCCAAGAATAGCGTCATCAAGAAGGGCATGGCCCATAGGCCCGACCAGGGCGCGCGGCTGAAGTCGTTCAAAGTCTATCGCTATGACCCGGAGAGCGGCGCCAACCCGCGTTACGACATTTTCACCATCGACCTCGACAAATGCGGGCCGATGGTGCTCGACGCGCTCCTCAAGATCAAGAATGAGCAGGATCCGACGCTGACCTTCCGCCGCTCGTGCCGCGAGGGGATTTGCGGGTCGTGCTCGATGAACATGGCGGGCAAGAATGGCCTCGCCTGCACCACCGCGATCGAGGATCTGAAGGGCGAAGTGCGGATCACGCCCTTGCCGCACATGGACGTGATCAAGGACCTCGTCCCCGACTTCACCCATTTCTACGCGCAATATGCCTCGATCCAGCCGTGGTTGAAAAGCGCGTCGCCGCCGCCGTCGGGCAAGGAGCGGCTGCAAAGCCCCGAGGACCGCACCAAGGTCGATGGCCTCTACGAGTGCATCCTGTGCGCCTGCTGCTCGACCTCGTGTCCGAGCTACTGGTGGAACGCCGACCGCTTCCTCGGCCCGGCGATCCTGTTGCAAGCCTATCGCTGGCTCGCCGACAGCCGCGACGAGATGACCGGCGAGCGCCTCGACCAGCTCGAGGACCCGTTCCGGCTTTATCGCTGCCACACGATCATGAACTGCGCCAACGCCTGCCCCAAGGGTCTCAACCCCGCCAAGGCAATCGCGGAGACGAAGAAACTGATCGCGGAGCGAGCCGCTTGACGGGTCGCGACGGACAAGGAGCGAGCCGCTTGACGGGTCGCGACCGACAAAAATCCGAGCGCGCGGCTTGAGCGATCTCGACGGGGAAGGCTGGCTTGGTTTGGGGGATACCCCGGCTGGGTGCTTCGCCAGCGCAATCGGACCGCTTCACTATCGCGATGCCGGTGGCGGCGTTGTGCAGGTGCGGATGCACCCGACGCCGTTGATGCTCAACTTCGGCGGGTCGATTCACGGCGGTGCGGTGATGACCTTCATCGACATGGCGATCTTTTCCGGCGGGCGGATCGTCGGGCGCGAACCGGGGCATTACGTCACCCTCGATTGCGCGACGCACTTCATCGCGCGGACGATGGCCGGCGAGCCGCTCGACGCCTTCGTTCGCATGGTCGGGCAGACGCGCGGCGGGCATGTCTTCATGGCTGGTCATTGCGAGCAGGGCGGGCAGCCGACCCACAGCTTCACCGGCACGCTGAAGCGCATTCGCGACCGGACGTGAGCGGACCGCTCGCCGCCGCCTACCGCGCGCTGGTCGCGGCGGGCGAGCTCAAACCCGATGCCGACCAGGCGCGCGCGGTCGACGCGCTCGAGCGGTTCGCCGCCGCCCGCCCCCAGCGCCTGCTCGACCGCTTGTTTGGCCGTTTTCCAAGACGCCGCGACGATAGCTGCGCGGGGGTCTATCTGTGGGGCGGGGTCGGGCGCGGCAAGTCGATGCTGATGGACCTCGCCTTCGCCAACATCGCGATTACGCCCAAGCGCCGCACCCACTTCGCGCCGTTCATGCTCGACGTCCACCAGCGCCTCCGCGCCGCCCGCGCGACCGAGGAAGGCGACCCGGTAATCGCGGTCGCGAAGCAGCTCGCTGACGAGGTCAGATTTCTCTGCTTCGACGAGATGATGGTCACCAACAGCGCCGACGCGATGATCATGTCGCGACTGTTCACCGCGTTGCTCGACGAGGGGGTCAAGCTTGTCACCACCTCGAACCGCCCGCCCGCCGACCTCTACGAGGATGGCCTCAACCGCGAGCTGTTCGTGCCGTTCATCGCGCTGCTCCAGGCGCGGCTCGAGGTCGTCCCGCTCAACGGCCCGACCGACTACCGCCTCGACCGCCTCCAGGGGGTCGAGACCTGGCACGTCCCCAACGGCCCCGCCGCCAGTGCCGCGCTCAGCGACGCCTTCTTCCGCCTGACCGACTATCCGGTCGAGGACCGCGCCAATGTCCCGATCGAAGCGCTCGACGTCAGCGGTGGCCGCACGCTCCACGTGCCCAAGAGCCTAAAGGGGGTCGCCGTCTTCTCGTTCAAGCGGTTGTGCGGCGAGCCGCGCGGGGCGGCCGACTATCTCGCCATCGCCCACCATTTCCACACGGTATTCATCGTCGGCATCCCCGTCATGACGGCCGAGATGCGCAACGAGGCGGCACGGTTCGTGACGCTGATCGACCAGCTCTACGAACAGCGCGTGAAGCTGCTCGCTGCCGCCAACGCGGAACCCGCCGGCCTCTACCCCGTCGGCGACGGCCAGTTCGAGTTCCAGCGCACTGTCAGCCGGCTGGAAGAAATGCAAAGCGCTGACTATCTGGCCGAAGGGCACGGCCAAACGGGCTAATCCGCCCCCATCGACAAGCCCACCGAACGCGCTAATCTTCGCCATCCATTAACGAAAGTGACCGCCCGATGCGTCTTCTCCTCGCCGCCCTGCTCGCCGCCACCGCCGCCCCCACGCTCGCCGCCGCGCCGGCCCTGTCTCCCGCCCGCGCCGCCGCGACCCGCGCCATGTTCGAAAAGATCGTCAACATGCCAACGGTCATCGGCCGCCACCAGACACCGGCGATGACCCAGTACCTAGCCGACCAGTATATCGCCGCTGGCTTCCCAGCCGCAGACGTCCACGTCATGCCCTACCACACCGGCAGCGCGACCACCGGCGAAGACGACACCGCCGCGCTGATCGTCCGCTGGCGCGCGGCGGGCACGCCCAAGGCACGGCCGATCCTGCTCATGGGCCATATGGACGTGGTTGAGGCCAAGCGCGAGGATTCGACCACCGATCCGTTCGTGCTGACCGAAAAGGACGGCTATTATTACGGCCGCGGCACGATCGACATGAAGGACGGCATCACTGGCGTCACCCAGGCTCTGATCGACCTCCGCGCGGCCGGGTTCAAACCCAAGCGCGACATCGTCGTGCTGTTTACCGGCGACGAGGAAACCAACGGTATCGGCGCCGAAAAAGGCGCGAGCGAATGGCTCGACCTGCTCGGCCACCCCGAGTTCGGGCTCAATGCCGATGGCGGCGGGGGCGGGGTCCTTGCCGACGGTACGCCGGTCGGCTTCACCGTCCAGACCGCCGAGAAGACCTTCGCCGGCTACACGCTGACCGTGCGCAACCGCGGCGGCCACTCGTCGAAGCCGCGCAAGGACAATGCGATCTACAGCCTCGCCCACGCGCTCGACAAGATCGAAGCCTTTCGCTTCGAACCGATGCTCAACGAAACCACGCGCGCCTATTTCGCCGCGCGGGCGAAGATGGAGAAGGGCTCGCTCGGCAACGCCATGCGTGCCTGGCTCGCCAATCCGAATGACGGCCAGGCCGCCGACGTGATCGAGGCCGACGAGAAGGAGGTCGGGCTGACCCGCACCCGCTGCGTCGCGACCCGCCTGTTCGCGGGCCATGCCGACAATGCGCTGCCCCAGCTGGCCACCGCGATGATCAATTGCCGCATCTTTCCCGGGATCGATCCCAACGCCATCCAGGCTGAGTTGGCACGGATCGTTGCCGACCCGACGGTCGTGGTGACGCGCAACGACAATTATGTCTCCAGCATCGCCTCGCCGCTTCGCCCCGATGTGGTCGCCGCCTTCACTAACGCAGTGACGACGCTGCATCCGGGCTTCACGGTGTTCCCCCAAATGTCGACGGGGGCGAGCGACGCCCGCCCGTTCCGCGTCGCCGGCGTGCCCGTCTATGGCGCCAATGGCACGATGGTCGTCGTTCCCACCGATTTCCGCGCCCACGGCAAGGACGAGCGGATACCGGTCAAGTCGCTGACCGAGAACGTCGTTCACTGGAAGCTGCTGCTGAGCGATCTTGCCGGGAAATAGAGCATGAAAAA
This sequence comes from Sphingomonas sp., assembly GCF_025362505.1. GTDB lineage: Bacteria > Pseudomonadota > Alphaproteobacteria > Sphingomonadales > Sphingomonadaceae > Sphingomicrobium. Next base: position 2,338 of record NZ_JANYGG010000058.1, on the reverse strand, counting down.
GGCCGCCCGGGGCAAACCGGGCGGCCTCTTCATTTCATCCTGACGGCCTAGCGGACGAGCCCGCTCAGGATCCGCTCGATGATCGAGGTCCTGGGATCGACCTGGTAGATCATGTTGTCGCGGTAGATGTAGCGGTTGTTCGGATTCAGGTCATACTGGTCGACGTAGCGCTGCGGGAGCTGGTTGTACGGCGTGTAGCTGTTGTAGCCGTAGGGCAGGCGCGAACCCTGCGCCCACTTGCGCGCCTGACCCGGAGGCATGCAGCCGTTATGCTTCTTCGCGAGGCCCGGCGGGCAGCGATAACCGTCATGGCGATAGCCGCTGCTGTAGCGATAGCCGTGGTTGCGGTCGCCATAGCGCGTGTCGCGATAACCGCGATCGCTGTCGTTGCGGTCGTCGCCATGCTTCCACTCTTGGCCGCTTTTGTCCTTGTCATTGCCATGACCGCCCTTGTCGGCCAGCGCCGGGGTGGCGGCCAGCGCCACGGCCGCCGCGGCGGCGAGGGTGAGAATAATCTTCATCGGATTGCTCCTGGTAGTGTGCGGGCATGATTGTTGCCCAGTCAGTAACAGAACAACAGGCGCCCCCGATCGTTCCCCTTCGCGCGACAACGCGAGCGGTTGCCCCGCCCGGACGAGGCGGCTAAGCGGGCGCCGCATCCTTAATCCGCGCTTCGGGATCCCGTCGCCGGCGCGCGCAAATCAGATTCCGAAAGGCACGACCCGCATGGCCCGCAAGAAGATCGCCCTGATCGGCGCCGGCAACATCGGCGGTACGCTCGCCCACCTCGCGGCACAGAAGGAATTGGGCGATATCGTCCTGTTCGACGTCGTCGAAGGCGTGCCTCAGGGCAAGGCCCTCGACCTGTCGCAATGCGGCCCGGTCGAAGGCTTCGACGCCAGGGTCAGCGGATCGAACGATTATGCCGATATTGTCGGGGCCGACGTGATCATCGTCACCGCCGGAATTGCCCGCAAGCCGGGCATGAGCCGCGACGATTTGCTCGGCATCAACCTGAAGGTCATGAAGGCGGTCGGTGAGGGGATCAAGGCCAACGCGCCGGGTGCGTTCGTCATCTGCATCACCAACCCCCTCGATGCCATGGTCTGGGCGCTGCGTGAGTTCTCGGGGCTTCCCCACCACATGGTCGTCGGCATGGCCGGCGTGCTCGACAGCGCCCGGTTCAGCCACTTCATCGCCGACGAGTTCGGCGTGTCGGTTCGCGACGTGAACACCTTCGTGCTTGGCGGCCACGGCGACACGATGGTCCCGGTGGTGCGTTACTCGACCGTCAACGGCATCCCAGTCCCCGACCTTATCAAGATGGGCTTGTCGAGCCAAGAAAAGATCGACGCGATCGTCAAGCGCACGCGCGGCGGCGGCGGCGAAATCGTCGCGCTGCTCAAGACCGGCTCGGCCTTCTACGCCCCCGCGGCAAGCGGCATCGCGATGGCCGAGGCGTTCCTCAATGACCAGAAGCGCATCCTCCCCTGCGCGGCGTGGATCGACGGCCAGTACGGCCTCGACGGGCTTTACGTCGGCGTGCCGGTCCAGATCGGTGCGGGCGGGGTCGAGAAGATCGTCGAGATCGAACTCGACGACGAAGACAAGGCCGGCCTCAAGGTCAGCGTCGACGCGGTCAAGGAACTGCTCGACGCGTGCATCGCGATCGACGGCAGCCTCGGCAAGTGAGCATCCTCGTCGACCGCAATACCAAGGTCATCACGCAAGGAATGACCGGCGAAACCGGGACGTTCCACACCCAGCAGGCGCTGGCGTACGGCACGCAGATGGTTGGCGGGGTCACCCCCGGCAAGGGCGGATCGACCCACATCGGCCTGCCCGTGTTCGACACGGTCGCGGAAGCCGTCGCGAAGACCGGCGCGACCGCCAGCGTAATCTATGTCCCGCCGCCCTTCGCCGCCGATTCGATCCTCGAGGCGATCGATGCGGGGGTGCCGCTGATCGTCACCATCACGGAAGGCATCCCGGTGCTCGACATGGTCAAGGTCAAGCGCGCGCTGTCGGGATCGAAGTCGCGCCTGATCGGACCCAACTGCCCTGGCGTACTGACCCCCGAAGAGTGCAAGATCGGGATCATGCCGGGTTCGATCTTCAAGAAGGGTTCGGTCGGGGTCGTCTCGCGCTCGGGCACGCTGACCTATGAAGCGGTGTTCCAGACCACCAACGAGGGGCTCGGCCAGACCACCGCGGTCGGGATCGGCGGTGATCCGGTCAACGGCACCAACTTCATCGACGTGCTCGAACTGTTCATGGCCGACGAGGCGACGAAATCGATCATCATGATCGGTGAGATCGGCGGCGCGGCGGAAGAGGA
>NZ_JANYGG010000115.1 GCF_025362505.1 Sphingomonas sp. | reverse complement strand
TTGGCGCGGGTGGTTACACCCCGTTTGACGCGTGCCATGTTCCGCTAGCTCCTAGTTGAGGCCGTAAGGGGCCCAGAGCTTCACCCGGGCCGTATCGGCCTTGGCGAGCACTTCGGTACCGCGGTTCTGGCGAATATATTTGGCGTTGTGACTGATCAGGCGGTGGCGCTTTCCAGCGACCCCGTGCTTGAGCAGCCCCGAGGCCGTGAGCTTGAAGCGCTTCTTCACGCCGCTCTTGGTCTTGAGCTTGGGCATTTTCGTCTCCTTGTTACCCGCACTGAGCCAAGTCTTCTCTCGAAAACACGCTCGGGGGGCGACGTTATCGAATCGCCACGGCAGCCCTAACTGGCCGGACCATTCGTCTTTCCAACAATCTGGAAGAGCGGCGCCTATAATCAGCACGCGCCCTTGTGGCAAGCTCAGTCGAACAGCGAGCTGACGCTGCTCTCATCGGCGATCCGCTTGATCGCTTCGGCGATCAGCGGGGCGATGGTCAGGCGGCGGATCTTGCCGGGGGCGTCGGCTTCGCCCGACCAGATGGTATCGGTGACGACGAGCTCGCTAAGCTCGCTCGCCGCGACCCGCGCGGCGGCCGCGCCGGAGAGGACGCCGTGGCTGCAGTAAGCGAACACTTCCTCGGCGCCCTGCTGCTTGAGCGCGGCAGCCGCGTTGCACAGCGTGCCCGCCGAATCGACGATGTCGTCGATCAGTATGCAGCAATGGCCCTCGACGTCGCCGATGATGTTCATGACTTCGGATTCGCCCGCCCGCTCGCGGCGCTTGTCAACGATGGCGAGGGGCGCGTTGTCGAGCCGTTTGGCGAGGCTGCGTGCGCGGACCACTCCGCCGACATCGGGTGAGACGACCATTAACTTGCGCCCGCGAAACCGCGCCTGGATGTCCGCCGCCATTACCGGCGCGGCCCAGAGGTTGTCGGTTGGAATGTCGAAAAAGCCTTGGATCTGCCCCGCATGCAAATCCATCGACAGGACGCGGTTCGCGCCTGCGGTGGTGATGATGTTGGCGACTAGCTTGGCCGAGATCGGGGTGCGCGGACCGGGTTTGCGGTCCTGCCTGGCATAGCCGAAATAGGGCACGACGGCAGTAATCCGCTTGGCCGATGCGCGCCGCAGCGCGTCGATGCAGATCAGCAATTCCATGAGATTGTCGTTGGTCGGAAAACTGGTCGACTGGATCACGAAGACGTCCTCGCCGCGGACATTCTCGTTGATTTCGACAAACACTTCCTCGTCGGCGAAGCGGCGCACGCTCGCCTTGGTCAGCGGTACTTCGAGATAATCGCCAATGGCGCGCGCTAGCGGCAGGTTCGAATTTCCGGCGAGTAGTTTCATGTCGGTCCCCTTGGGTTGGCACCCCAATAGCGGCTGCCGCTTATTAGCCAAGCTTGCCGCCCAACATCGCCGCGCCTAACTGGGCAATGTGATCGACCAGCCCGCAGACCATTTGGCCATCGCCCTTGTCCAGATGAACCAGCGCGTCGGCGATCTTGCCGGCAATGCCGCGAAGATTCTCGAGTGGCGCGCGAAGGCCGCGGACGCGGATCTCGTTATGGTCCCCGAACTCCAGCTGACCGGTTATCCGCTCGAGGACCTCGTCCTGAAGCCCGAGTTCGTCCGCCGCAGCCTCGAGGCCGCGGAGCGCCTGGCCGACGCCACCGCCGATGGTGGTCCGGCGCTGTTGTTCGGCGCGCTCCACGTCGAGGAGGGGCTGGTCTATAATGCGATGATCCTGGCCGAAGGAGGCCGCGTGATCGCGCGGACGCTCAAGCACGAGCTTCCCAACTACGGCACTTTCGATGAAAAACGCGTGTTTGCGAGTGGCCCGCTACCCGTCCCAATGGAATTCCGCGGCGTGAAGATCGGTGTCCCGATCTGCGAGGATATCTGGCGCGAACCGGTCTGTGCCGCGCTCGCCAGGGCGGGGGCCGAACTGCTGCTCGTCCCCAACGGCAGCCCCTACGAGCTCGACAAGGACGACGTCCGCCTGCGTCTCGCGCAGGACCGAGCGACCGAGACCGGCCTGCCGCTGGCCTATCTCAATCGTGTCGGCGGGCAGGACGAGCTGGCGTTCGACGGATCGTCGTTCGTGATCGGTAGCTCGGGCGCGATCGTGGTGCAGATGCCCGATTGGGAAGAGGCGTTGCAGCTGACCGAGTGGCGGCGGGGGGCGACCGGCTGGACCTGCGAGACGCGGGCCACGCACGAGCTCGATCCTTACCCCGCCGACATTTATGCGGCGATGGTCACGGGGCTGCGCGGCTATGTCGGCGACAATGGCTTCCCCGGGGTCATCCTCGGCCTGTCCGGTGGAATCGACAGCGCGTTGAGCGCCGCGGTCGCGGTCGATGCGCTCGGCCCCGACAAGGTGTGGTGCGTGATGATGCCGTCGCGCTTCACCAGCGCCGAAAGCCTCGAGGACGCCGAGGGCTGCGCGAAGCTGCTCGGCGTCCGTCATGACGTCATCCCGATCGTCCCCGGGGTCGAGGCGCTGGACCAGATGCTGGCCCCCGCCTTCGCCGGAACCAAGCCCGGCCTCGCCGAGGAAAATATCCAGTCGCGGCTGCGTATGGTGACGCTGATGGCGCTCTCCAACCGCTTCGGTCCCATGGTCCTCACCACCGGCAACAAGAGCGAGATGTCAGTCGGCTATTCGACCATCTACGGCGACATGGCCGGCGGCTATTCGGTGCTCAAGGACGCCTACAAGACGACCGTCTTCGCTCTCTCGCGCTGGCGCAACGCCATCAAGCCCGATGGGGCGCTCGGCGCTGTTGGCCCGGTGATGCCTGAGCGCGTGATCGACAAGCCGCCCTCGGCCGAGTTGCGCCCCGACCAGAAGGACGAGGACAGCTTGCCCCCCTACGCCGTCCTCGACCGCATCCTCGACGCACTGGTGGAAAAGGAATTCTCGGTGCGCGAGACGGCTAAGCTCACCGGCGCGGATGACGAGCTGGTTGCCGACATCGAGCGCAAGCTGCTCCGCGCCGAGTACAAGCGTCGCCAAGCCCCGCCAGGCGTCAAACTCGGCGCCCGCAACTTTGGTCGCGACCGCCGCTACCCGATCAGCAACGCCTTCCACACGGGCAAGCCATGACCGTCACCACCCGCTTCGCACCGTCGCCGACCGGGCGGCTTCATGTCGGCAATATCCGCACCGCGTTGCACAATGCGCTGTTCGCGCTGCGCCATGGCGGGCGATTCCTGCTGCGCATCGACGACACCGATCGCGAGCGGTCGACGGCGCAGTTTGATCAATCGATTCGCGACGACCTCGACTGGCTCGGGCTGGTCCCTCAATCGGTAGTCCGGCAGTCGGAGCGGACCGCGCTGTACGAACGCGAGTTCGAGCGGTTGCGGGCGGCGGGACGGGTCTACGCCTGCCATGAAACCCCCGAGGAGCTAGACCTGCGCCGCAAGGTGTTACTCGGGCGCGGCCTGCCGCCGGTCTATGAGCGCAGGCCCGACGACGCGACTGTGCCCGACGGCGTCGCGCCGCATTGGCGGTTCAAACTCGAGCATGGCGCGCCGATTCTGTGGACCGATCTCGTTCGGGGCGAGCAGAAGTTCGACCCGGCGCTGATCAGCGATCCGGTGATCCGCCGCGCCGACGGCAGCTGGCTTTACCTGCTGCCGAGTGTGATCGACGACATCGACATGGGTGTGACGCATATCGTGCGCGGCGAGGACCATGTTTCAAATAGCGCCACCCAAGTGCAAATGTTCGCTGCCCTCGGTGCGCCCGTCCCGCACTTCGCGCACGAAGCTCTCCTTGTGGCCGGCGAGGGCAAGCTGTCGAAGCGGCTCGGGGCGGTCGGCGTGGAAGGCATGCGCGAGGCCGGGCTCGAGCCGATGGCGTTGCTGTCGCTGCTCGCGCGATTGGGGACGTCGCAGCCGGTCGAACCGCGGGCGCATCTCGTCGACCTGGCCGAGGGGTTCGATTTCGCTCATTTCGGCCGTGCGCCCGCTCATTTCGACCTCGCCGAAGTTGAGCAGCTCAACGCGCGCCTGCTCCACCATCTGGACTTCGCGGATGTGGCCGGCCGCTTGCCGAACGAGGCGAACGAGCCCGACTGGCTGCTGCTGCGCGGCAACATCGCGCACCTCAGAGAATATGGCGAGTGGCAGGCGGTGCTGGTCGGCGATTTGCTGCCGCCGGTTATTGCCGACGAAGACCGTACTTTCCTCGCCCAGGCCGCCGATCTTGCCGCACGGGTCGATTGGGCGGCCGAGCCGTGGGCCGAGCTATCGGCCGCACTCAAGGTGGCGACCGGGCGCAAGGGCAAGCCACTGTTTCATCCGCTGCGTATGGCGTTGACCGGTCGCGAGTCGGGACCGGAAATGGCGCCGTTGCTCAAGCGCATCGGCCAGGCGCGCGCGGTCGCTCGGCTAAGAGCGGTCTAGACGAGCAGGCAACACTGACGCTCCGGCTCGAGCTCGGCGAGGGCTGGCAGCGAAAGCAAGTGCGGCGGGGCTGGCCCCACGCCCCGCCGCACCCTATTCAGGCGCCATGTCGGTCATGCCCCCTCCCTCGAGTCCCCGCGCAGCGATCCGCGACTTCTTTGCCGTCGTCCGGCACAGCAGCCGCGAACAGGTCATCGGCGCGCTGCTCGCGATTCTCTCGACGATCATCATCATTATCCTGTTCCTCGTCGATCCGCAGATCAATACCGCCCCGCCGGCGACGATCGTCTATGTCGAGCAGTACGGCCCCGAACGCACCGACGCCGACATCAAGCGCGACCAGGCCAAGGACCAGGCCGAGCGCGACGCGTATAAGGAAGCCAAGAAGAAGCAGTTCCAGGAAATCGAGAAAAAGCTCGGCATGTGACCGACGGCAGGGGCCAGCGCGCAGCGGACGATGATCGCTGGATGGTGGAGGCCGTCGCGCTCGGCGAGCGCGCGCGAGGGCGAACCGCGCCAAACCCCAATGTCGGCTGCGTCATCGTTCGCGACGGTGAGGTTGTCGGCCGGGGCGCTACGGCGCCGGGTGGCCGGCCGCACGCCGAGGCGGTCGCGCTGGCCGAAGCCGGTGAGCGGGCACGGCACGCGACACTCTATACCAGCCTCGAGCCGTGCGCGCACCGCAGTGAACGCGGCCCAACCTGCGCCGCGCTGATCGCCGAGCACGGCGTCGTGCGCGTCGTCGCCGCGATTGAAGACCCCGATCCGCGCACCGCGGGAGAAGGCGCCGATGCCCTGCGTACCGCGGGAGTCGAGGTTATTGTCGGCCCGCTGGCCGCCGAGGCCGCATACTCGTTGTCGGGTTACCTCACCCGCCTCTCGCTCGGCCGCCCGCGCATCACGCTCAAGCTGGCGCTATCGATCGACGGCAAGATCGCGCTCCCGTCGGGCGAATCGAAGTGGATCACCGGCGAGGACGCGCGCGCCAACGTCCATCTCGAACGCGCCCATGCCGACATGATCCTCGTCGGCCGCGGCACCTATCTCGCCGACCAGCCGCGGCTCGACGTCCGCCTGCCCGGGCTCGAGGACTGGTCCCCGCGCCGTGCGCTGCTGACCCGGGGCGACGCGGTCGAGGGCTGGGAAATCCTGCATTCTCCGCAGGATGTGTTTGGCCTTCATGACGTCAACGACCTGCTGGTCGAGGGCGGATCGGCAACCGCCACCGCTTTCCTTGCCGCCGACCTCGTCGACCGCATTCTCGTCTACCGTGCCCCAATTCTGGTCGGTGAGGGGAAATCGTCGTTCGGCTACATCGGGCTCGACGCGATCGCCGATGCCCACGGACGTTGGCGCAGCGCGGGCGGGGTGACGCTTGGCATCGACCGGCTCGAAGCTTACGAGCGCGTCCGCTAAAGCCTGATCGATTGAGGCGAAAGCGCTTTGCGCTTCGACCGAGAGCGTGAATCAGGCTCTAATCATATGCCGAGGGAGTTTGCATGTTTACCGGAATTATCACTTCGATCGGTACCGTCCGCTCGGCCGAGCAGCGCGGGGACCTGCGGCTGACGATCGCCTGCGATTATGACCTTGCCACCGTCGATCTCGGCGCCTCGATCGCCTGCTCGGGCACCTGCCTGACCGTCGTCGACAAGGGTGACGACTGGTTTGCGCTCGAAGTGTCCGCCGAAACGGTATCATGCACCGCGAAGGGGCTGTGGCAGCAAGGAGCAAAGCTCAATCTTGAGCGCGCTCTTCGCCTTGGCGATGAACTTGGCGGGCACCTTGTTACCGGGCACGTGGACGCCGTCGCATCGGTCGCCGAGGTCATCGAGGATGGCGGCTCGCTCCGCGTCGCGATCGATGTCCCGCGTGAACTCGGCCCGATGATCGCCGCCAAGGGCTCTGTCACGCTCGACGGCGCATCGCTGACCGTTAACACGGTAGAGGATCGCGCCGACGCAACTCGATTTACCGTGAACCTCATTCCCCACACCGCCGACCATACAACGCTCGGCGGTATTGCCGCGGGACGGGAGCTTAACGTCGAAATCGACGTACTCGCCCGCTATCTGAAGAGAATGACCACCGCAGTGTGATATAATAGCTTTTAGTACACATTTTAATGTGATATAACGTCGTTCATGTCCATAAATCTGATCGAACGCCTGTCCGCCATCATCGAGACCGGCGAAGTCACCCGCGCCGGGCTCGCCCGCGCCGCCGGCCTCCACCCCAATTCGCTGCGAAAGCTCGGCGCAGCTGACTGGAACCCGACCGCCGACACGCTCGGCCGGCTGGAGAAACTGATTGAGCGCGGCACCGCCGATGTCCTCGTCGGTCCCGAAGCGATCATCGACGAAGCGCGCAACGGGCGGATGTTCATCCTCGTCGACGACGATGACCGCGAGAATGAGGGTGACCTCGTCATCCCGGCGCAGATGGCGACCCCCGACGCGGTCAACTTCATGGCGCGCCACGGCCGCGGGCTGATCTGCCTGGCCCTGTCCAAGGACCGTGTCGACCAGCTCGGACTCGAGCCAATGACGCCTAAGAACGGCACGCGCCACGAAACTGCTTTCACCATCTCGATCGAAGCGCGCGAAGGCGTCACCACCGGTATCTCCGCCGCCGACCGCGCGCGCACCATCGCCGTCGCGATCGACGCGAGCCGCGGCAGGGACGACCTCGTGTCGCCCGGTCACGTCTTCCCCCTTGTCGCCCGGCCCGGCGGCGTGCTGGTTCGCGCAGGACATACGGAGGCGGCGGTCGATGTCGCCCGCCTCGCCGGGCTCAACCCCTCGGGCGTGATCTGCGAGATCATGCTCGAGGACGGGACGATGGCCCGGCTCGACGATCTGATGTCGTTCGCGGCGACCCATGGCCTCAAGATCGGCACGATTCGCGATCTTATCGCCTACCGCCTGAAGAAGGACCATATGGTCGAGCGGATCGCCGAGACCCGCTTCACCAGCGCGCGCGGCGTGGCCTGGTCAGCGCAGGTGTTCCGCGACAAGGCCAATGGCGCCGAGCAACTGGCGCTGGTTCATGGCGCGCTCGACCCGTCGTCGCCGACGCTGGTGCGGATGCACGCGATCGACCTGTTCGCCGATCTTCTCGGCGAGATGGGCGAACGCTCGGGCCTCCTCCAAGGCGCAATGCGGATGATCGAGGAGGAAGGCTCGGGTGTCATCGTTACGCTCCACGCCGCCGCCACCGGCCGCTTGTCGCGCGCCACCGATCGTCGCTCGGGCAAAGTCGTCGAAGGCGGCGAGGAACTGCGCAACTATGGCGTCGGCGCACAGATCCTCGCCGCGCTCGGCATCCATGACATGATTCTACTCACCAACACGCGCCATGCCCCGGTCGGCCTGTCGGGTTATGGCCTCGCGATTGTCGAGGAACGCAGCATCACTGCGACGGACGCCTGACGTGGCCCATCTGCTGATCGCCGAGGCGCGCTTCTACGGCCACCTGAACGACATGCTGCTCGCCGGTGCGCGTGCCGCGATCGAGGCGGCGGGTCATACGCATGAAACGGTCACCGTCCCCGGCGCGCTGGAGCTTCCCGGGACGTTTGCGCTCGCGTCGGAAACCGACCGGTTTGATGCCTTTGTCGGACTCGGTGTCGTGATCCGCGGCGAAACCTGGCATTTCGAGATCGTCGCCGGCGAAAGCGCGCGGGGGCTGATGGCGCTGACAATGGACGGCGTCGCGGTCGGCAACGGCATCCTGACGGTCGAGAACGAGGCGCAGGCGATTGCTCGCGCCGACCCCGCGCAAGGCGACAAGGGCGGCGACGCGGCGAAGGCGGCGCTTGCCCTGCTTGCTGTCAAAAAGCGCTTCGCCTTGGCCTAATCGAGCGCCAGCCACACCTCATTGCGGCGCAGCGGGCCGGGGATCATCGGCGAATTATAGAAGGCATATTCGGGCTCGGATTCGGCCCGCTCGCCATTCCGCGCGAGCCAACCGCGCAGCCGGTCCTCCTGCTCAGCCAGGTCGCGGTCGTCGGGGCGCCCGGGGAACGACACCACCGCCACCTTGCGCGGCGGCAGCGTCACCAGCTCGATCTCGTGCGGTGGCAGCGGCAAGTCCTCCGCCTCGCGCCCCGCCGGCATGACAAACCGCGTGCGCCAGCCGCCTTCAATCTCATCGTCGAACAGCGGCGGGTCGCTCGCCATCGGGTCGCCCGAATCCTGCATCACCGGGACGGTCATGGCCAACGGTTCACCCGGCCGCGACTTGGCGAAGATATAGTCCGCCAGCCTACGAAATCCTTCATTCAGCGCCTGCTTGCGCGGCCCGTGCGCGATCGTTTCCGCGACGGTAATCGCGGGATAATCGCGAATCTCGAAGTCGTCATCGGTCCTGAGCGTGCGGTAATCGGGCTCGCCGGTCGCGCGCTCCTTGAGATAATAAAGCACAGCCCCGCCGATCAGCGCCGCGCCAGCCGCCAAGCCGACCCCCGCGAACAATTTCTTCCGCATCACGAATCTCCTCTTGGCGACAACCGGTCACGGGGCAGGCTGTTCCTTGGCCACCGTGATCGTCGTTCCCGAGCCCCCGGCTCTTGCCTGCGCGACCATATTCAACAAGGGCGCGTGCGGGAGGAAAAATGCTGAAATCGGACGAACGACTAACCAAGGCGCCGCACCGGCTTGCTTTTGCGTCACTGCTCACCGGCACCGCCGCGCTTGCGTTCGGCGCGTGGCTGGTCCGGCTTGCGGACACCGGGCCGGTCGCGGCGGCTTTCTGGCGCGTGGCATTGGCTGTGCCATTTCTGCTCCTCCTTGCCCGCGCGGTCGGCCAGCCACTGCGCTGGCCAGGCCGAGCCCTGTTCATCGCGATCGCCGCCGCCGCTTTCTTCTTCGCCGCCGATCTCGCCGCGTGGCACCTCAGCATACGGCTGACCAAGCTCGGCAATGCGACGCTGTTCGGCAACGTCTCGAGCTTCGCGTTCGCGGCGTGGGGCCTGTGGCTTGTCCGCCGCTGGCCGAGCCCGATGCAAGCGCTCGCGTTGCTTCTCGCCGCCACCGGGTCGGTGCTGCTGATGGCCCAGAGCGCCGAGCTCAGCGCCGCCAATCTGCGCGGCGACTTACTCGCACTCCTCGCCGGCGTTCTTTACGGCGTATACCTGATCCTGGTCGAGCGCGCGCGGGCGACGGTCGAGCCCCTCCCGCTGCTCGTGCTCGCCAGCAGTATCGGCGCGATCTGCCTCCTCCCGGCCGCACTAGCGATGGGCGAGCGCGTCATGCCTCACAATTGGACCCCGCTCATCGCGCTCGCCCTCCTGTCGCAAGTCGTCGGGCAGGGCTTGCTCGTGTTCGCGATCGGCGAACTGTCACCGCTCGTCGTCGGCCTCGCATTGTTGACCCAGCCGGCAATCGCCGCCGCGATCGGGTGGAGCGTCTATGGCGAGCGACTCGGGTGGCGTGACTGGACCGGCGCGGCGGCGATCGGCGTGGCGCTGCTGCTCGTACGCTTGCGTCCCGCGCCAGCCGAGCCCACCTAGGCGGAATGGACTCAACTCCCCTCGCTGACCTTCGTCGCAAGCTCGCCCTGCCAGTCGCCGAAAATGCCGTGTTTGACGGCTGGCGAGAAACCGCTGTCAACAGCGCGGCGGCGTCGCTCGGAGTCGATCCGGCTGTCGCGCGCCTCGCTTTCCCCAAGGGCCCGGCGGAGATGATCGCCGCCTATGTCGAGGCGATCGACGATGCGCTCACAGCGTCTTTTTCCGGCGAGGCGATTGCAGCGATGCGGGTTTCGCAGCGGATCCGCGCGATCCTGATCAAGCGATTCGAGCTCATGAGCACGGCGAAGGAAGCAATCCGGACAGCGCTCGCCATCCTTGCGCTGCCACAGAATATTCCGTCCGCAGCGCGGCTTGGCTGGCGCAGCGCCGACACCATGTGGCGCCTTGCCGGCGACACCGCGACCGATTTCAACCATTATTCGAAGCGCGCCATACTCGCGTCAATCTACACGGCAACTCTGCTCGTCTGGCTTGACGACGCCAGCGAAGGCCAGGCCGACACCATCGCCTTCCTCGACCGCCGCCTCGCCGGAGTGGCGCGCTTCGAGAAAGCCAAGGCGCAATGGACCGGTTCGGCCGAACGCCGACCCAGCCTGGCGCGATTCGCCGGCCGGTTGCGCTACCCGCCACGCTGAAGGCGCGCCCCTTCCCTTTTGCTCGAGTTAATGATAATCACTCGCAAATGAGCAAACCCCTTCTCAGCCTTGACGACCTCTCGCTCGGCACGCGCGCCGAGATCACGTCGATCGACTGGGCGTCGCTGGATCAGGGGGAGGCCTGCCGCCTGCGCCATTTCGGCTTCGACGAAGGGGTCCGGGTCGAACCGCTCCACCTCGGCCCGTTCGGCCGCGATCCGCTCGCCGTCCGTGTCGGGCGCATGACCGTCGCCATCCGCCGCGCCCATGCGCGCGCCGTGCGGGTGGTCCCGATCGCCGCCTGACGGCCCGCCCGTGAAACACGCCCCGCTGATCGCGGTCGTCGGTAACCCCAACGCCGGCAAGAGCGCGCTGTTCAACAGCCTTACCGGCGCGCGCCAGAAGGTCGGCAATTATCCGGGGGTCACAGTCGAACGCAAAGTCGGCAAGATGCTGCTTCCCGACGGCGCGCCGGCCGAACTGGTCGACCTCCCCGGCGCCTATGGCCTCGACCCGACCAGCCCCGACGAAGCGGTGACGCGCGACGTGCTCCTCGGCAAGCAGGCCGGCGAGCGGCTGCCCGACGCGCTGCTGATCGTGGTCGACGCCTCGAACCTCGACAATCACCTCCGCTTTGCGCTGCAACTGATCGACCTCGGCCTGCCGACCGTCATCGCGCTTAACATGATTGACCTCGCCAAGCGCGACGGCCTCGAGCTAGATGCCGCGAAGCTGTCAGAAGAACTCGGCGTCCCGGTCATCGAGACAGTCGCCGTCCGCAAGCGCGGCGTCGACGAGATCCGCGCCGAACTCGCAAAACTCATCGACACCCCGCGGATCGTCCGCGCCGGCAAGAGCCCCAGCCACGACGGTTTCGAGCTTCAGCGTCGCGCCCGCGCGATTGCCCTCGGCGCGATCATCCGCGAGGCTCCGGCGCGCAAGTTGAATCACAGCCTTGACGCAATCCTGCTCCACCCGCTGGCGGGCCCGCTGATTCTCGCAATGATCCTGTTCGTCATGTTCCAAAGCGTGTTCAGCGTCAGCGCGATTCCGGCCGATGCGATCGCCGCCGCAGTAGCCGACTTGGGCGCCTCGGTCGCGCCGCTGCTCCCGCACGGTCTCTTCCGCTCGCTGATCGTCGACGGGGTTATCGCCGGGGTCGGCGCCGTGCTCGTCTTCCTGCCGCAGATCCTGACACTGTTTTTCTTCATCCTGTTGCTCGAAGGCTCGGGATACATGGTCCGCGCGGCCTTCCTGATGGACCGGCTGATGAGTCGGGCCGGCCTGTCGGGCCGCGCCTTCATCCCGCTGCTGTCGAGCTTCGCTTGCGCAGTCCCGGGGATCATGGCGACGCGGACGATCGACGATCCGAAGGACCGGCTGGTGACCATCCTCGTCGCTCCGCTGATGACCTGTTCGGCGCGGCTTCCGGTCTATGCGCTGATCATCGCAGCCTTCATCCCGCGCCGCGATGTCGTCCCGGGTATCGGGCTGCAAGGCCTGATCCTGTTCGGCCTTTACGTCGCCGGCGTGGCCGGTGCACTGCTCGCCGCGCTGGTCCTGCGCCGCACCGTCGTGAGGGGCGGCGGCGGCGGCTTCATGATGGAACTTCCAAAATATCAATGGCCGCGCCCCGCCGATATCGCGATCGGCCTGTGGCAGCGCGTGATGATCTTCCTGAAACGCGCGGGCACGATCATCCTCACGACGACCGTGATCCTGTGGGCGCTCTCCTCCTATCCGCAGGCGCGCCCCGGCGAGAAGCAGAGCGAAGTCTCGATCGCCGGCCATATTGCCTCTGGGATCGAGGTCGTCGTCGCCCCGATCGGCTTCAACCATGACATCGCGCTCGCGCTGTTGCCCGCGATGGCGGCGCGCGAGGTCGCCGTCGCCGCCATCGCCACCGTCTATGCGATCGACAATCCCGACGACGCCAAAAATGCGCAGACCCTCGCGCAGCAAATGCGCAGCCGCTGGTCGCTCGCCACCGCGCTCGCCTTCCTCGCGTGGTTCGTGTTCGCGCCGCAATGCATCTCGACCATCGCCGTCACCCGGCGCGAGACCAATGGCTGGAAGTGGCCGCTGTTCATGGTCTCCTATTTGTTCGTGCTGGCCTATCTTGCCGCTGGCGTGACTTACTGGCTGGCGGTCGCGGCAGGGCTTGGCTAGAACCAGGTCCAAGGCGAACTGGAGAGAAAAATGGCTGGCAGCGTGAACAAGGTGATCCTCGTCGGAAACCTCGGCAAGGACCCCGAATCGCGATCGTTCGCCAATGGCGGCAAGGTCGTCAGTTTCTCGGTCGCGACCTCGGAAAATTGGAAGGACAAGAGCTCGGGCGACCGCAAGGAAAAGACCGAGTGGCACAACGTCTCGATCTTCTCCGAGGGGCTGGCGCGCGTCGCTGAGCAATATCTGAAGAAAGGATCGAAGGTCTATCTCGAAGGCCAGCTCGAGACCCGCAAGTGGCAGGACCAGTCGGGCAATGATCGCTACACGACCGATGTTGTGCTCCGTAATTTCAACAGCTCGATGGTGTTGCTCGACGGACGCGAAGGCGGCGCCGGTGGCGGCGCGTCGCGCGGTGGCGGCGGCGGCGGTTACGGTGACGAGTTTGGCGGCGGTGGCGGCGGATCGGGCCGGCCCCAGTCGCGTCCGCAGCCGGCGGCGTTCGACACCGACCTCGACGACGATGTCCCGTTCTGAGCGTTGATCTCTTCTAGAGGCTGCGCCCGGCCTCGATCAACGCCAGGGGGCTCGATCCGATATCGTTGGCGACCGCCACCAGGTCGGGTTCGTGGCTCTCCAGGAACGCGATGACCGCACCAAGCAGGCTCGGCTCACCCAGACGGGTGCGAAGCTGATCGGCGTCGAGTCCGGTCAACGCCAGAAACCGCTCCGCCCGCCTGGGTTCGTTCAGCGTCGCGGCCAAAGCGCGCAACGCTAAAGCGGCGGCGTCTTCGTTTGTCGCGCGCGACGTCATCGCCTATCAGCCTCCTCGAAATATGGTGCGGGACAAACGGTTGGCCAGGATTTTGGTAGTCGAGGACAATGCGCTGAACATCAAGCTGTTCTGCGACCTGCTCGCCGCGCATGGCCACGAAACCGAGGCGGTGACCGATAGCCGCGAGGCGCTGGCTTCGGCGCGCGCGTTCGGCCCTGATCTCGTCATCACCGACATCCAGCTGCCGCATATCACCGGGCTCGAACTGATGGGGCTGCTGCGCGGCGATCCCGACCTCAAGGATGTGCCGATCATGGCGGTCACCGCTTACTCGGCGCCGGGCGATGACGAGCGGATTCGGGCGGCAGGGGCGCAGGCCTACGTTTCAAAGCCGATCTCGGTCGCCAAATTCGCGCAGACCGTCGAGGCGCTGCTCACCCCGGCGGAAGATGCCGCGCAGCAAGAGCCTGAGCCCGAATCAGGAACGGGCGCCGCCGCAGGTGCGCAGACGCCCGGTACGGATGCTCAAGCGGATCCCGGGTCCAGCCCGGGATGACCTGCCTTCAGCAGGTCACTTGATCTTGGCTTCCTTGAAATCGACGTGCTTGCGTACGACCGGATCGTACTTGCGGAACGACATCTTCTCGGTCGTGTTGCGCGGGTTCTTCTTGGTCACGTAGAAAAAGCCCGTATCGGCGGAACTGACGAGCTTGATCTTGACGGTTGCCGGCTTGGCCATCGGACAAATCCCACGGATATAAAAAGGAAGAGCGGCCGCGCTGGGCCGCTCAAGCCCGGCCCCAATGACGCCCGGCCCCGTTTTTGTCAACCCGGACCGCGCTTTCGCCTCCGCGCTGTCACGGCTTTGACTCACCGTTAACGCATTTGGGCGACAAGGACCGGGACAACGGAGAATCAAGCCATGTCTAGTGATTCGCTGCAGCTGGTCCGGACGCGCATCGGTGAGCGTATCGCCGAGATCGAAGCCCGAGTCGGTCGTCTCAAGCCCATCGACATCCGCGCCAAGATGGACGCGATCCGCGTCATGGCCGCCGATCACGGTCTCGCCGCGCTGGAGGGCCTCGCCGATTTTGGTGCGCACCATGCGATGCTTCCGGGTCACCGCCAGGCGACTCGCTGCGCGCTCGAGCATATGGACGCGGCGCTGAACAGCAATTGCCCGTCCGACCGCCAGACGATCCTCGCCGCGATGGCGCAGCGGCTGCACTAATCCTGGTCGCCGCATCGAGACGCTTTTCGATCTAGTGATTTAGGAAAGCGTCTTCTCGAGAACGACGAATTCGAGATCATCGCGCTTGGGAATCCCGAAGCGCCGGTCGCCGAATGGAAACGGGCGGCGCTCGCCGGTCAGCGCATAACCGCGGCGCCCGTACCATGCGGCGAGTTCTTCTCGCTGGGCGATGACGGTCAGTTCGATTCGCTCCGCGCCGAGGTCGGCGGTGGCATGGTCCTCGGCGGCGGCGAGCATCATCCGCCCGAGCCCCGTGGCCTGTCGAGGTGGGTCGACCGTAAGCAAGCCGAGATAGGCGAGGCCCTGGCCGCGATCGGTCAACGAGACGCATGCCGCGATGCGCTCGCCATCGCGGAACACGAGAAGGTGCTGGGTCGGATCGGCCAATGCGGCATCGAGCTCGGCCAAGTCGGTACGTTGGCCGTCAAGCAGGTCGGCCTCGTGGCTCCAACCGACGCGGGCGCTGTCGCCGCGATATGCGGATTCGATCAACGCATGAAGAACGGGCAGGTCGTCGGTGGCGGCAAGCTCGAGCTTCACATCTTCCTCCACAAGTGGCGAATCAAAAGCCCGCCCGGATCGCTCCGGACGGGCCAATTGATAGCATTCGCCCGAGCAATTACTGCGCTGGCGAGATGTTCACCGCAGCGTACTTGCCGCGACGGTCGACCTCAATCTCGAACTCAAGCCGGTCGCCTTCGTTGAGCGTCGGCATGCCGGCGCGTTCGACGGCCGAAATGTGGACGAATGCGTCGGGCTGTCCGTCGTCGCGGCTGATAAAGCCGAAGCCCTTCATCGCGTTGAAGAACTTGACCGTGCCGCTGGCCTTCTCGCCGGTCAACTGGCGCTGCGGTCCGCCGCGGTCGCCACCCGGGGCAGCGCCGAAGCCGCCTTCGCGCGGAGCTGGCGGTGCACCGGTGCGAACGACTTCCATCGGCTCGCCGTCGATCCGTAGATTGGTCGCAGAAATGCGCCCGCCACGATCAACCAGCGTGAACTCGAGCGGCTGGCCGTCGGCAAGATCGGTCAGGCCGGCCTGCTCGACCGCGGAGATGTGTACGAACACATCCTCACCGCCGTCATCGCGAACGACGAAGCCGAAGCCCTTCTGCGGGTTGAAGAATTTGACAACCCCCTTGCCTTCGCCAACGACCTGGGGGGGCATGCCGCCACCAGCGCCAGCGCCACCGCCGCTGCGGAAACCGCCGCCGCCGCCAGGAGCACCACCGCCGCTGCGGAAACCGCCGCCGCCACCGCCGCCGGGACCGCCGCCGAAGCCGCCGCCGCCGCCGCGATAACCACCGCCGCCGCCGCCACGATCGCCGTAGCCGCCCGCTCCGCCGCCAGCGAAGCCGCCGCGGTCGGAACCACCGCCGAAGCTGCTGCCGCCCTCGTCACCACCAAAACTGTCGCGTTTGTCACGACCGCGTCCGCCGCGATCCCCTTTACGCCCTCGATCGAAACCCATTCAAACTCTCTTCAACGTGCCCCGACAGGACGAAAACCACCGCGCGGGGCCCATGGCGCGACTGGTATGTCACGCGAAAATCTCGCGCGCACGGCGAACCGCATATCGCAAAAACAGCCCCTCTCCTAGTGATTCGATGGCGAAGCACTGGAACTTGGCCGGGATTAGCGGCTATTGCCTGCAACGACGCGTCAAGAAACGACGTTCAAAGCAAGGAATCAGCAGCGTTGGCGATCCATTTCCATGAAGAAGACTTGCCCGACGGCGTGACCTTCGCCGACGGACCGATCGCGGTCGATACCGAGGCGATGGGGCTGATGCCCGGCCGCGATCGGCTGTGTCTCGTTCAGCTCAGTGACGGCGGCCCCGACGAGCATCTCGTCCGGTTCGGGCCGCAGAGCGATTATGCCGCGCCCAATCTGAAAGCGTTGCTCGGCGATCCCAACCGTCTGAAACTTTATCATTTCGGTCGGTTTGATGTGGCGATCATGCGTGCCTATCTCGGGATCATGGCCGCGCCGCTCTATTGCACCCGCACCGCTTCCCGCCTGGTGCGGACCTACACCGATCGCCACGGGCTGAAGGAATTGGTCAAGGAAATGCTTGGCCATGATATTTCCAAGCAGCAGCAGACCAGTGACTGGGGCGCACCCGAGATCAACGACGCGCAGCGCGACTATGCCGCATCGGACGTGCGCTTCCTGCACCGATTGAAGGCAAAGCTCGATGAGCGGCTCGAGCGCGAACAGCGAGTCGATCTGGCGAAGGCATGTTTCGACTTTCTGCCGCATCGCGCGTTGCTCGACCTTGCCGGCTGGGCCGAGCAGGATATTTTTGCGCATGCCTGACGCACCGACCAGCCGGTGACCGAATCGACCGCAACGCGCCGCGCCGCGGAGAAGCGCTGGGCCCGGCCGGGCAGTTCACACGATCACTTCGTAAGGCTGCTCAAGTTCGGCCTGCCGGCGGCGGTCGTGCTGTTGCTGCTGTTCCTTGCTATCGCGCCGTTCGGCAAGAAGAGCGAGGTTAGCTTCCTGCTCGACAAGAACAAGGCCGACAAGGCCCAGGAGCGGATGCGGGTCGAGCAGGCGCGCTACACCGGCGCCGACAACAAAGGCCAGCCGTTCGAGATCGTTGCCGACCGTGCGGTTCAGCAGTCGAGCGCGGTGCGGATCGTCGACATTAATGGAATGAGCGCCCGGCTCGGGCTCGACCAGGGCCCGGTGACGATCACCGCGGACCACGGACGCTATGATCTCGATGCGCAGAAAGTCGCGGTGCCCGGCGGAGTGCGGGTCGAGGACGGCAACGGATATCATCTCGAAACGAGCGGCGTGACGGTCGATCTCAAGACCAAGCAGCTGGATAGCGGTGGGCCGGTCAGCGGGACGATGAAGCTCGGCCAGTTCACCGCCGGCTACCTCTCGGCCGATCTCGGTACGCGAACGGTGACGCTCGGCGGCGGCGCTCGCTTGAAAATCGTGCAAGGGGCGGTCAAGGGAAGATGATGCATCGCATTTCCCTTCTCGCCGCCGGACTTGCCGCCGTGGTCGGTGCCGTCGGTTTGGCCAGCGCCGAGCCGGTTTCCGCGCTCAAGGGTCACAACAGCAATGCGCCCGTCGACGTCTCCGCCGACCGCATCGAGGTGCAGGACCGCGCCGACCGCGCGGTATTCGCGGGCAACGTCCACGTCCGGCAGCTCGAACTGACGCTCGATACCGCCCGG
This sequence comes from Sphingomonas sp., assembly GCF_025362505.1. Taxonomy (GTDB): domain Bacteria; phylum Pseudomonadota; class Alphaproteobacteria; order Sphingomonadales; family Sphingomonadaceae; genus Sphingomicrobium. The sequence goes on along the minus strand of NZ_JANYGG010000115.1, from coordinate 5,066 downwards.
CTGACGGTCGCCTACACCAACAACAAGGGGGTCCAGATCCAGCGGCTCGATGCGTCGGGCGGGGTCGTGGTCAAGACCCCGACCGAGACCGCGCGCGGCGCGTTCGGGGTCTACGACCTCGACCGCAAGCTGATCACCCTCGTCGGCGGAGTCCAGCTCACCCGCGAACAGTCGAAGATCAGCGGCGCGCGGATGGTCATCGATCTTACCTCGGGTCGCGCTGTGGTCGACGGCGGCGCGCCGGGCGTCGACGGATCAGGCGGACGCGTCACCGGTCATTTCACCGTCCCGCAGCGCGGCGCGAAAGGCTGATGGCCGACGCCGCGCTCGTCGATCGCGGTGCGGCCGTGGACACTGGCGTGGACAGCGGCGTGGCCGTGCGCGGGCTCGAGGTCCACTCGATTGCCAAGTCATACGACAAGCGCGCGGTGCTGCATGACGTCAGCCTCAGCGTTTCGCGCGGCGAGGTTGTCGGCCTGCTCGGCCCCAACGGCGCGGGCAAGACGACCTGCTTCTATTCGGTCATGGGGTTGGTCAAGCCCGACGCCGGTCGGATCATCCTCGACGGGCAGGATATTACGCGGCTGCCGATGTACCGCCGTGCGGTGCTCGGGCTGGGTTACCTGCCGCAGGAGACATCGATCTTCCGCGGCCTGACGGTCGAGCAGAACATCATGGCGGTGATCGAGATCGCCGAGCGCGACAAGGATGTGCGCGCCGCTCGGCTCGAGCAATTGCTCGGCGAGTTCGGCCTGACCCGGCTGCGCGATTCGGCGGCGATGTCGCTATCGGGCGGTGAGCGGCGGCGGTGCGAAATCGCGCGCGCGCTGGCCGCCAATCCTTCGATCATGCTGCTCGATGAGCCATTCGCGGGGATCGACCCGCTTTCGATCTCGGACATTCGCGATCTGATCAAGGACCTCAGGCGACGCGACATCGGCGTCCTGATCACCGACCATAATGTCCGCGAGACGCTCGACATCGTTGATCGCGCCTGCATCATCTACGGCGGCGAAGTGTTGTTCCAGGGTAGCCCCGAAGCATTGGTCGCCAACGCCGATGTGCGAAGGCTCTACCTTGGCGAAAGCTTTGCGCTGTAGAGAGTAGGCGATGGGACTGGGTCCACGCCTCGACATAAGACAATCGCAGTCGCTGGTGATGACCCAGCAGCTGCAGGCGGCGATCAAGCTGCTTGCGCTGTCGAACCTCGAAATCGAGGCCTTCATCGCCGAGGAGCTGGCCAAGAACCCCCTGCTCGAAACGCGTGGTGGGGAGGCCGGCGAGACGGTCGTTGTGACCATCGACCGCGAAACCGGGGACGAGGCGGTCGACCCGAGCGGCGCCGATGAGTTGCTCGCGAAGGGCGACGACAGCGGCCTCGACATGGACTGGCGCGAGGCGGCGCTCGACAATGACAGCGCGTCCGATGTCGGCGGCGGATCGGACGAAGCGTTCGACTTCGACCGGCTGGCGGGGGGCGAGGCCGGCCTGTCCGAACATCTCATGGCGCAACTGCACGGCGCGGGCGGGCGGCTCGGCGAGTTGGCCGAGGCAATCATCCGCGAGCTGGAGGAAACCGGCTATCTCTCGACCCCGATGGAAGCGCTGCAGGCCGCAAGCGGCGCGAGCCGGCGTGAGCTCGAAGAGGCGCTGGCCCTCGTCCAGTCGCTCGATCCGCCGGGGATCGCGGCTAGCAGCCTGGCCGAATGTATCGCGCTGCAGGCCAAGGCGGCCGATCGCTATGACCCGGCCATGGCGCGGCTGATCGACAATCTCGACCTCCTCGCGCGCGGCCAGATGAAGGATCTGAAGCGTATCTGCGGGGTCGACGACCAGGATCTCGCCGACATGGTCCGCGAATTGCGCAGCTATGATCCCAAGCCAGGTTGCCGCTTCGCCGACAAGGAGCCCGAAACCGCCGCGCCCGATGTCTTCGTGCGGCGAACCGGCGCGGGCTGGTCGGTCGAGTTGAACAGCGCATCCTTGCCGCGCGTGCTTCTCAACCGCCGCTATCACCTCGAACTGAAGGCAGGAGCGACCGACAAGGCGTCGAAGGCATGGCTCGGCGACTGCCTCGCCAGCGCGCACTGGTTGGTGAAGGCGCTCGACCAGCGTGCCCGGACGATCGTCAAGGTCGCGAGCGAGATCGTCAAGCGGCAGGAAGGCTTTTTCCTCGGCGGCGTTTCGGCGATGCGCCCGCTCACCCTGCGCGACGTTGCCGAGGCGATCGAGATGCATGAATCGACCGTCAGCCGGGTGACGTCGAACAAATATCTGCTGTGCGAGCGGGGGATTTTCGAGTTGAAATATTTCTTCGGCTCGGGCGTCGGCAGCAATGATGGCGAGGGCGCCGCTGCCGAGGCGGTCAAGGCAGCGATCGGCAAGCTCATCCACGACGAGGCCGACATCCTCAGCGACGATACGCTGGTCGATCTGCTCAAGGAAAAAGGCTTCGACCTCGCCCGCCGCACCGTGGCCAAATATCGCGAGGCGATGGGCATCGGATCATCGATCCAGCGCCGGCGACAACGGAAGATGGCGGGAGGCTGACGTCAGGCGCTGAGCTTCGCCCACACCGGCAGATGGTCGCTCGCTTTCGACGCCGCGACGCTATGATGCACCCCGCATGCCACGATCGTCAGGCTGCGCTCGACGATGATCCGGTCGAGCGCTACGACCGGGCGCCGAGCGTGGAAGCTGAGCCCGGTGTCGGCCATCGTGTAGCCCCGCGCGAATTCCTTCAGCACCCGGCTGCCCTCGCGCCATTCGTTGGTGTCGCCCATGATCACCGTCGGCATCGGCCGGTGGCGGCGCGCAATATGGTCGAGGATGCGCATCACCTGCCGCTTGCGCCACAGCCCCGACAGGTCGAGGTGCATGCCGACGACGCGCAGCTCCTGCCCGCGCACGTTGAGTTCGGCCAGCACCGCGCCGCGCGGCTCCAGCGTCGGCAGGTCGAGCGCCTCGAACCCAATGACCTCGACCTCGCGCTTCACCAGGATGGCATTGCCGTGCCAGCCGAGGTTCTTCGTCCCGAGCCCCAGCTTCGACTCCAACGTTTCGCCAAACGGGATCGCCTGGGCGAGCCGCGAGTGGCTCACCCCAAACTCGACCGGCTTGTACAATCCGTGGCTGTCGATCAGCGCATGCGGCACCGCCGACGCGCGCGTCCCGAACCGTTTATCGGCCTCCTGCAGCGCAACGACGTCCGCATCGATCTCGCGCAGTACCTCGAGCACCCGCTCGGGCCGCCGCCGCCGATCGATCCCGATCGCCTTGCGCATGTTGTAGGACGCGACGGTGATGGTTGGGGAGGTCACGCGGTGCCAACCTTCCCCGACCGTGCCGGTTCCTCAAACGTCCAGATTGGCCACGCTCAACGCATTGTCCTGAATGAATTCGCGGCGGGGTTCGACGACGTCGCCCATCAGGCGGGTGAAGATCTCGTCGGCGACGTCGGCCTGCGGGACTTCGACGCGGAGCAATGTGCGGTTCGACGGATCGAGCGTGGTTTCCCACAATTGCTCGGCGTTCATTTCGCCCAGCCCTTTGTAGCGCTGGATCGAAAGGCCCTTGCGGCCGGCGGCGAGAACCGCGTCGAGCAATTCGGACGGGCGGGTGACGGGCACGGCCTTCTTCGTGTCGGCCGCCGCTTCCTCGATCTGGTCCTTTGCGTCCTCACCCTCGACTGGAGCGGGGGCGATTTCGACTGGAGCGGTCGACTTGCGAACCGTGCGGAGGATCGCCGGCTTCGAATATAGCGGGCCCTGTTCGCCGGCGAGGCTGTGCAGCTTGCGCGCTTCGGCCGAGCTGAGGAAGGCCGGCTCGACAATCGTTACATCGGTTACCCCGCGCCACAGGCGGCGCAGCAGGAAACCACCCTCGGCGGCAATCTCGCCGGTCCAGGTCGCTTCCAGATCACCCGCGCCCTGCCACGCCGCGACGCGCGTGATCATCGCCAGGCGACTGCCCCGATCGAGCGCCGGATCGAGCGCGCCGGACAGCGCCAGCGCCTCGATCAGCGAAGGATCATACTTCTTCGGCGCGTAGCGCATCAGCGTGCGCATTCGCCGCGCATGTTCGACCAGCGTGCGCAGGTCGGCGCCGGAGCGTGGCCCGTCGCTGGTCTCAAGCAATAGCCCCTCGAGCCCGGCATTGACGAGATATTCGTCAAGCGCCGAATCGTCCTTGACGTACACTTCCGACCGCCCGCGCGCGACCTTGTAGAGCGGCGGCTGGGCAATGAAGAGGTGACCGGCGGCAATCAGTTCGGGCATCTGGCGGTAGAAGAAGGTCAGCAGCAAGGTGCGGATATGTGCGCCGTCGACGTCGGCGTCGGTCATGATCACGATCTTGTGATAGCGCAATTTTTCAAGGTTGAATTCTTCGCGCCCGATCGAGGTGCCGAGCGCCTGGATCATCGTCCCGATCTCCTTCGAGCCGAGCATCCGGTCGAATCTTGCGCGTTCGACGTTGAGGATCTTGCCCTTGAGCGGCAAAATCGCCTGGATGTTGCGGTCGCGGCCCTGCTTGGCCGACCCGCCGGCCGAGTCACCCTCGACGAGGAACAGTTCGCACTTGGCGGGATCGCGTTCCTGGCAGTCGGCGAGCTTGCCGGGGAGCGAGGCGATGTCCATCACCCCCTTGCGGCGAGTCAACTCGCGCGCCTTCTTGGCGGCCTCTCGCGCGGCAGCGGCGTCGATCGTCTTCTGGATGATCGAGCGGGCGTTGGCGGGATTCTCCTCGAGCCACTCGGCCATCTTGTCGCTCATCAGGCTTTCGAGCGGCTGGCGCACTTCCGAGCTGACCAGCTTGTCCTTGGTCTGCGACGAGAATTTGGGATCGGGCAGCTTGACCGAGACGATCGCGGTGAGGCCCTCGCGCATGTCGTCGCCGGTCAGCGTGACCTTTTCCTTTTTCAGCATCCCCGATTTCTCGGCGTAATTGTTGAGCGTGCGGGTCAGCGCGGCGCGGAACGCGGCCATGTGAGTGCCGCCATCGCGCTGGGGGATGTTGTTGGTGAAGGGGAGGACATTCTCGTAGTAACTGTCGTTCCACTCGAGCGC
>NZ_JANYGG010000041.1 GCF_025362505.1 Sphingomonas sp. | reverse complement strand
AGCTGGCGAACCTGGGCGCGGACAAGGCGATGGCACAGGACCCCCACCTCGCCAACGGCCTCAACGTGTCGGGCGGCAAGATCCGCCACCAGGCCGTCGCCGAAGCGCTCGATTTGAAGTTCGAAGCGGCGTGAGCCGGCTGCATCGGCCCAACCGTTTGGAGAATTTTCGATGACCGATCTTCCCGGCCTGCTGATCGACGGCGCGTTCCAGCGCGGCGAGGGCGAGCCCGAACAGGTAAACGATCCCACCGACGGCAGTTCGATCGTCAGCTTGGCCGGAGCGAGCCGCGCCCAGGTCGATGACGCCGTCGCCGCGGCCGACCGCGCTTTCCCGATCTGGTCGGGCTTCTCGCCCAAGGAACGATCGCTGGCGATGCTCAAGATTGCCGACCGCATCGAAGCGAAGCAGGACGAGCTGGCCGAGCTGGAAATGCGCAATTGCGGCAAGCCGCTCGCCACCGCACGCGCGGTCGATGTCGGCAACACCGTCGACGTGTTCCGCTTTTTCGCCGGCGCACTGCGCACCACCAGCGGGATTCCAGCGGGCGAATATCGCTCGGGCTTCACCTCGATGCTGCGGCGCGATCCGCTCGGTGTCGTCGCCGGGATCGCGCCGTGGAATTATCCGCTGATGATGGCCGCGTGGAAGGTCGCCCCGGCGATCGCCGCGGGCAATACGGTGGTGCTCAAACCATCCGAGCATACCCCGTTGACCGCGCTCAAGCTGGCCGAGATTTGCGCCGAATTCCTTCCCGCCGGCGTCGTCAACCTCGTTACCGGCAACGGCTCGGATGTCGGCGCCAGCCTCGTTTCCCACCGCAAGGTGCGGATGGTGTCGCTGACCGGCGACATCGCCACCGGGCGCAAGATCCTCGAGGCGGTCGCGCCGACGATCAAGCGCACCCATTTCGAGCTTGGTGGCAAGGCGCCGGTGATCGTCCTCGACGACGCCGACATCGACGCCGCGGCCGAAGGGATCGTCGACGCCGGCTATTACAACGCCGGGCAGGACTGCACCGCCGCCTCGCGAGTCTATGCCCAGGCCGGGATCGAGACAAAGCTCATCGCCGCGATCGAACAGCGCATCAACGCGCTCACCATGGGCGATCCGCGCCACCCTGCGACCAGCCTTGGCCCGCTGATCACCGAGCGCCAACGCGACCGGGTCGAAGGCTTCGTTCGCCGCGCGGTGACTGACGCCGGGGCCGAACTGGTGACTGGCGGCAATCCCGGCGAGGGCGCCGGCTTCTTCTTCCAGCCCACCCTCATCGCCGGTGCCAAGCACAGCGACGAAATCGTCCAGCGCGAGGTGTTCGGCCCGGTCGTCTCGGTCACCCGCTTCACCGACATTGCGCAGGTCGTCGACTGGGCCAACGACAGCGACTACGGCCTCGCCTCGTCGATCTGGACACGCGACATCGGCAAGGCCGGGGCGATCGCGGCCAAGCTCCAATATGGCGTGACGTGGATCAACACGCACAGCGTCAACGTCAGCGAAATGCCGCATGGCGGGGTCAAGTCGTCAGGCTATGGATCGGACCTGTCGATCTATTGCCTCGAACATTATACCACCCCGCGTCACATCATGTTCAAGCATTGAGGTTCGCGTGAGCGCTCGCCCCGTCCTCGGCATCATCTGCTGCACCCGCCGGGTCGGGAGCGAGCCGGCGCAGGCGGTGATGGAGCGCTATGTCCGCTCGGCGATGATGCACGGCGATGTCGCCGCGCTGCTCGTACCGTCGCTGCCCGACCTGATGACCGCAGCCGAGGTCGCGCCGCGGCTCGACGGCATCCTGATGACCGGCAGCCCGTCGAATGTCGAGCCGGCACGCTATGGCGACGACGGTGGCGAGGGTCCGTTCGACCCCGCGCGCGACGAGATCGCGCTTAGCCTGATCGAGGCGATGGGGAATTTGAAACGCCCGGTGTTCGGCATCTGCCGCGGCTTCCAGGAAATCAATGTTGCGCTGGGCGGGACGCTGCGCCGCGACACCAGCGCCAGCACCGACCTCATCCCCCATCACGCGCCCGACGGCGCCGGCTTTGGCGCGATGTTCGACCATCGCCACGGCGTAACCCTCGCGCCCGGCGGAATCCTGGCCGCCGCGCTTGGCCGCGATGCGCTCGAGGTCAACTCGGTCCATTACCAAGGCGTCGCCACCCTCGCCCCGGGGCTCCGGATCGAAGCCTGCGCCCCCGACGGGCTGGTCGAAGCCTATTCCACCCACAATAACGACGCGCCGCTGCTAGCCGTCCAGTGGCATCCCGAATGGGACGCCGACACAAACCCCGACAGCAAGGCCTTCTTCGCTTTGCTCGGCCGCGCGCTGCGCGGTGACCCTCTAACCTCGCAAGGACAACGCCCATGACCCGCGCCCCCCGCAACTACGACATCGCCGAGCTGCGGCGCCTCGACGTTGCCCACCACCTCCCGGCGCAGCAGGATTACAAGCTGATCGAGGATATGGGCGGGAGCCGCATCGTCACCCATGCCGACGGCTGCTACATCCACGACGGCGACGGCAACCGCATCCTCGACGGGATGGCGGGGCTGTGGTGCGTCACCATCGGCTATGGCCGCGACGAGCTGGCCGACGTCGCAGCCGAGCAGATGCGCGAGCTGCCCTTTTACAACACCTTCTTCAAGACCGTCACGGCGCCAGCGGTAATGCTAGCGACCAAAATCTCGAGCCTGACCAACGACCGCCTGCCCCACGTCTTCTTCAACGCGTCGGGTTCGGAGGCCAATGACACCGTCTTCCGCATGGTCCGCCATTACTGGAAGACCAAGGGTGAGCCCGAGCGGACCGTCTTCATCAGCCGCCACAACGCCTATCACGGATCGACCGTCGCGGGAGTCAGCCTCGGCGGAATGAAGTCGATGCACGAACAGGGCAATTTGCCGATCCCGGGTATCGAGCATGTCCGCCAGCCCTACTGGTTCAACGAGGGCCGCGACATGGACCCCGACGCGTTCGGGATCGCCTGCGCCGAGGCGATCGAAGACAAGATCCTCGAGATCGGAGCGGACAAGGTCGCGGCGTTCATCGGCGAGCCGATCCAGGGCGCCGGCGGGGTCATCATCCCGCCGAAAACCTATTGGCCCGAGGTCGAACGGATCTGCCGCAAATACGGCATCCTGCTGGTTTGCGACGAAGTCATCTGCGGCTTCGGGCGCACCGGCAACTGGTGGGGCCATGAGACGGTCGGGGTGAAGCCCGACATGATCGCGATGGCGAAGGGCCTGTCGTCGGGCTACTTGCCGATCAGCGCGGTGGCAGTGTCGAAGGAGATCGTCGACGTGCTCAAGACCGGCGGCGATTTCGTCCACGGCTTCACCTATTCAGGGCACCCGGTCGCGGCCGCGGTCGCGCTGCGCAACATCGAGATCATCCAGCGCGAGCAGCTGGTCGAACGCACCCGCGACGACACCGGTCCCTATCTCGCCAAGGCACTCGCCGGGCTCGCCGATCATCCGATGGTCGGCGAAGTGCGCAGCGCGGGGTTGATCGGCGCGGTCGAGATCGTCGCCGACAAGGCCACCGGCGCGCGCTTCGGCGGCGCCGAGGGCACTGCCGGGCCGACGGTGCGCGACGCCTGCATCGCCAATGGCCTGATGGTCCGCGGCATTCGCGACACGATCGTGATGTGCCCGCCGCTGATCATCACCCACCAGCAGATTGACGACATGATCGCGATCATCCGCCGCTCGCTCGACGAATGCTCGGCTGAACTGCGTGCCGGCGAAGCGCCGCCGCACGACGACACCACCGACCGCGCGATCAGTTGAGCGAAGCGAGGCAGCTGAGCGGAGCGGGATTGGGACTTGGCGGAGCGGCACGCAACATTTCGGCTTTCGGGCGAGCACTGGTCTGCTAGGAGCGGCGGCATGAACCGATCGTTCCTCGCTCCGCTCCTGCTGCTTGCCACGCTCGGTGCGTGCAACGCGGCGCCTGTTCCGCCGCCGCAGACCGTGGCTGGCGCGGACTTCCTTGCGCGCAACCGCACTGCGCGCAATGTCGTGACGACGCCGAGCGGGCTGCAATATTTCATCGTCAAGCCGGGTCCGCGCAGCGGCGCGCATCCTGCAGCCGGCGACGGGGTGAACTTCGATTATGAGGGCAAGCTCCTCACCGGGGAGACGTTCGACAGCAGCTTTGAACGTCATGAATCGCTGAGCGGCGCGGTCGGCAACTTCGTTCCCGGTTTCAACGAAGCGCTGATGCTGATGCGCCCGGGCGACGAGTGGATCGTATGGATCCCGCCCGAGCTCGGCTATGGCGCGCAGGAGAGTGGCCCAATTCCGGCGAACAGCGTCCTGCGCTTCCGCATGGTGCTCAATTCCGTCACCAGGTCGGCCACTCCCGCCGGCTGACCGAACAGCTGTAGGAACCTAAGGCAAGTCGCCGAGATGACCGCGCTCTCCCACCTCAAGGTGATCGACCTGTCCCGGATCCTCGCCGGGCCGTGGGCGTCGCAGATCCTCGCCGACATGGGCGCGCATGTGATCAAGATCGAGCGGCCGGGTGAAGGCGACGACACGCGCCACTGGGGCCCGCCCTTTCTCAACGACCGCGACGGCAAGCCGACCGCCGAAGCCGCCTATTATCTTTCGACCAACCGCAACAAACAGTCGGTGACGATCGACATCACTTGCCCCGAGGGGCAGGAGCTGGTGCGCGAGCTGGTGCGCGGGGCCGACATATTGCTCGAGAATTTCAAGGTCGGCGGGCTGGCGAAATATGGCCTCGACTACGCCAGCCTCGTAAGCATCAACCCGCGGCTGGTTTATTGCTCGATCACCGGGTTCGGCCAGACCGGCCCCTATGCGCCGCGCCCCGGCTATGACGTGCTGCTGCAGGCGATGGGCGGCTTCATGAGTGTTACCGGGCGGCGTGAAGGTGAGCCCGGCGCCGGGCCGCAGAAGGTCGGGGTGGCCGTGGTCGACCTGCTCACCGGGCTCTACGCCGCCACGGGCATACTTGGTGCGATCGCCAGCCGCGAGCAGAGCGGCAAGGGCCAGCACATTGACCTCGCACTGCTCGACGTCGAGGTTGCCTGCCTCGCCAACCAGGGGATGAACTACCTCGTCAGCGGCGTGTCGCCCAAGCCGATGGGCAATGCCCACCCCAACATCGTCCCCTACCAGGATTTCCCGACCGCCGACGGGGCGATGATCGTCGCGGTCGGCAACGACGGCCAGTTCGCGCGGCTGATGGCCGAGATTGGCCAACCCGGGCTCGGCGTCGATCCGGCCTATGCGACCAATGGCGCGCGGGTGGCCAATCGGGACGCCCTGCTGGCAATCATCCGCGAGGCGACGGTCCAGCGGACGACTGGCGAATGGGTCGAGGCGCTCGAGCGGGCGAACGTGCCGTGCGGGCCGGTCAACAGCATCGCCGAAGTGTTCGCCGATCCGCAGGTCGTGTCGCGCGAGATGGCGCGGACGATCGAGCATCCGCTGGCCGGGCCGATCCCGATCGTCGCCAGCCCGCTGCGCTTTTCGGGGACCCCGGTCGAATATCGCACCGCTCCGCCATTGCTCGGGCAGGACACCGACGAGGTGTTGCGCGACGAACTCGGCCTGACCGCCGAGCGGATTGCCGAGCTCGCCGCGAAGGGCGTGATCTAGGCGGGGGCCAGCAGTTCCTTGAGCGGCACCGACGCGTCGGCCAGCCGCTCGGGATCGACCTTCGCACCTGCAACGACCAGCGCGCGGCCCTGAACATAATCCTTGACCGCATTGACGCAGTCGAGCGCGATGACCCGGCCCTGCCGGAGATAGACGATCGAGAAGCTGCGGCTGGCAATGTCGCCGCGGACGACGGCGTCGTCATGGCCGATCGACAGCCCGACGGTCTGCAGCCTGAGGTCATACTGGTTCGACCAGAACCACGGGACGGCCTTGTAGGCCTCCGGCTCGCCGGTGATCGCCTTGGCGACGAGGGTCGCCTGGTCATTGGCATTCTGGACCGATTCGAGCCGGATCGTCGCGCCGTCGGCGAAGGCGTTGGAATGCGCTGCGCAGTCGCCAATCGCGTAGATGTCGGGCAGGCTGGTGCGGCAATGCTCGTCGACCGCGACCCCGTTGCCCCCAGCCGCGCCGGCCGCGATCAACGGCTCGACCGCGGGGATGATGCCGATTCCGACGATGACCATCTGCGCGGGCAGCACTTCGCCTGTCGCGAGCCGGACCCCGGTCGCGCGGCCATCGGTTTCCTCGATGCACTCGACGCTGCAGCCGAGCCGGACGTCGACCCCGTGAGCGCGGTGTTCGGCCTCGTAGAAGCGCGATAGCGGCTCGCCGGCGACGCGCGCCAGGACGCGGTCGAGCGCTTCGAGGACGGTGACATGCTTGCCAAGCTTGGTCAGCACGGCGGCCGCCTCGAGCCCGATATAGCCGCCGCCGATGACGACGACCTCGGTTGTCGTGGCGAGCTCGCCGATCATCCGGTCGACGTCTTCGCGGGAGCGGACGCCGTGGACGCCGACGAGATCGTGGCCCGACAGGGTCAGGCGGCGCGGGTGGCCGCCAGTCGCCCAGATCAGCTTGCCATAGTCGATCGTCTCGCCGCCCGAGAGCGTGACGCGGTGCGCGGCGGCGTCGACCGCGTTCACCCGCATGCCGGTCAGCATGGCGACCTCGCGCTCGGCCCAGTAGGCGGCGGGGCGGATCATGATCCGCTCGAACGGCTTGTCGCCGGCGAGATAGTCCTTTGACAGCGGCGGACGCTCGTAGGGGAGTTCGGGCTCTTCGCCGACGATTGCGAGGGTGCCCGCGAAGCCGCGCTGGCGCAGCGCGATCGCGGCCTGCGCCCCGCCATGACCGGCGCCGACAATCAGGATGTCGAAGAGCTGGCTCAAGCGGACAACCTGTGCGCGTGCCACTCGAGATGGTCGGCCATGAAGGTCGAGATGAAGTAATAGCTGTGGTCGTAGCCCGGCTGGAGGCGGAGGGTGAGGTCGATGCCGGTCCCTTCGCATGCGGCGGCGAGGAGTTCGGGCCTGAGCTGCTCGGCGAGGAAGGGGTCGGCCTCGCCCTGGTCGACGAGCAGGGCGGGGACCCGGGCGCCGTCCTCGATCAGCGCGACGGCGTCGTGCTTTCGCCAAACTTCTCGAACATCGCGCAAATAGCCGGTCAGGGCCTTCTGCCCCCACGGGACCTGGCTCGGGGCGACGATCGGGGCGAAGGCGGAGACGGCCTTGTAGCGGTCGGGATAGGTCAGGCCGATGGTCAGCGCGCCGTGGCCGCCCATCGAATGGCCCATGATCGACTGGCGTGAAGAATCGACCGGGAAAACTTCACGGACCAGCGCCGGAAGCTCGTCGGTGATGTAACTCCACATGTTGAAATGATCGGCGTACGGCGCCTCGGTCGCGTCGACATAGAAGCCCGCGCCCTGGCCGAAGTCATAGGCCGGATCGTCAGGAACGCCTTCTCCGCGCGGGCTGGTGTCGGGCGCGACGAAGATCAGCCCGAGCTTCGCGCAGGCGGCGCGATACTCGCCCTTTTCGGTGACGTTGGCGTGGCTGCAGGTCAGCCCCGAGAGATACCATACGACCGGCAGCTTCGCCCCCGGCGCATGGTCGGGGACGAACACCGAGAAGGTCATGTCGGTGCGGCAAGCGGCGGAGGCGTGCCGGTACACCCCCTGCACGCCGCCGAACGCTCGATTGGTCGATATCGTCTCCAGCGTCATCAGGCCGCCTGCTTGGCGGCGTAAGTTGCCAGCGCATCCATGAGCGGCGGGCTGAGGCAGTCGTAGGGCTCGAGGCCGATATCCTTCAGCCTGGCGCGAATGCCGTCCATCTCGGCCGGATCGACGCCGCCTTCGATCACCGAGGAGACGAACGCCGCGAAGACCGGCGCCGCGGAGCCCGCTTCCTCGAACAGCTCGGCATGGATGAAATCGAGCCCCTTGAAGGCGTGATCCTTCTCGATCCGGCCGTAGAGGTGCACGCCGCAGGCGGTGCAGGCATGGCGCTGGATGGTGGCGGCTTCGTCGACGATCGCGAGCTTGTCGCCGTTTTCGCGTACCGAGACCGTGTCCCTGGGGACCACCGCGACGACCGAGAAGGTTGCACCGTCGGGCTTCCAGCATTTGGTGCAGCCGCAGGCGTGATTGTGCAGAACGTCGCTCGCGATGGCGACCTTCACGGGCTTGTCGGTGCAATGACACACGAGCGTGCCGCCGGCGAAGGTGCCGGAGCCGGGTTTGACACCGTCGTCGATCGACGGGTGGAGCCGAATGTTCGCCATGAGACTTTCCTTCCGTGTGAAATCAGTAAACCACGACCGAGCGGATGCTTTCGCCGGCGTGCATCAGGTCGAAGCCCTTGTTGATCTCGTCAAGGGTCAGGACGTGGGTGATCATCGGGTCGATCTCGATCTTGCCGTTCATGTACCAGTCGACGATCTTGGGGACGTCGGTGCGGCCCTTGGCGCCGCCGAACGCGGTGCCGCGCCAGTTGCGCCCGGTGACGAGCTGGAACGGGCGGGTCGAGATCTCCTTGCCCGCCTCGGCCACCCCGATGATGATCGAGGTGCCCCAGCCGCGGTGGCAGGCTTCCAGGGCCTGGCGCATCACGGTCGTGTTGCCGGTGCAGTCGAAGGTGTAGTCGGCCCCGCCATCGGTCAGCGCCACCAGATGAGCGACGATGTCGCCGTCAATGTCCTTCGGGTTGACGAAGTGGGTCATGCCGAAGCGCTTGCCCCATTCCTCGCGGTCGGGATTAATGTCGACCCCGATGATCATGTTCGCGCCCGCCATCCGCGCGCCCTGGAGGACGTTGAGTCCGATCCCGCCCAATCCGAAGATGATGACATTGTCGCCGACCTGCACTTTGGCGGTGTTGACCACCGCGCCGACGCCCGTCGTCACCCCGCAGCCGATATAGCAGCTGGTCTTGAACGGCGCGTCGCTGCGAATCTTGGCCACCGCGATCTCGGGCAGCACGGTGAAGTTCGAGAAGGTCGAACAGCCCATGTAGTGGAAGATCGACTGCCCCTTGTAGGAGAAGCGGCTGGTCCCGTCGGGCATCACGCCCTTGCCCTGCGTCGCGCGGATCGCGGTGCACAGGTTGGTCTTGCCGCTGAGGCACGACTTACACTGGCGGCATTCGGGGGTGTAGAGCGGGATGACATGGTCGCCGACCGCGAGCGAGGTCACGCCCGCGCCGATTTCGCGGACGATGCCGGCGCCTTCATGGCCGAGGATCGAAGGGAAGATCCCCTCGCTGTCCAATCCGTCGAGCGTATAGGCGTCGGTGTGGCAGATGCCGGTCGCCATGATTTCGACCAGCACTTCGCCGGCGCGCGGTCCGTCGAGATCGACTTCAACGATTTCCAGCGGCTTGTTGGCTTCAAACGCGACGGCGGCCCGACTTTTCATATGCATCCCCTGTTGCTCGCTGCGCCTATATCCTTTTTGCGCAAAGACGGAAGCGGGTGATATGCCCTGACCGGTGAGACCGAAGGGGGATCAAGTGGCGCATCATGGCGATTATCAGAACCTGATCTACGGACGCGGGTTGCAGGGCGTGCTGCCCCGCGTGCCGGTCGATTTCGCGAGCCTCGAGGCGCGCGCCGCAGCCGCGCTGCCTGCATCGGTGCTCGACTATGTCCAGGGCGGTTGCGGCGACGAGGCGACCCAGCGCGCCAACACCGCTGCCTTCGCGCACTGGGGCATGGTGCCGCGGATGATGGTCGATACCAGCGTGCGCGACCTGTCGGTCGAGCTGTTCGGGATGACGCTGCCCTCGCCGCTGTTCATGGCGCCGATCGGGGTGACCGGGATCGTGACGCAGGACGGGCATGGCGACATGGCCGCGGCGCGCGCCGCGGCGATGACCGGGGTGCCGCTGACCGCGACGACACTGTCGAACGACCCGGTCGAGGCGGTGATCGCGGCGGCGGGTGCGACCCCGAGCTTTTTCCAGCTCTACACGCCCAAGAACCGCGAGCTGGCGGATAGCCTGATCGCGCGGGCCGAGGCGGCGGGGGCGAAGGCGCTGGTCGTGACGCTCGACACGTGGGTCACCGGCTGGCGGCCGCGTGACCTCAACAGCGGCAATTTCCCGCAGCTCCGCGGCCATGTGCTGACCAATTATTTCAGCGACCCGGTGTTCCTGCGGCTGCTTGGCAAGCCGGTCGAGGGGAATTTGCCCGAGGCGGTCCAGCTGTGGGCGAGCCTGTTCGGCAAGGTGATGGCGTGGGACGACTTCAAGTGGCTGCGCTCGGTCACCAGCCTGCCGATCATGCTCAAGGGCATCTGCCACCCCGACGACGCGCGCCGCGCGGTGGGCGAGGGAGCGGATGCGATCTATTGTTCGAACCACGGCGGGCGCCAGGCGAATGGCGGGATCGCCGCGATCGACCTGTTGCCACGCGTCGTCGCGGCGGCGGGCGACACGCCGGTGCTGTTCGATTCGGGGGTGCGATCGGGGACCGATGTGATCAAGGCGGTGGCGCTTGGCGCGCGCATGGTCGGGGTCGGGCGGCCCTATCTCTACGGGCTGGCGCTCGATGGGGCCGACGGCGCGGCGCACGTGCTCAACTGCATCCTGGCCGAGGCCGACCTGTTGATGGCGGTCAACGGCATGCCAACCCTCGCCGCGGTCCGCGAGGCGGGGGCGGAGCGGGTCTAGGTCGAGAACCCGTATATCCGGGACCGTCTGTTGCTGGTCTGCTGCCTTGCGGCTTTCAGCAGCAGATCAGAGAGCGAACATTGCGAAGGATTAAAACTGGCGGGTTATTCACGACGTAGAGGTTTTGCAGCCGGAATCCGGTTTAGCATGGCCAAACGTCGTTTCAGACCTCATCCCCGATTGGCTCGGGAATCGAGCTCCGGCGCCGGCGGTGCGAATATTCTCTACTTCTGCACCGATGGCAGCAACAGCATTGTCACATCGCTCGGCGCGCCACCCGCGCCGCTGCACCGGGCAAGAACATGCGGCCCACCACCCGGCCCGGCACCGGTGACAATCGCGTTGCTCGAACTGACGAAGTGTAGATCCTGTATTGATACCTTCGATGACGATGGCAGCGGCAGGCCTGACACGCTGACCGACGACCCGTCGGCACTGATTGAGCAGGTCGCTAGAGGCGTGAACCCACGGCTGTAACCGACAACCCGCCCACCGGGGTTACGAATCGGTATCCCGGTGGTTGCGGCGATGCGATCTGAACCGCCACATCCCTTCGTCTGGATCGCATGCTCGGTCGGATCGCCAATGGGCGTGTGTGCACGCATCAATTCGGGGTGCTTGTTGTTCACCGTCGCAGACCTGTCGTTGGCTCCCGCGCCCTTGGTCTTGATCGCCATCGCGGTCGCCTTCTGCGGGCCGCAGTCACCCGTCGGGATAGTCGTAACCCGCGCGACGACGCCGCCAGCTATCCCTCCGATAGCGGATGGGCCCAACAAGTTGCAGCTACTGTGCGATGACGCGTCGTTCGTGACCGAGCAGGTCGTGATCGACAGGTCGGCGGGTGCCGCGACTGCCGTTGTCTGCTGCGCAAACGCAACAGCCGGAAGAAATGACACGGTCGCAAACAGCGCGAATAAAGCTTTCATGGCCCTAGATCCCCATATGACGGTCTCGCCGCCGCCCTCGTCGACATCGGCCGGATCTCTTTAACGTGCAGTGAACGTTACGCAGGCGTTATTTTCGCGGACGAGTTCATGAGTATCTGTGCGCCGCCGACCAAACGCAGCATCACGGTTGCGGGGAACGCTTTGTGGAGTACTGGCTAGGCGCGCGCTCCGTGCGAAGGGGTAATCGTGTCGCGCAAGGTCACGCCGTCGTCGCCGAACTCGAGCCCGACCGTCAGCAGGGCGCGGAACTCGTTGTAGCCGCCGGTCCCCGGGTGGAACGCGTGGAAGAACAGCTGCGGGCGGCCGTCGAGCCCCGGGGCGACCGAGGCGTGGCCCGGGGCGAGCCACGCCGGGGTCGAACGCAGCAGCGGCTCGGGCTGCTTGACGTAGGGGCCGAGCAGGCGGTCCGACACCGCGACGCCGATGCCGTAGGACGGGCTGGTGAAGTCGTTGCCGGCGTAAAACAGCCAGTAGCGCCCGGCCTGTTTGGTCACCCACGGGCCTTCGATCAGGTGGCCCTCCCAGTCGAGGTCGTTCGCCAGCACGACGGTCGCCTCGCCGACCAGCGAGGCGCCATCGGGGGCGAGCCGCTGGGCGAGGATCGGGGTGCTCATCGAGGCGACGATGGTCGCGCCGAGGCCCGAGTCCCGAAGCGCGTCCCTGACCGCCGACCAGTTGGCGAGCGCGGCGCGGATCAGCGGCTGCATCAGGAAGAAGCGCTCCATCGGCCGGCGAGTATTGGCCCACGGCTGGACCGCGGCGCAGAACGCGGCGGTGCGGCGGTCCTGCTCGTTGTCGAACAAGCTATCGATCAGTTGCGGGTGGTCGCGCAGCAGCCCGGCGAGCGGGCGCGGCCAGTGGCTGTTGGTGTCGCGCTTCCAGAACAGGACCGGCGCGCCATCGACCGTGCTGATGTGCGAATCGATCACGCTGTCGCCCAGCAACGGCGCGCCATTGTCGATCCACGGACCCGCCGGGTGCGGGCTTTTCGCGAGCCCGATCGAGAGGATATTGTCGCTGTCGCGGGCGGTGTAGCTCAGCCAATATTCGTTGCCGACCCGGGCCATCTCGGGCGCCCAATAGTCGGCGACCCGCGTCCCTGCGGCGGCCCATCCCGGGGTGCGGCCAGCCTCGAACACGAAGCCGACCGGCTGCCAATGTTCGAGGTCGGTCGAGTGGAGGATCGGGAAGGCGTCGGGCGCGTCGTTCGAGGTGGCGACGAGCCAGTGGCCGTCATCGGCTTTCAGCACCGCCGGATCGCCATAGCCCGCCAGGATCCGCGGCGACAGGTTGGCGGTGATCAGGGGGCGCCACGGCGGCTCGGCCGGTGCCGAGGCGACCTCGTCGAACTGGCGCGGCCGCCGGATCCCGAAATCGCGGGCGATCTCCTCGTAGAAGAGTTCGTAATGCAGCGGGTCGCCGCCGGGGAGATGATAGCGACGCTCGTCGCCATCGTTCCGCGTGACGGTGAAGTCGGTTGCCTCGCCGTTGGCGACGGCTGCGACCTCGAACGCGAGTGGGGGGCGTGTCATGGCCTGCAAAATAGAGCGATGGACAGCGAAGGATAGGGCCAACCAGTCCGAGATCGATTGTTTCGCCGGCGCTCGAATGCGCTAAAGGCTGCTTCGCGATGACGGCTTGTCTGCCAACTGGTAGACCGATCCTTCTCATCGGCAGGAACGAAAAGCATGGCCGCGCTAAGTCGATCGATGCAACCCGAGGGGACCCGGATCCGCCGTCTGCTGGTCGCGAACCGGTCGGAGATCGCGATCCGGGTGTTTCGCGCGGCGACCGAGCTCGGGATCAAGACGGTCGCGATCTACGCCGAGCAGGACAAGCTGTCGCTCCACCGGTTCAAGGCCGACGAGGCCTATCAGCTCGACGATAGCGCGGGGCCGATCGCGGCCTATCTCGACGGCGCGGCGATCATCGACATCGCGCTTCGGGCCAAGGTCGACGCGATCCACCCCGGCTATGGTTTTCTGTCCGAGAATCCCGACTTCGCCGAAGCCTGCGCGGCGGCGGGATTCCTGTTCGTCGGACCCTCGCCCGACACGATGCGCAAGCTGGGCGACAAGGTCTCGGCTCGGCACATCGCGATCGCCGCCGGGGTGCCGGTCATTCCGGCGAGCGAGCCGTTGCCCGACGACGACGACGCCACACTGCGCATTGCCGGGGAGCTGGGCTACCCGCTGATGCTGAAGGCGAGCTGGGGCGGCGGGGGACGCGGGATGCGGCCGATCGAAGACGCTTCCGGGCTGATCGAAGCGGTTCGCAGCGGCCGGAGCGAGGCGAAGTCGGCGTTCGGCCGCGACGAGGTCTATCTCGAGCGGCTGATCCGCCGGGCGCGCCACGTCGAGGTCCAGCTGCTCGGCGACCGTCACGGCAACCTGGTCCATCTGTTCGAGCGCGACTGTTCGATCCAGCGGCGCAACCAGAAGGTCATCGAGCGCGCGCCGGCGCCCTATCTGAACGAGGGACAGCGCGCCGAAATCTGCGAAGCCGCGCTGCGGATCGGCCGCGCCACCGGCTATACCGGCGCCGGAACGGTCGAATTTCTGCTCGATGAGAGCGATGGCAAATTCTATTTCATCGAGGTCAATCCGCGCATCCAGGTCGAGCATACGGTGACCGAGATGATCACCGGGATCGACATCGTCAAAGCCCAGCTTCACATCGCCGAGGGCGGCCACATCGGCGTGCCCGAGGAGACCGGCGTCCCCGAGCAGGCCAGGATCGAGATCAACGGCCACGCGCTCCAGTGCCGCATCACCACCGAGGATCCCGAGAACAGCTTCATCCCCGATTATGGCCGGATTACCGCCTATCGCGGCGCGTTCGGCTTCGGGATCAGGGTCGACGGCGGAACGGCTTACTCGGGCGCGATCGTTACGCGCCATTATGATCCGCTGCTAGAAAAGGTCACGGCGTGGGCGCCGACGCCCGAGGAGGTGGTCGCGCGGATGCTGCGCGCGCTTCGTGAATATCGCATCCGCGGAGTCGCGACCAACCTCAACTTCCTCGAGAATCTGCTCAGCCACCCGGACTTTGTCGCCAACCGCTACACGACGCGGTTCATCGACGACAATCCATCCTTGCTCGCCCCGGCGTTTCGCCAGGACCGCGCAACTCGGCTGTTGCGTTACATCGCGGACGTCACCGTCAACGGCCATCCCGACGTCATCGGGCGAGCGCGCCCGCCGGCCACGGCGCGCGCTGCACGACCGCCAAAGTTGCCCGGGCCGATCGTTCCCGGCTCGCGCCAGCGGCTCGAGCGCGATGGCCCGCCCGGGCTCGCCCGCTGGATGCGCGAGCAGACCGCCGTGCTCATCACCGACACGACGATGCGCGACGCGCACCAGTCGCTGCTCGCGACGCGGATGCGCACCGCCGACATGGTCGCGGTCGCCGAAGCCTATGCCAGGGGCCTGCCGCAGCTGTTCAGCCTCGAATGCTGGGGCGGCGCGACGTTCGATGTCGCGATGCGCTTCCTGTGCGAAGACCCGTGGGAGCGGATCGATGCAATCCGCGAGCGCGCCCCCAACCTGCTGACGCAAATGCTGCTGCGTGGTGCCAACGCGGTCGGCTACACCAACTATCCCGACAATGTCGTGCGCCATTTCATCGCCGAGGCGGCGCGGCACATCGACCTTTTCCGCATCTTCGACTGCCTCAACTGGGTCGAGAACATGCGCGTCGCGATCGACGCGGTAGTCGACAGCGGCAAGATCGCCGAGGGCGCGCTGTGCTACACCGGCGACATCCTCGACCCCGACCGCGCCAAGTACAGCCTTGCCTATTATGTCGATCTCGCGAAGCAGCTCGACGCCGCCGGCTGCCACATGATCGCGATCAAGGACATGGCCGGGTTGCTCAAGCCCGCCGCCGCGACCGTGCTGGTGAAGGCATTGCGAGACGCGACCGACCTGCCGCTCCATTTCCACACCCACGACACGTCGGGCGCGGCGGCGGCGACGGTGCTGGCGGCGATCGACGCCGGAATCGACGCGGTCGACGGCGCGATCGACGCGATGTCGGGGACGACCTCGCAGCCGTGCCTCGGCTCGATCGTCGAGGCGCTGCGCCACACGCCGCGCGACACCGGGCTCGACGGCGCGGCAATCCGCTTGCTCAGCGGCTATTGGGAGGACGTGCGCCACCAATATGCGGCGTTCGAAAGCGACCTGAGGTCGGGCGCGTCCGAGGTCTATCTCCACGAAATGCCCGGCGGCCAGTTCACTAATTTGCGCGAGCAGTCGCGCAGCCTCGGGCTCGCCAACCGCTGGCCCGAGATCGCGCGCGCCTATGCCGATGCCAACCGGTTGTTCGGCGACATCGTCAAGGTCACGCCGTCGTCGAAGGTGGTCGGCGACATGGCGCTGGCGATGGTTTCGCAAGGCCTTGGCCCAGACGATCTGCTCGATCCCGGCCGCGAGATCTCGTTTCCGGCATCGGTCGTCGATATGCTGCGCGGCGACCTTGGCCAGCCGCCGGGGGGCTGGCCCGAGGCGATCCAGAAGCGGGTGCTGGGGGACGAGGCGCCGATCACCGTCCGCCCGGCGAGCCTGCTCGGCGCGGTCGACATGGTGGCCGCGCGCAAGCAGGCCGAGAAAAAGTGCGGACGCAAGCTTGGCGAGCGCGAATTCGCCAGTTACCTGATGTATCCCAGGGTGTTCGCTGAGTTCGCCGAGGTCCAGCGGCGCTATGGCCCGGTCACCGCGCTGCCGACCGCGACCTTTTTCTACGGCATGGCGCCGGGCGACGAGATCAGCGTCGAGATCGAGCGCGGCAAGTCGCTCGTCATCAGCCTGCAGGCGATCGGCGAGACCGAGGAAGACGGCTGCGCGCGGCTGTTCTTCGAGCTCAACGGCCAGCCGCGCACGATCATCGTCGATGACCGCCGCGCCGGGGTCAAGCGCGCCGAGCGCCGCCTCGCCGACCCCGCCGACGAGCGCCATGTCGCGGCCCCGATGCCCGGGGTCGTCTCGACCATCGCGGTCAGCGTCGGCAGCGCGGTGAAAGCCGGCGACCGCCTGATGTCGCTGGAAGCAATGAAGATGGAAACCAGCGTCACGGCCCAACGCGACGGGACGATCGCTCAACTGCTGGTGACCGCTGGCCAGTCAGTCGATGCGAAAGACCTGCTGGCGGTGATCGACTAGAAGGTCGTTTTCAGGCTGCGAAGGCCGGCGCCGCGCGGTTGCGGTGGACGATGACGGCGGGGCTGCTGTGCGAGCGCATGCTGGCTTCCGCCAGCGGCAGCGCGGTCGCGCAGATGGCGCATTCGGCCGACATCCGCCCGACCAGCCAGTGGGTCCGCCCGCAACCGGGGCAATGATTGACCTGATGTTCGCGATAGACGGCGTGATAGCCACGGGCAGCGGGGTCATGCGTCATTCGCAGGTCGCTCAAGGTTGGAATCGTCGACATCGTCATCACTACCTCTCGGGAGGATTGAACGACCCTGGCCCGGCAAGGTTTCATCGCAGCGACGAATTGGCGGTGAATCAATCGCGGTTACAGGGCGCGCAGTGCTGCCGCCGGGCGCGCGGTCAGCGCCGGGAGCGCCGCGAGCAGCGCCGCGCCGACCGTCACCACGACCGCGCCCAACGCCAGCGCGGCGAGGCTCGGCCAGTCGGGGCGGAACGGCAGGTCGAAGCTGGCGCCGAGCAGCAACCTCGCCGCCGCGATCCCCGCCGCGAAGGCGCTCAGCGTGACGACCGTCCCGAGCAGTGCGAATTCGATCGCCTGGGTCGCGAGCACCTGGCCCCGCGTGGCGCCGACCAGCTTGAGCAGCACGAGGTCGCGCGCCCGGCTGCGGCGGGTAGCGACGACCGCTCCGGCGAGCACGATCACCCCGAGCAGCAGCGCCACCCCGGTCGCGACCCGCACCGCGCCGGCCAGCGCGACCAGCAACGTGCGGACCTGCGCCACGACATCGGCGACGCGGATCGCGCTGACCATCGGCAGCTTTGCAGCGAGCGCCTGTTCGAGCAGGTCGGTCTTCGCGCCCGACTTTGGCGAAACCGTCGCCATCAGCGTGAACGGCGCCTGCTCGAGCGTTCCGGGGGCGAAGATGATGGCGAAGTTGAACCCCATCGAGCGCCAGTCGATCTCGCGCAAAGAGCCGATCCGCGCCTCGATCGGGCGGCCGAGAATCGAGATCGTCAGCGTGTCGCCGACCTTGAGCTTGAGCGCCCTGGCAGCGTCGACGTCGAGGCTGATCAATGGGGGCCCGCGATAGTCGGACGGCCACCATTGGCCCGCGACGATGCGGTTGCCGAGCGGCAGGTCGCGCGCGAAGGTCAGCCCGCGGTCGCCCTTGAGCACCCACGCGCCTTCCGGAACCTGGCCGAGTTCGGCCACCGGCACGCCCTTCACCGCCGTCACCGGGCCGCGCAGCGACGGGACGAGGCGAAGCTCGGCACCGGGCGCCGTCGCTGCTGCCAGCGTGCGCAGGTCCGCCTCCTGCGCGGCGGGAATATCGATCAGGAACAGCGCCGGGGCACGTGCCGGAAGGCCATTGTCGATCTCGGCGAGGAGGCTCTGCGCAACGCTCGCCAGCGTCACCAGCAGCGCGAGCCCGAGCCCGAGCGCGACCGACAGCCGCACCGTCGCCGCGCCGGGCCGGTCGAGCGCGGCGATCCCGAGCCGCGCGATCGGCCCGCCACGATGACGCAGGCGCCGTGCCGCGAGGCGGACCAGCCCGCCGATCGCGGCGAACAGCAGCCCGAGGATCAGGATCGCCGCGACGCCGACCGCCGCGATTGTCGGATCGCGCGCGCTCGCCACCGCCAGCACCGCCGCGCCGAGCAAGGCCAGCACGGGCACGAACCACCGCCGCGCGGTCGTCGTCGCGTCGGAAACATCGCCGCGCAGGAGGCTCGCCGGGCGCGTCTCGACCGCTGCGGCGAGCGGACCCCATGCGGCGCCGACCGTTACCAGCAGGCCGAACAGTGCCGCTTCGGCGAGCGCCCCCCACTGCGGCGAGGGGTCGGGCGCGATCGGCAGCGACGACCCGATCACGTGCGCCGCGAGTGCCGGCGCGGCCGCCCCGACCGCCAGCCCGGCGAGGATCGCCAGCGCCGCGATCAGCGCCACTTCGATCGCGAGCATCCCGGCCAACGAGCGCCGCCCCGCCCCGAGTAGCTTCAGTGTCGCCACCGTCGCCCGCCGCGACGCCGCGAACGCCGCCGCCGCGCTGGCGATGCCGAGCCCGCCGATCGCCAGCGCGGCCAGCGCGACGAGCAGCAGCATCTCAGCGACCCGCTCGACAAACCGCCGCGTGCCCTGCCCGGCGTCGTTGCGGTCGGTCACCGACCAGCCGCCGTCGGGGAAACGCGCCTGGAACGCCTTGCCGATCGCCTGCGGATCGCGCCCCGGCGGCAGGATAAGCCGGTAACTGGTGGTGGTCAGGCTGCCCGGCTGGACCAGCCCGGTCGCGGCGAGGCCCGCTTCGTCGACTAGAATCGGTGGCGAGAAGGCAAAGCCCGACATCGCCGGCATCTTGTCGATGATCCCCGACACGGTGAAGCGCGCATAGCCGACCCGCACCGCGCTCCCGCGCTTGAGATCGAGCCGCTCGGCCAGCTCGCGCCCGACCGCGACTTCGCGCCCCGTCGGACGCGTCCCGCCCGGCGCCAGATCGAGCCGCCCGGCCAGCGGCCATGCCGCATCGATGCTGCTCAGCTCGGCGAGCCCGATCTTCCCGCCCGGCGCGACCGCCATCGCGCGCAAGGTGACGCTCTTCGACGCCCGGCCCTGTGCGGTCAGCGCAGCCAGTTCCCGGGGCGAGGCGTCATGCTGCGCCGAGCGCACGATCAGGTCGCCTCCGATCAGATTGCGGCCGTTGCTCGCGATCGCGCTGTCGATCGACGAGGCGATGCTGGTCACGCTGGCGATAGCGGCAACCGCGATCGCGAGGCACAGCCACAGCAGGCCGAGCCCGCCCAGTCCCCCGCGCAAGTCACGCCGCGCGAGCCGCCATGCCTCGCTCATAGCGTGTACCCGTCGGCCATCTCGATCCGCCGCCCGGCCCGCGCCGCGACCGCCGGGTCATGGGTGATCACCAGCAGCCCCGCCCCCGCCGCGCCCGCGCGCTCGAACAGCAGGTCGATAATCGAGCCACCGGTCGCGAGGTCGAGGTTGCCGGTCGGCTCGTCGGCGAGCAACAGCCGGGGGCGCGGCGCGGTCGCGCGGGCAATCGCCACGCGTTGTTGCTCGCCGCCCGACAGCTGCGCCGGATAATGGGTCAGCCGGTGGCCGAGCCCGACGCTGCGCAGCTCGGCCTCGGCGCGCGCCTTCGCATCGGGCACCCGCGCCAGCTCGAGCGGTACCTGGACATTTTCGATCGCGGTCATCGTCGGCAACAGCTGGAACGACTGCAGCACGATGCCGATGTCGCGCCCGCGCATCCTCGCCAGCGCATCCTCGCCGAGCGCGCTCGCATCCTGCCCAAGCAACCGCACCGTCCCGCTGGTCGCCCGCTCGAGCCCCGCGACGACCGCCATCAGCGAGGATTTGCCCGATCCCGACGGCCCGAGCAGCGCGAGCGTTTCGCCCGGCTCGAGCCGGAGCGAGACGCCTTTCAGGATTTCGGTCCGCACCTCGCCTGTGCCAAGGGTCAAACGGACGTCGGCGAGTTCGATCAGCGGTGCGGTCATCGGCCCGAGCTAGGGATGGCACCGCCCCGCCACAATGGTAGGACGAAACTATGCTCCTTGCCGTCCTCGCGCTCGCCGCCGCCCAGCCGACACCCAAACCGCTGATCCTTGCCTTCGGGGACAGCCTGACCGCCGGCTACAACCTCGATCGCGGGCTGGGGTTCGCACCCCAGCTCGAAGCGACGCTGCGCCGCCACGGTATCGTCGCGACCGTTGCCGATGGCGGCGTGTCGGGCGACACGAGCACCGCCGGACGCGCGCGCCTCGGGTGGACGCTCGCCGGGCTGCCGCGCAAGCCCGACCTCGTCATCGTCGAGCTCGGTGCCAACGACATGCTGCGTAACCTCGACCCGGCGCTGACCCGCGCCAACCTCGACGCGATCCTCGTCGAGCTCGACCGCCGCCGCATCCCCGTTCTATTTGCCGGGATGCGCGCCGCGCCCAACCTCGATCCGGACTACCGCGCCAAGTTCGACGCGCTCTATCCGGCACTGGCCAAGGCCCACCGCGCCCCGCTCTATCCCTTCATCATGGAGGGCGTCGCCGCCCAGCCCGGAATGCAGCAGCCCGACGGAATGCACCCGACCTTCGCCGGGGTGAAGCGCATCGTCACGGGGATCCTGCCGCGCGTGCTGGCGGCGCTCGGTCGAAACTAGAGGCGCAGTCCCTCGACCGTAATCGGCTCGGCGAACTCGGCGCCTATCCTGGAGCCGGCGATCCATTTGACGACCGCATTGGCGCGATCGCGCCCGGGCAGGATCAGCCACACCCGCGAGCCGACTTCATAATCGGCGCCAGTCTCGGCCATGAAGCCGCTTTCGGAAATGTTGAGGATGCGCGCCTCGCTGCCTTCCTCGCCGAGCGGGCGGACACGTCCCTCGATCGCGACCGCAACGCGATCCGCGCGCCGACGGTCGCCCGCCTCGGCCTCGGCCTCGGCAATACGCGCCTTGATCATCGCAAATCCCATGTCCATCCGAGCCCCACAGCTGGCGAAACGCTCATTCCCTTGAGTGGGTCTGAGCCATAAGAGAGAAAGTCAGCCGCGAGGCTCGGTGAAGTCGATCCCGATCCGTCCGTCACGTACCCAGCGCACCTGGCCCGCGGCGGCCCTCCGGTCGAGCATCTGCAGCGTCACCCGCTCACCGATATGCGGCACCTCGTCGAACAGGATCATCGCGCCCGACGGCGAGACGTTGCCGATCCGCACCGGGCAAGCATGGCCCCGCCAGTTGAGGACCGCAGTGTCGCGGTCGGGAGCGACGCGCGCTTCGAAGCGCTGCTCGAACATCCGGCGGACGTGGCGCGGGATCATCGCGCCGCTCAGACTGAAACCCATCGCCCTTCCTCATTCGAAACCACTTGCAATCAACAGCTTGGCACGGCGCTTCTTAACAGACCGTTCGCATTGGCACCGCATTCTGCACCGCGATGGAATCGCGTCGTCCAGTTCGCGCCGACTGTTGCCCCGCCGACACTGGCGAGCGCCGTTCATCCTGTGTATGCCGCAGGGCCTGCATGGATCGCCCGGTGGGCGGTTGTTGCCGAATGAAGTGAAGGGGTTAGCATGACGGTTCGTTGGAGTTCACAGGTGATCGCCGCCGCCGCGCTGGCCATCGCGCCCGCCGCCATCGCGCCGGCCGCCATCGCCCAGGCGACGCAAGACCCGATCGCACCCGTCGGCACCGCCAAGCCCACCGCGACGTCGCCCGGCAATTCTCCGGCCGCAACCACGCCGCCAATGCCGGTCGTCACCCCCCCGCCAGTGATCGTCGCGCCGCCGTTCTGGCCGCTCGAGGATGCGCAGCAGCTTCTCTCGATGATCCAGTCGGTCGCCGCCGAGGGGCTCTCGCCCAAGGATTACGCCCCCGCCGCGCTGGCCGATGCGATCGCCGCGCGCGATGCCACGCGCGTCTCCGCCGCCGCTACGGAGAGCTTCAACAAGCTCTCGTCCGACTTCGCCTTGGGGCATGTCCGCGGCGAGGACCGCATCGACTGGCACGTCGCCGACCCCGACCTCAGCCCGACCCGCCAGCGCGAACTGCTCGAGGTCGCGCTCGCCCAGCACCGCGTTGGCGACGCGCTGAACGGGCTGTTGCCCACCCACCCGCAATATGGCGCGCTGCGCACCGCGCTCGCCGACCCGATGAACATTGGCCAGGCCAACACCATCCGCCTCAACATGGACCGCTGGCGCTGGCTGCCGCGCAACCTGAGCAATCGGTACATCATCGTCAACGTGCCCGCCTACACCGCCACGCTGGTCGAGAATGGCGCCGCCGTATCGCGCCACAAGGCGGTCGCCGGGGCGATCAAGACGCCCACGCCGCAACTGTCGGCGATGGCCACGGGCATGATCCTCAACCCGTGGTGGGAAGTGCCAACCAGCATCAGCAAGGAAGTCGCGGGGAAAAAGGGCTTCGTCGCGGTGCGCGATCCGGTGACCAAGGCAGTCCAGCGCTGGCGCCAGCCGCCGGGACCGTCGAACGCGCTCGGCGAGATGAAGTTCGTGATGCCCAATCCCTTCGCCATCTACCTTCACGACACCAACGCCAAGAGCCGCTTCAACAGCGCGGTCCGTGCCTTCAGCCACGGCTGCGTCCGCACCGACAAGGTCGGCGACCTCGCCCGCCTGCTGCTGGCCGAAGACGGCGGGACGTGGGACGATGCCAAGGTCACCGCGACGCTGGCGTCGAAGAAAACCGTTCAGGCAAGCTTCGTGAAGCCGCTCCCGGTGTTCATCGTCTACTTCACTGCGGCGGCGGCGATCGACGGGTCGATCGTCAACTACGACGACGTCTACAAGCGCGACGGTACGGTCATCGCTGCGCTGCTCGACCTCCCCCGCGCGGCCAAGAAATCGACCGCGCCGGAGGCAGCGCTGGCGACCAGCGCGGCGACGGCGGCGGATACCGCCCCGGCGTCGACCTCGGCCCCGAAAACCAGGCCCGACCCGATCAAGATCCAGAACGACCCGCTGCGGCCGCGCTGACCACCGTTATTTCACCGGAGTAATCACCAGCCCGCCATCGCCCTCGTCGACCTTGACCGTTGCCCCGTCATGCACCGTCCCCGCCAGGATCGCGTCCGCGAGCGGGTCCTGCAGATACTTCTGCACCGCCCGCTTCAGCGGCCGCGCGCCGTAGACCGGGTCATAGCCGACCCGCCCAAGCCACGCCCGCGCGCCGTCGGTCAGCTCCAACCCGATCTTGCGATCCTCGAGCAGCCTGCCCAGCCGCGCGATCTGGATGTCGACGATCGGCCCCATGTGCGCCTGCCCCAATCGGTGGAACAGGATGATCTCGTCGAGCCGATTGAGGAACTCGGGCCGGAAGTGCGAGCGCACCACCTCCATCACCTGCGGCTCGACCTTTTCGACCGCGTCATCCTCGCCCAGCGCCGCCAGATATTGCGACCCCAGGTTCGACGTCAGGATGATGATCGTGTTGGAAAAATCGACCGTCCGCCCCTGCCCGTCGGTCAGCCGCCCGTCGTCGAGCACCTGCAGCAGGATGTTGAACACGTCGGCGTGGGCCTTCTCGACCTCGTCGAACAGCACCACCTGGTAAGGCCGCCGCCGCACCGCTTCAGTCAGCACCCCGCCTTCCTCGTACCCGACATAGCCGGGAGGCGCGCCGACCAGCCGCGAGACCGCATGCTTTTCCATATACTCCGACATGTCGATGCGGACCATCGCGTTCGAATCGTCGAACAGATATTCGGCCAGCGCCTTGGTCAGCTCGGTCTTGCCGACGCCGGTTGGCCCAAGGAACAGGAACGAGCCAAGCGGCCGACCCGGATCTTGCAGCCCCGCTCGCGCCCGCCGAACCGCCGCCGACACCGCCTTCACCGCCTGGTCCTGCCCGATCACCCGCTTGCCGATCAGCTGCTCCATCTGGAGCAATTTCTCGCGCTCGCCAGCCAGCATCCGCTCGACCGGGATCCCGGTCCAGCGGCTGACCACCGCGGCGATATCCTGGTCGGTCACTTCCTCGCGCAGCATCGCGCCCTGCGACGCCTGCGCCGCTTCGGCCAGCTGCCGCTCAAGCTCGGGGATGCGCCCGTACTGGATCTCGCCCGCCTTCGCGAGGTCGCCAGACCGTTGCGCCTGGTCGAGCTCGTTCCGCGCCGCGTCGAGCGCTTCCTTGACCTTGGCCTCGCCGGCGATCTTCTCCTTCTCGGCCTGCCAGCGCGTGGTCAGCGCGCCCGACTGCTCCTCGAGATCGGCGAGCTCGGTTTCGAGTTTCCCAAGCCGGTCCTTCGACGCGGCGTCGGTCTCCTTCTTCAGCGCCTCGCGCTCGATCTTGAGCTGCATGATCCGCCGGTCGAGATTCTCGATCTCCTCGGGCTTCGACTCGACTTCCATCCGCAGCCGCGACGCCGCCTCGTCCATCAGGTCGATCGCCTTGTCGGGCAGGAACCGGTCCGAAATGTAGCGTTTCGACAACGTCGCCGCCGCGACCAGCGCCGCGTCGGTGATCCGCACCCCGTGGTGAAGCTCGTATTTCTCCTTCAGCCCGCGCAGGATCGAGATGGTGTCGGGCACCGTCGGTTCGCCGACGAACACCGGCTGGAAGCGCCGCTCGAGCGCCGCATCCTTCTCGACATGCTTCCTGTACTCGTCGAGCGTGGTCGCCCCGATGCAATGGAGCTCGCCCCGCGCCAGCGCCGGCTTGAGCAGGTTGGACGCATCCATCGCTCCCTCGCCCTTGCCCGCACCGACCAGCGTGTGCATCTCGTCAATAAATAATATGACCTCGCCCGCGGCCTGCTTGGTCTCGTCGAGGACCCCTTTCAACCGCTCCTCGAACTCGCCGCGATACTTGGCCCCCGCGATCAGCGAGCCCATGTCGAGGCTCAACAGACGGCGATTCTTCAAGCCATCGGGAACGTCGCCATTGGCGATGCGCAGCGCCAGCCCCTCGGCGATCGCGGTCTTGCCGACGCCGGGCTCGCCGATCAGCACCGGGTTGTTCTTGGTCCGCCGCGCGAGCACCTGGATCGTCCGGCGGATCTCCTCGTCGCGCCCGATCACCGGGTCGAGCTTGCCGTCCCGAGCGGCCTGGGTGAGGTCGCGCGAGAAGCGTTTGAGCGCGTCGTAGCGATCCTCGGACGCCTGCGAGTCCGCTGTCCGGCCCCCGCGCAATTTCTCGATGGCGGCGTTGAGTGCCTGCGGGGTCACCCCCGACTTGCCGAGCGCGGTCGCGACCTCGGTTCCCTTGGCCAGCAGCATCGCCAGCAGGATCCGCTCGACCGTGACGAACTGATCGCCGGCCTTGGTCGCGATCTCCTGCGCCTGGTCGATCAGCCGGATCGTATCGCCGTCCATCCCCGGAGCCTGGCTCGCCCCGCTTCCCGTCACCGCCGGCTGCTTGTCGACGAGCGCATCGACCGCTTGGCTCGCCGCCTTGGCGTTCCCGCCAGCCGCATTGAGCAGCCCCGCCGCCATTCCCTGCTCATCGTCGAGCAACGCCTTGGCGAGGTGCGCCGGCACGATCCGCTGGTGATGTTCGCGCACCGCGATGGTCTGCGCAGCCTGCACGAAGCCCCGCGCGCGCTCGGTCAGTTTCTCGAAATCCATCGAAGCCCTCCGTTCACGAGCAAGATAGTGTGGCATTGTTGCAACACAACCCTCGACTGGTCCGCAACCCACGCCTTCAGGTTTTTCTTAATTATGTCTGTTTAATGCGCTTTGGATACTTCAGGAAGTTGCCTTTGGCCTCGCTCGATCTGCAATCGTCCGTCTCCAGCCGTGTCGCGCTCAGCGCGGTGGGGCTTGCCGACCGGCGCGCGGCGGTTGTCGTGCTGGGATCGGTGCTCGTCTACGGTTTCGTCATGCAGCGACTGAGCGGGGTCCCGGTCGGCGCGCTGGTGGGCGTGGTGCTGATGTTCGAGCCGCTCGCCACCGCGACGATCCTGTTCGTCGCACTGGTCGCTGTCGCCTTTTGGATCGTGCGCCCCGAAACCCGCAACCGGATCGAGTCCCGGCTGTTCTGGCTGCTCGTCGCGGGTTCGATGGCGTGGCTGACCTTCCCGCTGTTCGGGATGTTCAAGCAGGTCGTGCTCCCGTTGCGCGGCTTCCTGTGGGACCGCAGCCTGGCGCATATCGGCCGCATGCTGCTCGGCATTTCGCCGTGGCAGATCACCCACCAGCTATTCGGGTCGCTTCCCGCGACACGCTTTCTCGATTCGATTTACAGCCTGTGGTTGGTCCTGATCTTCGTCTTCCCGATGGTCGTCGCGGTCGCGGTCGGCGAGCCCCGCGTGCGGTTCCGCCTGATCTTCAGCTGGTTCGCCGCATGGGTCGTGATCGGCACCCTCGCCGCCTGGGTGTTCGCATCGGCCGGGCCGGTCTATTACAACGCGCTGGTCGGCCACGACGCCAACTATGCGGCGCTCCAGTTGCGCCTCGCCGGGCTCGAGCGGCTCGCCGTGGCGCAGGGCCGCCCGCTCGCCGCACTTCAGTTCCAGCCAATCCTGCTCGATGCCTTTCGGCTGCGCAATTATGCCCCGGCTGGCGGGATTTCGGCGATGCCCTCGATGCACGTCGCGCTGGCGACCCTGCTCGTGATCGGCGGGTTCCGGCGCAACCGGCTGTGGGGCGGCCTGCTGGCGAGCTACGCGCTGCTGATCTGGATCGCCTCGATTCACTTCGGCTGGCATTACTTCATCGACGGCCCGGTCGCGGCGCTGATGATGGTCGGGCTGTGGAAGGCCACCGCCCCGCTCGCCGCGCGCCTCTATCCCAAGCCGAGCTCGGCAATCACCGCGGTGCACGGCGAGCTCTCGCCCTTGCCGTCGCCGCCCCACTTGCGGAATTTCTTCGAATCGACGTGAAACCTGAGCCCCTTGTAGAAGCCCAAACCCACGTCATACCCCGACCCTCGCCATAAATGGATCGCGCACAGCGACCGGATCAGCCCATCGCGCCCGATCGATCTCAGCGGCACCAGGTCGATCGCATAGAGCAGGGCATGCGCACTTTCCGGCGCCCCGTGCGCGCAGGCGTTAAGCACCGGGTTGCGATAGACCGAGACCGGCTCGACCGGCCCGACCACCGGCACGACGTGGCTGCGGATATAGCTCAGCGTCTCGACCATGTGCGGCCATTGATCGGGCGGCGCCACCTCGAACGGCTCGGCCCCGCAGCGCTGCCAGTCGGTCGCGGTGCGCAGCAGCTGCCACGTCGGGACGATCCCGGCGATGCCCTGCTGGACGAGGAAGGCATAGAAACCCGCCACCGCCGCCGGCCGAGCCGGGTCGGCGGTCGCCCAGCGGCGATAGCCGGGCTCATCCTGGCCCGCCGAGATATAGTCCGCCGCGGGAGACAGAACGGGCGCCTGCGCGACCGCGGGCGCACTCATCAGCAGCAAAGCCAGGGCGGCACGCAAACGCATCGCGCCACCCTGACACCGCGCGAACCGCTTGAAAAGCGTCGCTCGCCCGGCCACACCGTGATGATGATGGAACGCCCGATCGACGTCACCTTTCCTCACAGCCTCGGCAAGGCCAAGGCGCGCGAGCGGCTGGCGAGCAACATCCACAAGCTCGGCGATCACATCCCCGGCGGCGCGGCCGAGGTCTCCCACAATTGGGTCGGCGACACACTCGACCTGACCGTCGCCGCGATGGGCGCGAAGGTCGCCGCGACGATCTCCGTCGAAGAGAAAATGGTCCGCTGCCATATCACGCTGCCCGGCATGCTCGCGCTGTTCGCCCGCCCGATCGAGGCGATGCTCAAGGCGAAGGGTCCCGAACTGCTCGAGGATCAATCCAGCAAATAAATCGGGAGGACGGATGCGCCAGTTCGCTGTGATCGGCTCGGGGCCGGCGGGATTCTATACCGTCGAGGCGCTAGCCAAGGCCTATGCCGGAACCGCCCGGATCGACCTCATCGACCGGCTGCCCGTCCCCTACGGACTGATCCGCTTCGGGGTCGCCCCCGACCACCAGTCGATCAAGGCGGTCTCGCGCCGCTACGACAAGGTCGCCGAGGAGGACACGGTGCGCTTCGTCGGCAATGTCTCGGTCGGCAGCAACGTGACCATCGCCGAACTGCGCACCCTCTACGACGCCGTCATCCTCGCCACCGGCGCGCCCCGGGACCGCGCGCTCGGCATCCCCGGCGAGGAGCTACCCGGCGTAGTTGGCTCGGCGGCGTTCGTCGGCTGGTACAATGGCCACCCCGATTTCGCCGATCTCGACCCGCTGCTCGACGGGGCGAGCGCGGCGATCATCGGCAATGGCAATGTCGCGCTCGACGTCGCCCGCATCCTGTCGAAGACTCGAGCCGAGTTCGGCGGATCGGACATCGTCGACCATGCGCTCGATGCGCTCGAGGGCTCGGCGATCCGCACCATCACGCTGGTCGGCCGCCGCGGCCCGCACCAGATCGCGATGACCCCTAAGGAGTTGGGTGAGCTCGGTCACCTCGAAGCCGCAGTTCCCCACGCCGACCCCGCCGACTTCCCCGACCCCGCTGCCGACGCCGCGCTCGACCCGGGTGTGCGCAAGTCGGTCGTTCACCTGCGTGATTTCGCCACTCCACATGACGCCAAGAAAAAGCGCATCGAATTCGACTTCTTCGCCAAGCCGGTGCGGATCGAGGGTGACGGCCGGGCCGAACGCCTGATCGTCGAGCGCACGAGCCTCGACGCGGCCGGCGCCAGCGTCGGCACCGGCGAGACCTACGCCATCCCCGCGTCCCTCGTGGTCAGCTGCATCGGCTATTCGACCCCGCCGATCGACGGTGTCCGCTATGACGAAGCCGGCGGCCGATTCGCCAACGACGCGGGCAAGATCGAAGACGGACTGTTCGCCGTCGGCTGGGCGCGGCGCGGCCCGTCGGGGACGATCGGCACCAACCGCCCCGACGGCTACGAAGTCGCCGACTTGGTCGCCGTCGCATTTGCTCCGGGCAGCGACGGCGGGAAAGCTGGCGGCGACGGGCTCGACGCGCTGCTCGCGTCGCGCAAAGTTCGCTCGACCAGTTTCGCCGACTGGCGCCGGATCGAGGCCGCCGAAACCGAGGCCGCTCGCGACGGCGCCCCGCGCGCGAAAATGGTCCGCCACGAGGATTGGCTCAAAACCCTCTCCTAGTCCTTGCGCCGCGGGAATGCCCCCGCTACGAGGCGCGAGCCCTGCACCGGACCTTGGTCCGGATAGCCCGTGTCGGGGAGTAGCTCAGCCTGGTAGAGCACTGTCTTCGGGAGGCAGGGGCCGGAGGTTCGAATCCTCTCTCCCCGACCATTTTACGCGCAAAAAGGCCATCCTTTCGGGTGGCCTTTTTCGCCAGTTGCGGCTCGCGGTGGTCAGGCGACCGGCTCGGCCACCAGCGCCTTCAGCAGCGCTTCGGCGGCGGGTCCGCTCGACGCCGGGTTCTGCCCGGTGATGAGCAGGCCGTCAGCGACGACATACGACTGGAAATCGCCCGCTTTCGAATAGTCGGCGCCCTTGGCCTTGAGCATTTCCTCGAGCAGGAACGGCACCACGTCGGTCAGCCCGACCGCCGCTTCCTCGCCATTGGTGAACCCGGTCACGCGCTTGCCACGCACCAGCGGCGCGCCCTCGGTCGTGGTGACATTCTTCAGCGCCGCAGGGGCGTGGCAGACCAGCGCGACCGGCTTGCCGGCGGCGAGCGTCTCCTTAATCAACGCCTGCGAATCGGCATCCTCGGCGAGGTCCCACATCGGCCCGTGACCGCCCGGGTAAAACACCCCGTCGAACATCGTCGGATCAATCTCGGCGAGCCGCTCGGTCCGCGCCAGCTGGTCCTGCGCCGTCGGGTCGGCCTTGAACCGCCGGGTCGCATCGGTCTGTGCGTCGGGCGCATCGCTCTTCGGGTCGAGCGGCGGCTGTCCGCCCTTCGGCGAGGCGAGCGTGATGTCGTGCCCGGCGTCCTTCAGCACATAATAAGGCGCGGCAAACTCCTCCAGCCAGAAGCCAGTCTTGTGTCCGGTGTCGCCGAGTTCGGCGTGGCTGGTGAGGATCATGAGGATGTTCACGGGGTGCTTGCTCCGGTTGCCGCGAGGCGGGTTGAGGATGCGCCGGCCCGATTGTTGGACGAACCAAGCAGGCGCATGCTTATAAAGCGGTCAAGGCGCTCCCATGTTCCGCCCATCCCTCGGAGAATCTCATGGCAGCGACCTCTTTTCAACTCGGCGACTTCACCGTCAACCGCATGGGCTTTGGGGCGATGCAACTCGCCGGGCCGCAGGTGTTCGGGCCGCCACGTGACCGCGCCGAAGCAATCGCGGTGCTGCGAGACGCGGTGGCGAGCGGGGTCAACCACATCGACACCAGCGATTATTACGGGCCGTTCGTGGTCAACGAGATCATCCACGAGGCGCTTCATCCCTATCCCGACGACCTGGTGATCGTGACCAAGGTCGGCGCGCGGCGCGGCGACGACGGATCGTGGAACCCGGCCTTTTCCAAGGAGGAATTAACCGCAGCGATCCACGGCAATTTGCGCCGGTTGGGGCGCGAGGTGATCGACGTCGTCAACCTGCGCAGCATGTTCAGCCAGTTAGGTCCGGCCGAAGGATCGCTCGACGAGCCGCTGACCTTGCTCGCCGAGCTTCAGCAGCAGGGGCTGATCCGCCACATCGGGCTGAGCAACGTCACCCCGAAGCAGGTCGAGGACGGTCGCAAGATCTCGCCGATCGCATGTGTGCAGAACTACTATAATATCGTCCACCGCGACGACGACGCTCTGATCGACCGGCTGGCGACCGACGGCATCGCTTATGTGCCGTTCTTCCCGCTCGGAGGTTTCTCACCGGTGCAATCGGACGGACTGTCGCGGGTCGCGGCCGACCTCGGGGCGACGCCGCTGCAGGTCGCGCTGGCGTGGCTGCTGCAGCGCTCGCCCAATATCCTCCCGATCCCCGGCACTTCGTCGGTGGCTCATCTACGCGAGAATCTGGCGGCGGCGGAGCTGGTGCTGGGCGAAGCGGAGGTGCAGCGGCTTATGGGACTGGTCGCCGCCTAGGTCGCGAAGGCCGGGTCAAGGCGGAAGGCCTTGCGCAGCAACGCCGGCCACGCGAGCAGATTGGCGGCCATGGTCAGCCCGCGCACGCCCTGCTCGGCGGCCACCTCGGCGGCACCCTGCTGCGGGTTGTTGATCCGGTCGCCGGCCGACAGCGCCATGATCTGCGCTTCGCACGCGCGCTCGATGAAATAGAGTTTGACGAAACATTCGCCGACATTGCCGCCAACCGCGAGCGTGCCGTGGTTGCGCAGCAGCATCGCGCACTTGGTGCCAAGGTCGGCGACGATCCTGGTCCGCTCGTCGAGGTCGACCGCAACGCCTTCATAATCGTGGAAGGCGAGATCGCCGCGCACCAGCATCGCGGTCTGGGTCAACGGCAACAGCCCGTCCTGATGCGCGCTGACCGCCTGTCCGGCCGGCGTGTGGAGGTGCATCACCGCCTGCGCATCGTCGCGCGCCATGTGGATCGCCGAATGGATGGTGAAGCCCGCGGGGTTGGTGATGAACGGCGTCGGCTCGACCGGCTTGCCGTCGACGTCGATCTTGATCAGCGACGAGGCGGTCACTTCCTCGAACATGAGGTTGTAGGGGTTCATCAGAAAATGATGCTCGGGTCCCGGGACGCGCGCCGACAAATGGGTGAAGACGAGATCGTCCCAGCCATAATGCGCGACCAGCCGGTAGGCGGCGGCGAGGTCGACGCGGATGTTCCACTCCTCGTCGCTGACCTTGCCCTTGAGCGACGGAATGCGAACCTCGGACAAGGCTTCGAGCCCCTCCATCCCGCGGGTCATCGATGTGGCGCGGTTCATGCGGGTTGCTCCTGACGGTCGGGGTGGGCGGCGGCGAACGCCGGGTGCTGGCATGCCGCGGCGTCGATCCGAACGAGGGTCGGATAGGCGTCGAGCGGGGTGTCGTTCCGGCGCGCGTTATACAGTTGCGGCACGAGGCAGATGTCGGCGAGGCTGACCGCGTCGCCGTTGAGCCATTGGCCGGCGCTCTTCGCCGCCATCGCTTCCAATGCCGGCAGCCCTTCCGCAATCCAGTGGCGGTACCAGACGTCGCTCTCGTCCTGCGAATGGACGAGCGGACCGCGAAGGTAGCGCAGCACGCGCAGATTATTGAGCGGGTGAATGTCGCACGCCACGACCAGCGCCATCGCCAGGACATGGCTGCGCTCGGCTGGGTCGTGCGGCACGAACGGCGGCTGCTTGTAGGTCGCATCGATATAATCGAGGATCGCCAGGCTCTGGGTCAGCCGGTGCCCGTCAATCTCGAGCAGCGGCACGAAGCCTTGCGGGTTGAGCTCGTGATACGCCGCCTGGCTTTGCTCGGAGGTGACGAGATTGACCATCGTCGAGCGATACTCGATCCCCTTGAGGTTGAGCCCGATGCGGACGCGATAGCTTGCCGAGGAGCGGAAATAATCGTGGAGGATGACGTGCGACATGACCGCGATTTGCGCCTTTCCCGTCGCCCGCGTCAATCGCCGAGAAACGGCGCGATGACATCGGCGGGGACGCGGACCGGGCGGCCGGCGGCCTTGTCGATATCGGCCTCGCTCGCCGTGATCGTCCGCTCGAACACCGACCTCATCATTCGCCCATCTGGGTGAGCACAAACGCATAGGCCTCGGCATTCTCGCGCAGCGCGTCCCACCGGCCCGACTTGCCGCCATGACCCGCGCCCATGTTGATCTTGAGCAGCAACATGTTGTCGCCGGTCTTGGTCGCGCGCAGTTTCGCGGCCCATTTGGCCGGCTCCCAATAGGTCACGCGCGGGTCGTTGAGGCCGCCGGTGATGAGCAGCGGCGGATACGCCTGGGCCGCGACATTGTCGTAAGGCGAGTAACCGCGAATGAGGTCGAACGCCGCCTTGTCCTCGATCGGATTGCCCCATTCGGGCCACTCGCCCGGGGTGAGCGGCAGCGTGTCGTCGAGCATCGTGTTGAGCACGTCGACGAACGGCACGTCGGCGACGATCGCGCCCCACAGCTCGGGGGCCTGGTTGGCCACCGCGCCCATCAGCTCGCCCCCGGCCGAACCGCCCTGCGCGGCGATCCGACCGGGCCTGGCGTAGCCAAGCTCGGCCAGCCCGCGAGCGACATCGACGAAATCGTTGAAGCTATTGGGGCGCCTTTGAAGCTTGCCGTCGAGGTACCAGCCGTGGCCGAGATCGTCGCCGCCGCGAATGTGGGCGATGGCGTAGGCGAAGCCGCGATCGACCAGGCTCAGCCGCGTCGGGGAGAAGCCCGGCGGGATGGCGATCCCGTAGGCGCCATAGCCGTAGAGGAACAGGCGGCCCGCCCCGTCGAGCTTGCTGCCGGCGCGGCGGACGATCGACACCGGAACCATCGCCCCGTCGCGCGCGCGGATCAGGCGGCGGTCGATGACATAGTCGGCGGGGTCGTGGCCCGATGGGATCTCGAGCACGCGCAAGGTCTCGAGCCGGTCGTCTGCGGGGTGGAAGTCATACACCGTCGGCGGGGTGACCATCGAGCTGTACGACAGGCGATAGGCGGCGGGCGCGAAGTCGGCGTTGCCGGCGAAATCGGCCGAATAGCTCGCCTCGTCGAACGGGATCGCGCGCTCGTCGCCGGCGTATGTCCGCAGCACCAGCCGGTCGAGCCCGTCCTCACGGGTGGTCAGCGCGAGATGGTCGCGATAGCTCGCCGCGCCGCGCAGATAGACCCGGTCCGACCCGGCGATCTCCTCGCGCCACTCGGCTGGCGTTTCGACCGCGGCGGAGACGAGGCGGAAGTTGATGTGTGCGTCGTTGGTGACGATCCACAGCCGGCCGTGCGCCGCGTCAGTATGATATTCGATGTTGGGCCGGCGCGCGGCGATCAGCACCGGCGCGGCGGTCGGGTCGGCGGCGGGGACGAAGCGGACCTCGCTCGAGGTGTTGTCGCCGGTCGCGATGAAGATCAGGCTGTCGTCCTGCGACTTGCCGAGCCCGACCGAGAAACCCTTGTCGAGCGTCTCTTCATAGAGGGTGACCGCGTTGGCCGGATCGTCGCCCAGCCGGTGATATTTCGCCTTGTCGCTGCGCCAATGCTCGTTGACCTCGGTGAACGCGACGCCCTTGCTGTCGGCCGCCCACACCGGCGCCCCGATCGCGACCTCGGTAATCGTTTCGATGTCCTTGCCCGACGCGATGTCGCGGATGCGCAGCTTGAACCGCTCCGACCCGTCGTCGTCGACCAGCGTCGCGAGCAGCTTGTAATCGGGCGACGTGACGATCGCGCCCAACCGGAAATAGTCGTGCCCCTCGGCGGCGGCGACCTCGTCGAAGATCAGCTCCTCGGTGCCCGTCTCGCGGCCCTTGCGATACCAGCGGCGATACTGCTCGCCCGGCTTGTATGCCCACCAATATTCAAAGCGTCCGTCGGGCGCCGGGACGCTCGACAGATCCTCCTTGATGCGCCCCTTCATCTCCTCGAACAGCGTGTCGACCAGCCCCTTGTGCGGCGCCATCACCGCTTCGAAATAGGCATTTTCGGCCTTGAGGTAGGACAGCACTTCCTCGTCGGTGACCTCGGGATAGCCTTGGTCGCGCAGCCACGCCCAGTCGTCGCTGATCGTCACGCCGTGGCGGGTATATTCGTTCGGGCGGCGGGCAGCGACGGGCGGGGTTGGAAGCGTCATCGGGGTTCCTGAAATCGGCGAAGGGGTCTAGGGTCGCGCGTCTTCTAGACGTTGATCGAGAGATTGCCATGTCCAGCTATGCCGACCGCCTCGCCGCCTTGCGCGCCCAGCTCGCCGAAGATCGACTGGACGGCTTTGTCGTCCCGCTGACCGACGAGCATATGAGCGAATATGTCGGCAGCTACGCCCAGCGGCTCGAATGGCTGACCGGGTTCAAGGGCTCGGCCGGGTCGGCGGTGGTGCTGCCGCAGGAGGCCGCGATCTTCACCGATGGACGGTACACGCTGCAGGTGCGGCAACAGGTCAGCGGCGACCAGTGGAGCTATCAGTCGGTTCCCGAAACGAGCATCGCCGACTGGCTCAAGGAGCATGCGCCGCAGGGTGGGCGAATCGGCTACGACCCGTGGCTTCATTCGCGCGACTGGGCGAAGAAGGCGAGTGAGGCCCTTCACGCGCGCACCGCGACCCTCGTCGCGGTCGCGCGCAACCCGATCGATGTCGTCTGGCAGGACCGCCCCGAAGCGTCGAAGGCGCATCTCGTTGTCCAGCCGGACAGCCTCGCCGGACAGTCGTCGGCCAACAAGCGCACCGCGATCGCCGAATGGCTCGGCAAGCAGGGCGCCGACGCGGCGGTGCTCGCGGCGCTCGATTCGATCGCGTGGACGTTTAACGTGCGCGGCGCCGACGTCAGCCACACCCCGGTCGCGCTGGCCTATGCGCTGGTCAACGCCGACGGGACCGCCGACCTGTTCGTCGCGAGCGATAAGGTCGGGCCCGAAGTCGCCCAGCACCTCGGCAACGGCGTCCGGCTGCACGAGCGCGCCGATTTCGAGGAGGCACTGACCCGGCTCGGCGGCAAGACCGTCGCGGTCGATCCCGAACGCTCGGTCGCGGCGATCTTCGAGGCGCTCGAAAAAGGCGGCGCGAAGATCGTCACCCACCGCGACCCGACCGTCCTCCCGCGCGCGATCAAGAACCCGGTCGAGATCGCCGGCCACCAGGCGGCGCAGGCGCGCGATGGCGCGGCGATCGCCCGCTTCCTGCGCTGGGTCGAGGCCGAGGCGCCAAAGGGCGGGCTCGACGAACTGACCGCGTCGGACAGGCTCGAGGCGTTGCGCACCGAGGGCGGGCTGTTGAAAGACCTGTCGTTCGATTCGATCTCGGGATCGGGGCCCAACGGCGCGATCGTCCATTACAAGGCGAGCCCTGAAACCAACCGCCCGCTCGAGATGAACTCGCTCTACCTGATCGATTCGGGCGGCCAATATGCCGACGGCACGACCGACATAACCCGCACCCTCGCGATCGGCCAGCCGACCGACGAGATGCGCGACCGCTTCACCCGCGTCCTCAAGGGCCACATTGCGCTGGCGACCGCGCTGTTCCCCAAGGGCGTGCGCGGATCGCAGCTCGACAGCTTCGCGCGTCGTCCGCTGTGGGAGGCGGGCCTCGACTATGCGCACGGCACCGGCCACGGCGTCGGCAGCTTCCTGTCGGTCCACGAGGGCCCGCAGCGCATCGCGCCAGTCGGATCGGGCCAGGCCGGCGGAGACGAGCCGTTGCAGGCGGGGATGATCCTGTCCAACGAACCGGGATACTACAAGGCCGGCGAGTACGGCATCCGTATCGAGAATCTGGTCCTGGTCGTCACGAAGCAGGTGACTGGCGCCGAGAAGGAGATGCTCGGCTTCGACACGCTGACCTTCGCCCCGATCGAGCGGCGGCTGGTGGTAACCGAAATGCTGTCCCCGGCCGAGCTTGGCTGGCTCAATGCCTATCACGCCGAGGTGGTGTCCAAGATCGGTCACCAGCTTGGCGCCGAAGACAGGGCCTGGCTAGAGGCCGCCTGCGCGCCGCTCTAGGCATCCTTGGGCGGCGAAGGCACAGCCTCCCTCGCCTGCGCCTTGCGTTTGCGTAGATTCTCGCGGAGCGCGGCGGCCAGCCGTTCCTCCTTCAATTTTTCGGCGTCGATCATCTTGCGTCGCTAGGCCCGTCGCCGGTGGCCCCGCAAGCCTTGACGCGTCACACCGTCACGGCCATAGGCCCCCCGTCCCCGGACAAGCTGTCGTAGCTCAGTGGTAGAGCGCATCCTTGGTAAGGCTGAGGTCGTGAGTTCAATCCTCACCGACAGCACCATTTCTTTCTCGTCATGTGCCCGCCGTCAGTGGGCAGATGGCGGGCCGCCATCGGGCGCCGATGAGTCCTTGTTCCTCACCGCAGCGACACTCGCGGCCCGCCCTCCGCCAAGTAGGTGACGCCGAGCTTGAGTGGATGCATTGTTCGATCTGCCGTCATTGCGCCCTCACATCAGGATAAAATCCATCGGTAGCATCGGTCCCGTAACGAGACGCCCTCGGTCGGGGTTTTAACTTTTGTTAACCCGCGCACCTTAGGGTCAGGACTCGTTGATCAGAACCAGAAGATGACGGTGGCGGCGAGGGCGATGGCGGAGAGGAAGACGGTCGGGCATCGATCGTAGCGAGTGGCGACGCGGCGCCAGTCCTTGAGGCGGCCGAACATGATCTCGATGCGGCTGCGGCTTTTGTATCGGCGCTTGTCGTATTTGATGGGCATGATCCGGGATTTCCGTCCCGGAATGCAGGGTGTGATGCCCTTTGCCTGAAGGGCGTCCCTGTACCAGTCTGCGTCGTAGCCGCGGTCGGCCAGCATCCACTGCGCCTTGGGGAGATCGTCCAGTAGCGCTGCCGCACCGGTGTAATCGCTGACCTGGCCAGCGGTCATGAAGAAGCTGAGCGGCCGGCCGTTGGCATCGGTGACGGCATGAAGCTTTGTGTTCATGCCTCCTTTGGTGCGACCGATGAGCCGCCCGAGACCCCCTTTTTTACCCGCAGGCTTGATGCCGTGCGGTGTGCCTTGAGGTAGGTCGCGTCGATCATGATCGTCTTCGGCGTGGCGCTCGCAGCCGCCAGTCCTTCCATCATGCGAAGGAAAATGCCCCTCTCGCCCCACCGCTTCCAGCGGTTGTACAGCGTCTTGTGTGGACCGTACTCCCTTGGT
>NZ_JANYGG010000033.1 GCF_025362505.1 Sphingomonas sp. | reverse complement strand
CCCTCGCCCATGCCATGGAGCCGCTGGAACTCGATTGGCGTTCCCTCGGCCAGCGCCTTGACCGCGCCGATCGTATTGGCGTTGTGGGTCGCGAAGGCCGAATAGATTACGTCATCCGCGGCGAGCATCGCCTTGGCGCAGGCGAGGTACGAGACATCAGTCGCGACCTTGCGCGTGAACACCGGATAATCGCTTAGGCCCGCGACCTGCGCCGCCTTAATCTCGCTGTCCCAATAGGCGCCCTTGACGAGGCGGACCATCAGGCGCCGGCGATGCTTGCGTCCGAGCTCGGCGACCCATTCGATCAGCGGGACGGCGCGTTTGCTATAGGCCTGGAGCGCCAGCCCGAACCCGCCCCAGCCGTTGGTGAATAGCGCGTCATCAGCCGCAATCGCCTCGATCAGGTCAAGCGACAGTTCGAGTCGGTCAGTCTCCTCGGCATCGATCGTGAGGTGCACGTCGGCAGCGCTGGCGACTGCCGCCAGCTCGCGGAGCACCGGCAGGATCGCCGCCTTGGCTTCCTCGGCATGGGCATACTCATAGCGCGGGTGGAGCGCGGACAGCTTGACAGAAATCCCGGGCGACGTGCGAAACCCGCCCTTGGCGGTCGCCGCGATCCGGCCCAGTGCATCGCGATAGGACTGGGCGTAGCGCGCGGCATCCTCGTGCGTGCGCGCCTCCTCGCCGAGCATGTCGAAGCTGTGGCTGATCCCTCTGGCCTGCTCGGGCCGGGCATTGGCTAGCGCCTCGTCGATCGTGCGCCCGAACACAAATTGGCCGCCAAGGATCTTCATGCCCTGCGCCACCGCCGTGCGAATGACCGGTTCGCCCAGCCGCCCGACTGCGCGTCCCAGCGACGCGCGCCACCCCTCGCTGCGGTCATTCGCGCCGTCGAGCACCTTGCCCGTCAGTAGCAATGAAATCGTCGCGGCGTTGATGAAGGTCGAACGGGTCCCGCCTAGCTTTTCCGCCCAGTCCGGCCCAGACAATTTGTCGTGAATCAGGTCGTCGGCAGTGCCGGCGTCGGGGATCCGTAGCAGCGCCTCGGCGAGGCACATCAGCGCCACCCCCTCGTCGCTGCCCAGGTCATAGGCATGCATAAAGGCATCCAGCCCGGCCGGCTTGTGCGCCCGCACCCGCTCGACCAGCGTCCGTGCAATCGCGGTCGCCACGGGCGCGGTCGAGACGGGCAATCGCGCCTGCTCGATCCGCTCGGCGATCAGCAGTTCTTCGTCA
Organism: Sphingomonas sp.; assembly: GCF_025362505.1. GTDB lineage: Bacteria > Pseudomonadota > Alphaproteobacteria > Sphingomonadales > Sphingomonadaceae > Sphingomicrobium. The sequence continues at coordinate 39,764 of NZ_JANYGG010000033.1, read as the reverse complement.
GGCCGATACGCTGCCCGAATTTTGCTTCGATCGATCATCGGCGCCCGCCTAGACGAGCGCGCCGTGGCAATGCTTATACTTGCGCCCCGACCCGCACGGGCAGGGCGAATTGCGACTTTCCGGCTCGGCAAAAGGCGCCGAGGCTCCATCCTCGTTGAGCGGCCCGTCTGGCATCGTCGGCAACGGTGATTGGAGTGGCGGCAGGCTCGACATAAGCGTCCCCGTCCCGGCATCGATATCATAGCTGTTATCGTCGCCCGACAAGGGGTCGATATGACTGGTGATGAAGTCGGGCAGCTCCATCGGCGCGGGCTCGACATTGATCTGGGCGCGCATCAGGACGCGGGTAACATCTTCGCGGATCGCAATCAGCAGCCGTTCGAACAACAGGAACGCCTCCTGCTTATATTCATCGATCGGCTTCTTCTGGGCATAGCTGCGCAGGTGGATGACCTGGCGCAGCGCGTCGAGTGTGGCCAGATGCTCCTTCCAGAAATGGTCGAGCGTCTGGATCAGCACGCTCTTCTCGATCTGCACCCAATGGTCATTCTCGACACTGGCGATCTTGGCATTCATGATGCCATCGGCTTCGGCCTGGATGCGCTCGGCGACCATGTCGGGCTCGACCGATTCCTCGCTGAGCCACGCATCGATCGGCGGCTGAATGCCGAGAACGGCGTCGACGCTATCCTTCAGGCCGGTGACGTCCCATTGCTCGGGATAGGTTCCGGGCGGGCAGTGCGCGGCGACGATGCTGGCAATGGTCTCGGCGCGCATGTCGGTCACGACGTCGCTGACATGCTCCGAATCCATGATGTCAGCGCGCTGTTCGTAGATCACCTTGCGCTGGTCGTTCATGACGTCGTCGAACTCGACGACCTGCTTGCGGATGTCGTAGTTGCGCGCCTCGACCTTCTTCTGCGCGGTCTCGATTGCCTTCGAGATCCACGGCGAGACGATCGCCTCGCCGTCCTCGAGATTCTTGTTCATCAGGCGCGCGAACATCGTCTGGGGGCCGAAGATGCGCAGCAGATCGTCGTCGAGGCTCAGGTAGAAACGCGATAGGCCGGGATCGCCCTGGCGGCCCGAGCGGCCACGCAGCTGATTGTCGATGCGGCGGCTTTCATGACGCTCGGTACCGAGCACGAACAAACCGCCGACCTCGAGCACGAGCCGTTTCTGTTCAGCGACCTCCGCCTTGATTTTGGCGATTGCAGCGTCACGCTCGGAGCTCTCGGGAACGTCCTTCAGCTCATCCTCGATGCGGAACTCGACGTTGCCGCCCAGCTGAATGTCGGTGCCGCGGCCGGCCATGTTGGTGGCAATCGTCACCGCGCTCATCGATCCGGCCTGCGCGACGATATGCGCCTCGCTCTCGTGGAAGCGGGCGTTGAGGACTTCGTGTTGAATCCCGCGTTCGTTCAGGAATTCGGACAGCATTTCCGACTTCTCGATCGAGACGGTGCCGACCAGGATCGGCTGGCCCTTCTCCTTGCGCTTGGCGATCTCGTCGGCGATCGCGGCGAACTTGTCGGTGATATTCTTGTAGAACTCGTCGTCCTCGTCGACCCGCAGGACATCGACGTTGGTCGGGATCGACACGACGTTCATCTTGTAGATGTCGAAGAATTCGGGCGCTTCGGTCAGCGCGGTACCGGTCATGCCCGACAATTTCGGGTACATTCGGAAAAAGTTCTGGAAGGTGATCGAGGCGAGCGTCTGGTTCTCGGGCTCGATCGCGACCGCTTCCTTGGCCTCGACCGCCTGGTGGAGGCCGTCGGACCAGCGGCGGCCGTCCATCATCCGCCCGGTAAACTCATCGATGATGATGACCTTTCCGTCCTTGACGATGTAATCGATGTCCCGCTTGAACATCTTGTTGGCCTTCAAGGCCTGGTTGAGGTGGTGAACGACCTGCGTGTTGGATACGGCGTAGAGGTTGGCACCCTCAATCAGGCCCTGCGCCTCGAGCATGCGCTCGGCGTTCTCGGTGCCTTCTTCGGTCAGCACGATCGACTTCTGCTTCTCGTCGAGCTCGTAATCGCTTTCGACGAAGGTTTTCACCAGCGCGTCGGTGCTGAGGTAGAGCTCGGATTTGTCGTCGGTCGGTCCGGAAATGATCAGCGGGGTGCGCGCTTCGTCGATCAGGATCGAGTCGACCTCGTCGACGATGGCGAAATTGAACGGCCGCTGGACCATCTGCTCGCGCGAGTATTTCATGTTATCGCGCAGGTAATCGAAGCCGAACTCGTTGTTCGTGCCATAGGTGATGTCGGAGCCGTAAGCGGCCTTGCGATCTTCGTCGGTCAGGTTGGGGACGATCACCCCGACGGTCAGCCCGAGGAAGCGGTAGACCTGGCCCATCCAATCGGCATCGCGCCGGGCGAGATAGTCGTTGACGGTAACGACATGGGCGCCCTTGCCGGGGAGCGCGTTGAGGTAGACGGCGAGCGTCGCGACGAGCGTCTTGCCCTCGCCGGTGCGCATTTCGGCGATCTCGCCACGGTGGAGGGCAATGCCACCGATCAACTGGACGTCGTAATGGCGCTGGCCGAGCGAGCGCTTGGCGGCTTCGCGGACGGTGGCGAACGCTTCGGGAAGGATGTCATCGAGCGCATCTTCGCCGGCGAGCCGTTCGCGGAAACGCAGCGTCTGGCCGCGAAGCTCGTCGTCCGACATCGCCGCCATCGCCGGTTCGAAGCCGTTGATCGCGTCGACGATCTTGCCAAGGCTGCGGACGTAGCGATCGTTGGACGAACCGAAGATATTCTTGGCAAGGGCGGCGAACATTAGACTTCCTTCAGGAGCCGCGAGCGGGCAAACAGGCGCGGCAAAGGGCTCGCCCGCAAGGGGGCGAAACATGGCCGCGATGTAGGGTTGAGCCCTCGACTAGTCAATTCGGACGAGGGCGCGCGGTAGTGCGTTAGAGCTGCGCTTCGATCCACTGCTGGATGTTGCTGCGCGGCGCGGCGCCGACCTTGGTCGCAACCGGCTGGCCACCCTTGAACAGGAGCATCGTCGGAATGCCGCGGACACCGTACTTGCCGGGGGTCTCGGGGTTCTCGTCGATGTTGAGCTTGACGATCTGAAGCCTGTCGCCGAGCGCGCCCGAAATCTCCTCGAGCGCTGGCGCAATCATCTTGCAGGGGCCGCACCACTCCGCCCAGAAGTCGACCAGCACGGGGGTCGCGGACTGCAGCACGTCGCTGTCGAAGCTCTGGTCGGTAACGGATTTGGTGGCCATGTAGGATACTCCCAGTTCTCGAGTTAACCCCGCATATGGGAACTATCGACGTCCCACTCAACCGGGAAGCGTCACCAGCTCCGGGGTGGCGGTGTAGAGCAACGCGGCCTCGATGCGGCGGCCGGGGAAGATGACGGCAAGCGCATCGCGATAAGCGGTCATCTGGATCGCGTGCGAGGGAGATGCGCGGCCGGTCTTGTAGTCGATCACGCGGACGAGGTCGTCGCTGACGCAGAGGCGGTCGACGGTGCCGGCGATGACCCGGCCATCGGGCAGCGTCGCGGCGATCGGGGCCTCGGCCAGGGCGTCGGGGGCGAAGACGGCGGCGAAAGCGGGATCGTCGAGGACCCGGAGCGCGGTGTCGATCAGCTCGTCCCTCGCCTCCTGATCAGCGACGTCGGCCGAGCGCTCGAGCCAGCGCAGCGCGGCGGTTCGGCGGTCGGCGGGGGCGACACCGGGGAGGCGTTCGAACAGTGCGTGGAGCAAAGTCCCCCTCCTCGCAGCGGCGATCTGGGCGGGATTTGGCGGCGCTGAAACTTCTCGATCATCGCGCATCGACGAGGGCGAGAGGGGGCGCGGGGGGCGTGGTTCGGGGGGCGCCACGAAGTGCAGCCAGGCGGGTTGGGCCACCGCCGCGATCTTCACGCTGCTTCCCGTCCGCCGCACCGGAAACCCACGGATGGTGCCTCGATAGACCAAACTTCCCACTTCGTCCTTCACAGCCCCGAGCCCGGTGAGCGCGCGTTCAACCCGGCTGTGCCAGCTGTCGTCGGACAGCCTGCGCGGCATGACCCCAGCGATGACCAGCCGTTCGGCGGCGCGGGTCAGGGCAACGTAGAGCAGGCGCCAATGCTCCTGCAGTTCGCGCTTCTTGTCGGCGGCGGCGATCGGGCCGAACGGATCGACCATCTCGTCCTTGCGCGGGCGAACGAGCGGCACCTTCCCGCCCGCCAGCGGCAGTTCGAAACTACGCGAGCCGCCCATCTTCGCCGGGTCGGCGGTGGCGTCGGCGAGGATCACGACCGGGGCTTCGAGGCCCTTCGATCCGTGGACGGTCATCACCCGCACGGCGTTGCCCGGCGCGGCGGTGTCGCGCTTGATCTCGACGTCGCCGCGTTCGAACCAGGCGAGGAAGCGGTCGAGCGAGGCGATCTCGGTTCGTTCGAACTCGAGCGCGGCAGCGAGCAATTCGTCGATCGGGTCGCGCGCCGCCTCGCCGAGCCGCGCGAGCAAGGCGCGGCGGCCGTCGAGCGGACCCGAGAGGATCGTTTCGAGGAAACGTGCGGGCGTGACGAAATCGGCGATCCGCAGCAATTCCAGCAGTTTGGCGAGCGCGTCTGCGGCGAAAGGTTCGGTCCTCGCCGCCTCCTGAAGCGCGCGCCACAGCGGCTGTTTCGGTGGACGCGGCTGGGCGAGGCGGTAGAGATCGTCCTGGTCCCAGCCGATCAGCGGCGAGACCAGCAGCCCGGCGAGGTTGAGGTCGTCGAGCGGCTGGACCGCGAAGGCGATCGCCGAGATGAGGTCGCGCACGGCGAGCGGCTTCTGGAGGTGAAGCCGGTCGATCCCCGCCACCGGCACCTTCGCCGCGAACAATCGTGCGACGAGCAGCGAGGCCAATTCCTTGCGGCTGCGGACGAGGATCATGATGTCCCCGGCGCACAGCGGGCGCTTGGTCGAGGACAGGATCGGGGCTTCGTCGAGCAGCGCCTTGACCTGATCGGCGAGGCGAGTGGCGTAGAGCCGGTCGGCGTCCGTGATCCAGCCTTCCTCGCCGTCGGCGTCCTCATCGGGCGCTTCGGCGACGAACGCGGGCCAGAGCTCGACCCGGCCGGGCCAGGCGGCATTGACCGCGCGGTGCGGATTGGGACGGTCGGGCAACCCCATTTCGGCATACCCGACCTCGCGGATCACGGCGTCGACCGCGTCGAGGATGGCGGGAGCGGAGCGGAAGCTGGCGTCGATCGACAGGTCGCGGAATTCGCGGGCAAGGCGCGGGCCGCCCGAATCGGCTTGATCCTCAGCCTCGATCAGCAATTGCGCCCGGGTGCGAACAGTGTCGCGCATGCGGTTGAATTCGCCCGGGTCGGTGCCCTGAAAACCGAAGATCGCCTGCTTGAAATCGCCGACCATGAACAGCGTGCGCCAGCGCTGCTCGGACTCGCTCGACCCGGCAAAAAACTCGGCGGTGAGCGCCTCGACGATCGCCCATTGGTGGGCGTTGGTGTCCTGCGCCTCGTCGACGAGGATATGGTCGGTGCGGCGGTCGAGCTTGTAGCGGACCCAGTCGCCCATCCCGGGCTGGTCGAACAGCGCGCGGGTCCAGCTGATCAGATCGTCGAAATCAGCCACCCCGGCGGCGCGCTTGGCGGCGGTGTAGGCGGTGGCGAAAGCGGCTCCGGCGCGAAGCCCCGCGGCCTGGACCGCGACGATCGCAGCGGCGCTTTGCAGAAACTGGAGATCGGTGAACTGGTCGGCAAGGCTCGCGGCGAGCGTGTCATAATCGGCGTGGGCCTTGCGCTGGCCGGCGGTCGGGGCGCGAGGCGTGCCATCAGCCTTCAAGACGACCGCCGCGACTAGGTCGAGCGTCGCCGCGCGCTCGCCCGCCGATTGGCCGAGGAAAGCGTCGATGGCGTCGGCATATCCGGCGCCGGTGGCGGTGCCCCACGCGCGGTTGGCGTGTCCGAGGAGATGAAGCGAGGCGCAGTCGAAACTTCCGTCGGCGCAGCGCTCGGCAAGCAACTCGGCGATGTCGCCTTCGGGCAGGCCGACCGCAGCGCGCAGCGCGGGCTCGGCGGTCGCGGGGTCGAGCGTGCGGATCGCGTCGGCGTGGGCGCAACGCATAAGGTATTTGACCGCCTCGTCCTCGCCAAGGCGCATCGAGAGGGTGGCGACGTCGGCGGTAAGCCCGCTGTCCCCTCCCCGCTCGGCCCTGGCAAGCAGGTCGGCGAGGGTGCGGGTCGCGAGTTCCTGTTCGGCGCGACCTTCGATGGGCACGAAGCCGGGGGTGATCCCGGCCTCGGCGGGGAAGCTGGCGAGGAGGGTCTGGGCGAAGGCGTGGATGGTCTGGATGCGCAGGCCGCCGGGGGTTTCGAGAACGCGCGCGAACAGGCGGCGGGCGCGCTGGAGGGCGGCGGGATTGCTGGGCTCGCCGAGCGCGAACAATTCCTTACGCAGCTGCGGGTCGGGGAGGCGGACCCATTTGGCGAGGCGGTCGCCGATGCGGTTGGCCATTTCGGCGGCGCCGGCCTTAGTGAAGGTGAGGCAGAGAATGGCACTGGGGGAGACGCCCTGGAGGAGCAGGCGCAGGACGCGGGCGGTGAGGACCTGGGTCTTGCCGGTGCCGGCCGAGGCGCTGAGCGCGGCGTGGGCGCTGGGGTCGGCGGCCCGGGCCTGATCTCCTTCGAGGATGGGGAGATGTTTGAAGCGGCGGGCCATGAGTCGGTGTTAGCAAGCGAAGCGCGATGTGCGAACCTTATCGTAGTGTTTTTGGGGTTCGACTATCACGCGGATCGCACTAGGATCGGGCGAAACGGGTTCAGGAGACGATATGGCCGACGACGACAGCAACGACGAGGGGCGCAAGGCGGCGCTGGTCAAGGCGGGCTTCGCCGCCGGGATCGGCTCGGCGGCGATCGTGGCGGCGCTGCTCTATGCATCGCGCTCGCGGGTGAAGAAGCCGAAGCCGGCCAAGGGGATGCCGCCGGCGACCGATTGAAGGTGGCGCGAGCGAATCAATTGCGCACGTCAGCGGGTGAGGCGTAGGAAAGCTGTCAGTAGGGCGCCCGCGATCGTGAACCACCCTAAGCGCGCCTGCCAACGCCGAGAGGTAAGTTGAGAAAAGTCGAAAATATTTGAAGGCACGTCCTCGGGTCGCGGTTTCTGACGATAAGCCGCAATGATGATCACCGAACCGAAGGCAATCTGAACCTTCGGCAGCCACATTCCATCGAGAGCGAAGGCTCGGAACCAATACATTCATTCCCCATATCGCACACGATGGCAGCCAACCACCAACTGCGGTCGCTCTCCCCTAGTCCCGCCCGTACCACTCCTCCAGCCGCATCAGCTGGTCGTAGTCCTCGTAGGGCGCGTAGGCGGAGTTCAGCTTGGCGGTGAAGGGGGCGGTGCCGGTCAGCCAGTGGGCGGCGGCGGCGGTGAACTGGCGTTCGGCGCGGTCGAGGAAGTCGGGGGCGCCGAGTTCCTTGTCGGGGCGGGTGAGCTTGCCGAAGTTGTCCTTGTCCTTGGCCAGCGACCAATATTCGTGGAGCTCGGGGGTGCCGGCGACGTTGGTGAATCCCCCTGCCCGCGCGATCAGCCCGAGCAGGCCAAGCTGGAGCGCGAAACCGGCGTCGACCGCTTTCTGCTTCGGTGCCTTGCCGGTCTTGTAGTCGACGATGGCGAGCCCGCCGTCGGGCAGGCGGTCGATGCGGTCGGCCTTGCCGAACAAAGTGACGCCGGCGATGTCGGTCTCGCCCCAGGTCTCGGCAGCGGTCGGGCGGCGGCCTTCGGATTGGTGCCTCGCCTCGAGCTCGGCGATCCACTTGATCGCTTCGATGAGGCGCGGTTGCCAGAGCGCGCGGAGCATCGGGTGGATGGCGTCGCCTTCGATGAGGGCGCGCGCGCGGCCGAGGAGGGTTTCGGGGTCGCAGTCGTCCTGTTTGTACCATTCCTCGAGGATCTGGTGGACTGCTGTGCCCTTCCACGCGGCGCTGTGGTCGGCGTCGAGTGGGTCGAGCGGGCGCAAGCGGAGGATGGCCTTGGCGTAAAAGGCGAACGGGTCGGCCTGAAGCCGGTCGAGGTCGGTGACGGCGATGCGTTTCGGGCGGGCGTCGAGCGGCGGGTTCGGGGCGGGGCGGTCGACCGGGTTGGGCGGGCCGTGGGGGCTGTCGATGGCCGCGGCGAGGCGTTCAAGGCGGAGGTCGCGGGCGATACCGCCGGTCATCGCCTGGAGCCTGAGCCAGAGGCGCGAGGCGACGGTCGGGCTGCGGCCGTCGCGGCGGGCTCTCGTGAGGAGCACTCGGGGGGCACCGAGCGCGCTGGCGAAATCGTGCGCGGCGAGGCCGGTGACGGTGTCGAGCGTGGGCAGGCCGAGGTTGGCGCGGATGCGCGGGGCGAGCCACGGGTCGGGGCGCGGGTCGGCGGGCCAGACGCCTTCGTTGAGCCCGGCGAGGATCATCAGGTCGGCCTGCTGGAGGCGGGCTTCGATGAGGCCGAGGATCTGGATGCGCTGGTGGCCGCCATAGGGCGGGCGGACCGGGCGCTCGTCGAGCAGCTGGCGCAGCAGCGGAACGGCATCCGAGGGGGTGGCGAAGGTGGTCGCGGCGGCGGGGGCGGCTTCGAGCTCGGCGAGGAGTTCGCCGGCGAGGCGGCCGGCGGGTCCGGTCCAGGCGGCGTCTCCGGCAAGCGCGGTGGCGGTTTCGCGCAGGCGGGCGGCGAGGATGGCGAGGGTGACGGTGCCGTCGAAGAACGTGTCGAGCGGGGCGACATTGGCGCGCAGGGGCGCCCAGGCCTGCTGCCATTCGTCTTTTTCGGCGCAATGACGGTCGAGCCCGGCGAGGCCGGCGGGCGGGCGCGGGCCGCGCAGCGCGAGGTCGAGCGCGCGGACCCGGTCGAGCCAGGCAAGGCGCTCGTCTCCCGTACCGCCGACCAGAGGATGCTTAAGGAGCGCGAGCAGCGCGACTGGGGCCAGACCCTCGGCGGCGGCGGCGAGGATACCCAGCAGGAGGGTGCCGGGGGCGGCCTGGCTGAGCGGGGCGCCGGCGCTGTCGTTGGCGTCGATCCCCCAGCGGGTGAGGATGGCCGAGACGCGGCTGGCCAAGGCGCGGTCGGGGGTGACGAGCGCGGCGGTGCGCTCGGGGGTTTCGAGGGCTTCGCGCAGGGCGACAGCGATGGTCATCGCCTCGGCGGCGGGGTCGGGCAACTCGGCGGCGCGGATGCCGGTAAGGCGACGCTCGCGCGGCGGGAGCGCGGACCATTTCTCGGAGAAATCGGCGGCGGTCATGGCGTGCATGACGGCGCGGCCGCGCACGGCGGGGGACGAAGCACGGCCAGATGCGCGCCAGATGAGGACTTCGCCGCGGGCGACCCCGATCTGGTTGAGCAACTGCTTCAAGTGGAATTGCGGGTGGGTCGGTTCGCCACGCTGTCCGTCTTCGGGGCCGAGTGCGTCCCATTCCTCGTCGGGCATGGTGTCGGGAAGCGCGAGCGCGGGGAGCAGGACCGCGCCGTCGGGGAGCCGCGCGACCCGGGCGAGCAGCGCGGCGACCGCGGGGGCGGTGGTGGTGATCCCGGCGGCGAGGGTGAAGCCGGAGGGCGGGCTCAACTTCCAGCGATCGGCGGTGGCGCGCAACAGGCGGTTGCGGCGGTCGGTGAGGTCGATCCGGCCGCGCTGGCGCAAGGTCTGTGGCCAGCGGTCGAGGATCGCGCGGAGGCGGTCGAGCGAGACTTGCCAATGGTGAGCGAGGTCGGGGGCGTCGTCGGCAGCGGTGGCGAGGCGCGCCGGATCGACTTCGGCGATGGTCAGCTGGTCGAGGGTGCGGGCGAGGTCGGCCGCAAGGCGGAGCGCTTCAGCGGCGCTTTCGCCGGGGGCGCGGACGAGGTTGGCGAGGCTCAGCAGGCGGTCGAGCGGATCGACCGCGGGGGGGAGCGGGTCGGACGCGTCGGCGGGGTCGAGCGCACCCCCGATGCGGTCGTCGAACTCGGGGTCGCCGATCGGGATCAGGCGGGGGAGCAGGAGGCCGCCACCACTCGCCCGGATGAAGGCCTCGGTGAGGGTGCGGACGGCGCGGTTGTTGGGGAGCAGGACTCGGCCGCGGGCAAGGGCGAGCGGGTCGCCGGAGTAGGCGGCGACAAGGCCCGAAGCGAGGGCGTCGGCGAAGCTGCGGTGTGCGGGGATGGTATAGACAAGCGGCTGGCCGGGCTGGCGGGCGGCCAGGAGGTCAACCCGTTTTGCGTCAACCGTGCGCAAGCGCGTCTTCGGTGGCGCGGATCGCGGGAGGGGTGCCGACGTCGAACCACAGCCCCTGGTGGACCGCGCCATAGAGGCGGCCGGTGGCGATCGCGCGGTCCCACAGGAGATTGGTCGAGAAGGGTCCCTCGGGCGCGTCTTCGAGCAGACGCTTGGCCATGATCTGGATGCCGGTGAAGACGAACGGGGCGATCCGCGCCTTGCCGCGACGGCGCAGCTGTCCGTCGCGGGTCATGTGGAAGTCGCCGAGACCCTGATGATTGCCAGCGAAGGCGTGCGGGATGACGAGGAGCAGCGCGTCCATCCGCGTCGCATCCCACTGCGAAGCGAGCAGTTTGAGCGCATCGGCGGGGCCGTCGACCCAGTAATTGTCGCTGTTGACCGCAATGAACGGGTCGCAGTCGATCAGCGGCGCGGCCTTCACGAGGCCGCCCCCAGTTTCAAGCAGCAGGTCGCGCTCGTCGGAGATGGTGACGGCGAAGTCGGTGCGCGAGCGCAGGTGTGCCTCGAGCGCGTCGGGGAGATAGTGGACGTTGACGACGACGCGTTCGACCCCGGCGGCGGCGAGCCGGTCGAGGACATGGTCGAGTAGCGGCTTGCCGGCGACCTCGACGAGCGGCTTGGGGCGGGTCGCGGTCAGCGGACGCATGCGCTTGCCGAGCCCGGCGGCGAGGATCATCGCGGTTTTTGGGACGGTGGCGGCGATGTCGGCGCGAAGGTGGAGGGCGCGGCTGGTCATTGGTTGGCGTCCCACGCTTGGGCGCGTTTCTCGGGCGGGACGTTCGCGTCGAACCACGCGCGGACCGGGGCCAGCGCGGGATGGGACAAGTCGCGCTCGAGCAGGCCCCACATGCGCGGCTGGAAGGCGGTGTAGTGCGGCTTGTGGTCGCGCTTCCACAGGCGGGTGAAGACACCGAGGATGCGGGTGTTGCGCTGCGCCGCGAGCGCCCAATAGGCGCGTTCATAGGCCGGGCCCGACGCGGTCGCTGTCATGTAACGGTGGATCATCGCGCGTTCGATCGCGGGAGAAACGTCGCGGCGGGCATCTTCGAGCACCGAGCAAAGGTCGTAGGCGGGATGGCCCGATAGCGCGTCCTGGAAGTCGAGCAGGCCGAACCGGGCGATACCGGTTCGCCCAGCGAGCAGCATGATGTTCTCGGCGTGGTAATCGCGCAGCACGGTGACCGGGCCGAGGCCGTCGCTGGCGACCGGTTCGAGCACTTCGCGCCATGCCGCAGTCCACTCCGTGAGGTCGACGTCGAGGCCGGTCGCGGGGGCGTACCAGTCGGGGAACAGCATCAGCTCGTCGAGCCACTGGTCGAGGCCGTGCGGCTTGAGCCCGGGCATCGGCGGGCTGCGGTGGAGGTGGACGAGGACGTCGGTGGCGAGCGAGTAGAGTTCCTCCTCTCGATCGGGCGAGGCGTCGAGCGTCTCGCGCAGGCGGTCGTCGCCGAAGTCGCCGAGCAGCAGCAGCCCGGCGTCGAGGTCGCGCGCCAGGACCGGCGGCGGGCTCAGCCCGATCGCGCCGAGCCAGTCGGCGATGCGGGCGAACGGCGCCGGATCCTCATGCGGCGGTGGCGCGTCCATCAGGACGGCGGTGCGGTCGCCGTGGACGATGCGGAAATAGCGGCGGAACGAGGCATCACCGGCGAGCGGTTCGATCCGCGCGCCCTGCCAGCCGTGGCGGGCGAGGAAGTCGGGAGCGCCTGCGGGCGGGATCATCGTCGAACAGGGGGAAGCGGCCATCGCCCTTCCCATGGCGGCGGGACCGTCGCTGTCAAGCGCCGCGCGGTGCCGTCCAGCGGTTCGAGCGACAGGATGAGCGCTTCGGGCCATACGCCGGGCGCGCGCTCCGGCCATTCGACGATAAGCGCGCCGTCGCCGAGAATTTCGTCGAGGCCGAGTTCGGTGAGTTCGCTCGGGTGATCGAGGCGGTAGAGGTCGGCGTGCCACACCGGCGGGTCGAGATCGTCGTAGGGCTGGACGATGGCGAAGCTCGGGCTCGGCACCTCGCCCGGTTCGCCAAGCGCGTGGAGCAGCGCGCGGGCGAGCGTCGTCTTGCCCGATCCGAGCGGGCCCGACAGCGCGATGACGTCACCGGGGCGAAGCACGAGCGCGAGCGCGGCGCCGAGCGCGCTCGTCTCCGCTTCGTTCGCCAGCATCATTTTGACGGCGGCGCGGCGGGCGGTTCGGGCTCGGGCGGCGTGCGCGGGATGGTCAGGGTGACCGCGGTCCCCTCGCCCGGCTTTGAGACCAGCTCGACCGTGCCGCCGTGTGCCTCGACAAACTGGCGGGTCAGCGGCAGGCCGAGGCCGAGTGCCGCCTCGCTGTGGCCGACGCCGCTGATGCGGTGAAAGCGCGAGAAGACCCGCGCCTGGTCGTCGGGATCGATCCCCGGGCCATTGTCCGAGATGGTGATGATCGCCCGATGATCGTCGCCGCCGGCGCGAAGCCGGATGCAGCCGCTCTGCTCGGTGTAGGCGACGGCGTTGCGCAGGACATGCTCGAGGCTTTCGCGAAGGCGGCGGACATCGCCGATGACGGTGCCGGTCGACGGCTGGATGTCGAGGTCGAGGCTCTGGCCCTTGTCAGCCGAACGCGAATGGATCGTGCCGACCGCGGCGCGGCACAGGCCGGCGAGGTCGACGCGCTCCCTTTCGAGCGTGACGCCGCGGGTGTCGCCCTGGGTCAGGTCGAGCACGTCGTCGATCAGTTTCGACAATCGCTCGACCGATTCGAGGATCGCGGAGACATAGTCGGCGGCGGCGGGCGCGAGCTTGCCGGCATAGCCCGCGGCAAGCATCTCGGCGAACCCGCCGATCGAGGTCAACGGGGTGCGCAGCTCATAGGACATGTTGGCGACGAAATCGGTCTTGACCCGGTCGGCCTCCTCGAGCGCGGTGGCGCGTTCCCGCAGCGCGGATTCGATGCGGAAGGAATCGGTGATGTCAACCATCGTGAAAAGGGCATTGCCGTCGGGCAGCGGGACGGCGGCGAATTCGAAGTGGCGGCCGTCGGTCATCGACACGCGGCCGCGCCCCTCGCGGCGGCCTGACGTCGCGGCACGGACGAATTCGCGAACCTGCGCGGCGGCGGTCGGGTTGACCAGTTTCTTGGCCATCGCGGGGACCAGTTCGTCGACCCGGGGATGTTCGCCGAGCCAGGCTTCGTCGAGGTCCCACAGCGTGCAGAAGCGGCGGTTCCACAGGTAAAGGCGGCCGTCGCTGGCAAACACGCTGATCGATTCGAAGAGGTTGTCGAACGTCGCCGCGCGGACGCGGAGCAGCGTGTCGCGCGCCGAGGAGAGGCGAACCTGCTCGGTGCGGTCCTCGAGAATCAGGCGAAGGCCACCGTCGGGCAGCGGCTGGCCGACGACGCGGAGATGGTCGCCGTTGGCGAGGATCCAGTCCTCCTCGATCATCTCCTCCGGCGAGGTGAACCAGGCGCGGCGTTCGGCCTTCCATTCGGGAAAGTCGCGCACTTCGGGGGTGCGGTTCTTCTCGCGCATGCGCTCGATCAGGCGGTCGAACTCGGGCAATTCGGCGAGCCATTCGGGATCGACCTGGGTCATGATCGCGAACGGCTGGTTGAAGAAATTGAGGTGGCGCTCGGCGTCGAACTGGGCGGTGCCGGCGGTCATCCGGTCGGCGAGATCGCGCTGCGACTGGATGTTGCGGGCAAGCTCGAAGCGGGCGTCCTCGAGCTCCTGGATATCGACCGCGAAGCCCGCCACGGCGCCGGTCGCAAGCGGTACGTCGACCAGGCGGAGCATGCGCCGCTCACCGCCGATGGTGGCGGGAATGTTGCGCGAATGGGCGTCTTTGGTCTCGATCGCGCGTGACGCACCGGCGCGGGCGGTGGCGGCGTCGATCAGTTCGACCCCGCGCGAAATGACATCGGCGGCGTCGAGCCCCTCGACAGCGTGGACGAAGGCGGCGTTGACGAGGCCCAGCCTGAGGTCGGGCCCGCGATACCACATCGGGAAGGGCGCGCTTTCGATCAGGTGGGTGAGGGCGTCGAGCGCGCCTTCGGTCTGCGCGAGGCGGCGCGCCATACTGGCGCGCTGGGCGACCGAGCGGGTCGCGTCGGACAGCCACAGCAGCGTCGTGCCGGGGAGCGCGGGAGCCGGCGCCGGGCCGCCGCGCGCTTCGAAGATTCGATCCGAGCTGGCGGCGCGCAATTGCGCTTCGACCGGTTGGGCGGTGAGCCGAGAGGCGGCGAGCGCGCCCTTGAGCGCGGCGAGATCGTCGGGGTTGAGGCCGTGGCCGTCACGGGCGAGGTCGTCGAGCTTGGCCGGATCGCGCGGCAACCCCATGTCGCGCAGCAGCGCGGGGTCGAGATTGATCCGCTCGTCAGCGCCGACGAACAGCGGTCGAGCGGGGCTGTCGGCGAGCAGCGCGGCGGTCATTCGCGCGGCGGAGAGGACGGCATTGGCGCGGCGGATGCGCCGCTCGGCGAGCAGCGACAGTGCCACCGCAATCGCCAGCCAGGCGGCGGCGATCGTTACGAGGACCAGCGTCGAGGCGCCTTGCCCGTTCATCTCGCGTGCGCCCCGGCTAACCCCATGCGGTGGTCATAGGGGGCGAGCGGTAAAAGCAAAAGGGCGGGAGCCGCGCGTCACGCCGCGCCGGTTTGCCCGACCAGCAGTCGTGGGTCGATGCCTTCGCTGGTCCAGGCGGCGGTCCAGCGTTCGGCGGTCGGGGTGTCGAACAACAGCGCCGCAGAGCCACCCGCGGCGAACCAGCCGTGGCGGGTCATTTCCTCGTCGAGTTGCCCGGCGCCCCAGCCGGCATAGCCCAGGCTGACCAACCAGCGCGACGGTCCCTTCCCCGCAGCGATCGCTTTGAGCACATCGATCGTCCCGGTCATCGCGCCGAGGCCGACGATCTGGATCGTGCCCTGCCCGCCCCAATCGTCGGAGTGGAGGACGAACCCGCGGCCGGGTTCGACCGGGCCGCCGTGGAGCACGGCGCAGTCGGGCGCGCCGGCAGGGTCGATGTCGAGTTGCTTGAGCAAGTCGCGAAAGCGGATTCCGGGGCGAACATGGCCGACGCCGATGCCGACGGCGCCATTCTCGTCATGCACCGCCATCGCGATCACCGCGCGGTCGAAGCGCGGGTCGGCCATGCCAGGCATGGCGAGGAGCAGCTTGCCCGACAGGAACGGCGGTTGATCGGTCATCGCGATGATAATGTTCGCCTGCGGATTTGCGTGCAAGCCTTGAGACTGTCACGCCGCGCGCCTAAGTTCCATTTCATCCCTTTTCGGAGAAGTAACCATGGCCATCAACGTCGGCGACCGCCTTCCGTCCGTTCCGCTCACCCTCGCCACCGCCGATGGGCCGCAGCCGACGACCAGCGACGAATTCTTCAAGGGCAAGAAGGTCGCGCTGTTCGCGGTGCCCGGCGCCTTCACCCCGACCTGCTCGGCGAGGCACCTGCCGTCGTACGTCGACAAAGCCGCCGAGCTGAAGGCCAAGGGGATCGACGAGGTCGTCGGCACCTCGGTCAACGACGCGTTCGTGATGAGTGCGTGGAACCAGCATCAGGGGAGCGAGGATTTGAAGATGCTCGCCGACGGCAATGGCGAGTTCGCTCAGGCGATCGGGCTGACCATGGACGGGTCGAAGTACGGCATGGGGATACGCAGCCAGCGCTATTCGATGGTCGTCAACGACGGCGTCGTCGAGCAGCTCAACGTCGAAGCGCCGGGTGCTTACGAGGCGTCGAGCGCGGAGCACATGCTCGAGCAGTTGTAAGTTAAACGACTGAACTCCTTGGCCGGTCGGGCGTTAAAGACGCAACCATCCAGCCAAGGAGTATCAGTCATGGCGACCACCACGCGCACCCGCGTAACCAATTCGACCAAGCGCAAGACCAGCGCCCCGCGCGCCCGCTCGACCAAGAGCCACGCCAACGCATCGACCAGCAACGCGAGCACCAGCGAGATCGTCGGCGGTACTGCCGGTAGCTTCCTGAAAGCCATTCGCGCGCGGCCCTATGCCGCTGCGGCGATCGCTGCAGGCGCCGCCGGTGCAAGCGCGTTCCTGTGGGCCAAGCGTGCCATGATCGGAGAGCAGGCCGGCGTTGCCGGTGACAAGATCGGCGAGCTTGCCGACCGGGCCGGCGAGCAGGCCGGCACGCTGCGCGGTAAAATCAACGACCGTTTCTTCGCCGCCGAAAACAGCAGCGACGTGGGTCCGGCGAGCGCCGCCAAGGCCGATCGCATGACGTCGGGTCGCCGCTCGAAGCGGTCGCAGAACGACATCGCCGCCGAGGCGCTGTCACTGAAGCAGATCGACCCGATGGTCGCCGAGCAGAGCAAGGTCGGCGCGGTCGCTTACTGAGCGATCAGTTGATCGAATGAGGGGCGCGGGCTTTGAGTCCGCGCCTTTTTTCGTGTCAGGCGAGGAAGGCGGCGAGCGCGTCGCCGAAGGCGGGCTCGGTGACCGAACTCATGTGGGTGCCGGGGACTTCGGCATAGGTCGCGGCGGGGAGCGCGTCGGCGAGTTCGGCGGCCGAGCCATTGTCTCGGTCGTCCGCACCGCAAAGCACGAGCGTCGGCATTGTGAACTTCGCCTGCCAGCCATCGGGCGCCGGCTCGAAGCTGTGGAGCAGCGCGGTCGCGGCGATCGGATCGACCTTCATCGTCTTCATGAACTGGATCGCGAGCCAGTGCGGGTCGCCGCGCCTGGCGGTGTCGAACAGGGCAATGGCGTCGAGGAAGAAGCCGCTGCGGCTGGCCCATCGGATGAGGCCTTCGTAGCCCATGCCGCCGAGAATGGCGCGGCGCGGGGTGAGGCCCTCGCCGATGCCCTGGACGGTGGTGCGGGCGCCGAGCGAGAAGCCGCCGAGATCGTAACTGGTGAAGCCGAGGTGGGCGACGAACTCGATCAGGTCGCGGCCAAGGACGCCGGGCGGGTAGTGCGCGGGATCGTGGGGCTTGCCCGACAGGCCGTGAGCGCGAAGATCGGGAATGATGACGCGCTTGCCGGTCGCGGCGATCCTGGCGGCGTGGCCGAACTTGACCCAGTTGACGTGACCGTCGGAGAAGAGCCCGTGGAGGAGGATGACCGGCGCCCCCTCCCCCAGTTCGCGCCAGGCAAGGTCGATGCCGTCGGACGCGGTCCAGTGGTGGATGGTTGGCACGGTCATCGGGAGGCGATGCGACGCATCGCTCATGGCGTGGGGGTCGGCGTCGGCGGCATCGAGACATGCTCGTGGACGATCTTCCATGCGTCGCCCTTGCGCTGGAAGACGTCGGTAAAGCGCGCGCTGACGGTCGGGCGGGCGGTACCGGCGGCGACGTTGAAGCTTTCGATCCCCGAGCTGACGAAGGCATCGGGGCCGAGCAGCTGGATGTGGCGGCCGCTGACCTTGTAGTCGGCGGGCTTCATGCTGACGAAGGCCTTTGCCCAGCCGGTCGTTACCTTGCGGTCGTCGCTCGGGTCGGCGGCGCTGGCGTCGATCATCACCGCCTTGTCGTCATACTGGTTCATGATCGCGTCGAGGTTGCCGGTGGTGAAGCTTGCCTCGGCGGCGGCGGCGATGCTGGTCGCTTCGGCGGCGGTCACGGCGGGATGCTCACCGGGCGCCTTGCTGCACCCGGTGATGATTGTCGCCACTGCCAGCATTGCCATCGCCGTACGCATGAGATTTCCTCCGGTTAATGTCCAAGCCGGAAACTAGCGGGCTAGTCGGCTTTCTTCAAATGCCGGCGGCCGAGAAGCTCCGCGATCTGGACGGCGTTGAGCGCAGCGCCCTTGCGGAGGTTGTCGCTGACGACCCAGATGTTGAGGCCGTTGTCGACCGTCGGGTCGTCGCGGACGCGCGAAACGAAGGTGGCGTAGTCGCCGACGCATTCGACCGGAGTGACGTATCCGCCGTCCTCGCGCTTGTCCACGAGCATCACCCCGGGGCTTTCGCGCAGGATCTTCTGCGCGTCCTCGGCGGACAGTTCGTTCTCGAACTCGATGTTGACGCTTTCCGAGTGGCCAACGAACACCGGCACGCGGACGCAGGTCGCGGTGACCTTGATCCTGGGATCGAGGATCTTCTTGGTCTCGACGACCATCTTCCATTCTTCCTTGGTCGAGCCGTCGTCGAGGAAGTCGTCGATGTGGGGGATGACGTTGAAGGCGATCTGCTTGGTGAACTTCACCGGCGTGTTGCTGTCGCCGACGAAGATGTTGCGGCTCTGCTCGAACAGCTCGTCCATGCCCTGCTTGCCCGCGCCCGACACCGACTGGTAGGTCGAGACGACGACGCGCTTGATCGTTGCGGCGTCGTGGAGCGGCTTCAGCGCGACAACCATCTGCGCGGTCGAGCAGTTGGGGTTGGCGATGATGTTCTTGCGCGTGTAGCCCGAGATCGCCGAGGGGTTCACCTCGGGGACGATCAGCGGGACGTCGGGGTCCATCCGGTAGAGCGAACTGTTGTCGATCACGACGCAGCCGGCGGCGGCCGAGATCGGCGCGTAAACCCGCGACACGTCGGACCCGGCGGCGAACAGCGCCATGTCCCAGCCGGCGAAGTCGAAATGCTCGATATTCTGGACCTTGAGCTCTTTCCCGCTGTCGCCAAAGTCGATCATGGTGCCGGTCGAGCGCGAGCTGGCGACGGCGGCGATATCGTCGAGCGGGAATTCACGCTCGGCGAGGATGTTCAGTATCTCGCGACCGACATTGCCGGTCGCGCCGACGATGACGACGCGATAGCCCATATTTCATACTCCGATATGCCGCCGCCGATATGGGACACCACCGCGATTGTCTAGCGGGGAGCGGGAGCGACCCCGTTGCGGGCGAGGAAACGCTCGATCGTCTGGTAAAGGAAGACCGAAACATTGGGGCCTGAGATGGCGTGAGTCTTGCCGGGATAGAGCATCGTTTCGAACGGGATTTTCTCTTCCTGCATCTTGGCCATGAACTCGGTCGAATTCTGGAACAGGACATTGTCGTCGGCCATGCCGTGCATCAGCAGCAGCGGGTCGGCGATCTTTGTCGTGTCGTGAAGCGCGTCGGCCTTGTCATAGGCGGCGCGGCCGGTGCGCGGGTCACCCATATAATGTTCGCTGTAGTGGGTGTCATAGAGGTCCCACCGCACGACCGGAGCGACGGCAATTCCGGCGGCAAAGGCGTGGGGTGCGGCCTCGAGCAGTTTAAGCGTCATGTAACCGCCGTACGACCAGCCGAAGACCGCGACTTTCGCCGGATCGACGAAGCCCTGCTGCTTGAGCCAGGCGAGGCCGGCGAGTTGGTCCGCGACCTCGACTCCGCCGAGCGCGCGATAGGCGGGTTTCTGGAAAGCGGTGCCCCTGCCCTCCTGGCCGCGGTTACCGACCGCGAACACCACATAGCCTTGCTGGACGAGGTATTGGTCGAGTGGGGCAACGAACTCGTTGGTGACGTCCTGCGCCTGGGGGCCGCCATAGACGTGGACGAGGACGGGCGCGCGCTGGCCGGGGGCGAGCGCGGGCTTGAGTAGCTTGTAGTCGAGCTGGGTGACGCCGTCGGCGGCAGTCAGGCGGCCAAAGGTGGGGGTGAATTGGGCGGCGGCAAAGGGTGCCCAGGGGTGGGTCGCGTCGATGCGGTTCTCCTCGACCCAGGCGAGGCGCTTGCCGGTTCCGTCGGCGAGCCACACTTGCGCCGGCTGGCCGGGGTAGTTGGTGGTGACCAGCGCGAGCCGACCGGATTTGTCCATCACTGCGTCGTTGGAGGTCTGGGGCTTTGTGAGCAGGACGGGCTTTGCGCCGGGGCGGCGATAGTCGAGGCGATAATAGCCATTGTCGATGCTGCGCTCGCGATCGGCGGTGAAGAAGAGGGTGCCGGCAAGTTCATCGACGCCGACGAGCTTGTCGACGACCCACGGGCCGCTGGTGATCGGGGTAATCCGGCCCCTGGTCCAGCGGTAAAGGTGGCGATAGCCCGAGCGTTCGGACGAGAACAGGAAACTCCCGTCCTTGAGCGGTTTGAGATCGTCGTTGAGGTTGATCCACATGTCCGAACGATCGGTGAGCAGCGGTGTCGCGGCGCCGGTGCGCGCATCGATGCGGATCAGGTCGAGTGTCTTCTGGTCGCGACTCTGGCGCTGGACGATAAGCCCGCTGGCATCGGGTAGCCAGTCGACGCGGGCGAGGTAGACGTCGGGGTTGGAGCCGAGATCTGCCTTGACCATCCCGCTGCCATCCGGGTTCATCAGGTATAGATCGACCTTGGCGTTGGCTGTGCCGGCGCGCGGATAGCGTTGTTCGAAGGTCGTTGTCTTGTCCGCGCCGATCGAGGCCCGCGTCGCGACTTCGACCCCGCTTTCGTCGACCTTGGTCAGCGCGATGCGGCTGTCGTCCGGAGCCCACCACGCACCGCGGAACCGGCTGAGCTCTTCCTGCGCGATGAACTCGGCGAGGCCCCAGCTGGTTGTCGCAGCGCCTTCGGGGGTGATGGCGCGGTCGGTCATGCTGGCGAGATCGAGGACGTGAAAGCGATTGTCGCGAACGAACGAGACGAAGCGCCCCTTCTCGCTGACAGTGCCGTCGAGTTCGGACGCCTTTGTGTCGGTCAGGCGGCGGACGTTGCCGGCGAGGTCGGCGAGATAGAGGTCGCCGTCGATCGGCACGAGGATGTGCTGGCCGTCGGGCGCCCAGTCATAGGCGACGATGCCCTTGAGCCCCGACAGGCGGGCGCGCTCGCGCTGCATCTTCTCGGCCTCGGACAGTTCGGCGCCAGAGCCGACTTTCTTGCTGTCAACCAGCATGCGCGCCTGGCCCGTGGCGGGGTCGATCGCCCACAGGTCGTAGCGTTCGATGTCGTCGGGGCGGTTGCGCAGCAGGGTCACCAGCTTGCCGTCGGGCGACAGCTTGGCGGTTCGCGGAACCTTGCCGGTCAGCGCGGGGCTGGCGAAGATGCGGTCGAGGGTCAGCCGTTGTGGAGTGACGGTTTGAGCGGTGGCGGGAAAGGCGAAGGTGGCTGCGGCAAGCAGCAGGGCGCGGGTCAACATCGCGCGAGGTTAACGAGCGCAGCTCCCGCGTCCAACAAAAAAGCGCGCCGGACCCAAGAGCCTGGCACACTTGATTGAAGCCTAACGCGAAGTCGGATCAAGCCAGCGGTGAGCCCTTCGCGTCTGTGGCTCAGGACTCCTTCGAGCCCTTCGCGTTTGTGGCTCAGGACTCTTTCGAGCCCTTCGCGGGACGCGTGTCGCGGCGTTCGGCGATGCGGGCCGACTTGCCGCGGCGACCGCGCAGGTAATAGAGCTTGGCGCGGCGGACGGCACCGCGGCGCACGACTTCAATCGAATCGACCGACGGCGAGTAGAGCGGGAACACGCGCTCGACACCCTCGCCGAAGCTGATCTTGCGGACGGTGAAGTTGGAGCCGATGCCCTTGTTCGAGCGGGCGATGCACACGCCTTCGAAATTCTGGACGCGGGCGCGTTCGCCTTCGACGACCTTGACGCCGACGCGCAGCGTGTCGCCGGGGCGGAATTCGGGAATGGCGCGGAGTTCCACGAGCGAGGCGATCTGCTCGGCCTCGAGGGTCTGGATAAGGTTCATGTGTCTAGCCTTCGTCGTCGTCGTGCGCGCCAGAGGGCGGTGCCTGCTTCGCGCCCCCATGGCGCAAGGTCAGGTCGGGCCGCCGTAGCCGTGTGTCGCGGATCGCCTGATCGTGTCGCCACGCCGCGATCCTCGCATGATCCCCCGATCGCAACACTTCGGGGATCGTGCGCCCTTCCCAGGTGACTGGTCGGGTATAATGCGGATATTCGAGAAGCCCCGCATCGAAGCTCTCTTCCTCACCGCTGGAGGCCGCGCCCATTACCCCGGGGAGGAGGCGAACGCAAGCGTCGAGGAGGACCATCGCGCCAAGCTCGCCGCCCGAAAGGACATAGTCGCCGATCGACAGGGGTTCGAGGTCGCGCGCTTCAAAGATGCGTTCGTCGAAGCCTTCGAAGCGGCCGCACAGGATGATCGCGCCGGGGCCTGCGGCGAGGGCGCGAACGCGGGCCTGGGTGAGCGGTACGCCGCGCGGGGTCATGGCGAGCATCGGGCGGGCGATCTCGTCCGTGGCGGCAACGCTGTCGAGCGCGGCGGCGAGGATATCGGGCTTGAGCACCATCCCCGCCCCGCCTCCTGCCGGCGTGTCGTCGACGCTGCGGTGCTTGTCGGTCGCGAAGTCGCGGATGTTGCGGGTGTCGAGGGTCCACGCCGCCCCGAGCGCGCGCCCGGCAAGCGAGGTGCCGAGCGGGCCGGGGAACATCTCCGGGTAAAGGGTCAGGACGGTGGCGGCGAAGGTCATGGCGCTGGTGCCTAAAGCACACGGAACATCGGTGGAAGGCCGAGCATTGGGCGAGGATGGACGAACCTCTCGATTGCCTGATCATCGGCGGTGGCCCCGCCGGGCTGACCGCGGCGATTTACCTCGCGCGCTTCCGGCTCGATATTCGCGTGATCGACGCGGGGAACAGCCGGGCGAGCTGGATACCGTGCAGCCATAATCATGCCGGCTATCCCGACGGGATCAACGGGAAGGAACTGCTCCGGCGGATGCGCGAGCAAGCGCAGAAATATGGCGCGAAGGTCGAGACCGGGCGCGTCACGCGGCTCGAAAAGGAAGATGACGGGCTGTTCGCCGCCGATTGGGGTTCGGGTCCGCAACGCAGCCGCTCGGTGCTGCTCGCCACCGGCATTATCAACCGCCGTCCGCCGATGGACCCGGAAATCCATGACGAGGCAATGGCGCGCGGACTGATTCGTTACTGCCCGATCTGCGACGGCTACGAAGTGACCGACAAGAAAGTCGGGGTGATCGGGTCCAGCGAGAACGGGGTCGGCGAGGCGATCTTCCTGCGCAGTTACACCTGCGACGTGACGCTCATCGCGCCCGATCGCGCGCTCGACCTGACCGCGGAGGAGTGCGAGCGATTGAAGGCAGCGGGGGTGACGACGGTCGACGGTCCGGCCGCGGCCATCGAAGTGATCGAGAATGGCATCACGGTCGATACCGCAGCGGGACTGATGACGTTCGACAGCGTTTATCCGGCGCTAGGGTCGGATACGCATACGCAGTTGGGCGAAATGGTCGGGGCGACGCTGGCCGAGGACGGTTGCTTCCTGTGCGACACCAAGATGCGGACGAGTGTCGCGGGTTTGTATGCGGCGGGCGACGTGGTGCATGGGCTCGACCAGATCAGCCATGCGATGGGCGAAGGCGGGCAAGCCGCGACGACCATTCGGAACGACCTTGCCGAGCTCTCGCCGATCTTGCGTGAGCCGATGAACGAGCCCGAATTGGCGACCGCGAAAGAAGCTGGTTAGGCGAGGAATTCCGGGTCGATGACGATGCGGTCGCCGTCGAGGACTGCAATTGGGTCGGTAAAGGGGATCAGCGTGCGCTTGCCGTCGGGGCGCTCGATCTCGAGCAGGTCGCTGGCGCCGTAATTCTCGATCGCGACCACCCTGCCCTGCTCCTCGCCGGCGTCGTCGACGCAACGCAGGCCGATGATGTCGGCGTGGTAAAATTCGCCTTCCTCGAGCGACGGGAGAACGGCGCGGTCGATTTCGACAAGGGTGCCGCGCAGGGCTTCGGCCGCCGAGCGGTCGTCGATGCCTTCGAAGCGGGCGATCGGCATCTTGTCGGCGGGCTTGATCGCGGTGAGCTTTCGCGCGGTGCCGCCAACGAGCAGCGTCGCGCCTTTCGTGAGGCTCGACAGGTCGCCGGCGAACAGTTTCAAGCGGACCTCGCCGCCCACGCCATGCGCCCCCGCGACGGCGGCGAGCGCAACGCGGCGCTCACCTTCCGGCGCGGGGGACGTCATCGGCGCTTCGCTCGCTCAGGCGGCGGGCGTGGTGGTTGAAGGCTCGGCGGCAGCCTCGTCGGCGACAACGTCGGCGTCGCTGGTTTCGGCCGACGCTTCCTCGGGAGCGGCTTCGGCGGCACCTTCGGCGGGGGCCTGGGCGCTTTCGCCGGTCACGTCGGCGGGACCATCGCCGGCGTCGCTGTTCGGGGTCGCCTCATTGGCTTCCTCGGCGACGGGCGCCTCAGCAGCGGGCTCTTCGACAGCGGCGGGCTCTTCGACGGAGGCAGGAGCCTCGGCGGCAGCTTCCTCGGCGACCACTTCATCCGCGGCGGGAGCTTCCTCGGCAGGGGCCTCCTCAACGGAAACCTCCTCGACAACCGGCTCCGGCTCGGGCTCTGGAGCCGGCGCGGCGGCGGCGGCGGCAGCGGCTTCGGCGGCTGCGGTAGCCTTGGTCACGCGCTCCTCGGCGCGCTCGGTGGCCTTCTCGCCCGGCTTGGCCTTGTTCGGGTTATTGCGCGCGGGGCGCTCCTTGATCCCGGCGGCGTCGAGGAAGCGAAGGACGCGGTCCGACGGCTGGGCGCCGACCGACAGCCAGTGAGTGATGCGATCGGCGTCGAGCTTCACGCGATCGGGCGAATCCTTGGCGAGCAGCGGGTTGTAGGTGCCGACCTTCTCGATAAAGCGGCCGTCACGCGCATTGCGGCTGTCCGCCACCACGACGCGGTAATAAGGGCGCTTCTTGGACCCGCCACGGGCCAGACGAATTGCAACTGCCATGAGTATTTCCTTTGTTGATTAGTGGATTGGAGTTATTTCTTACCAAATTTGTTGAAGCCCGGCGGCAGGTTGCCGAAGCCGCTGCCACCAGGGAGGCCCGGAAGCCCGCCCGGCATCTGGCCACCCGGCGCAAGCCCGCCGAGCGCGCCCTCGAGCCCGCCCTTGCCAAACATCGCGGCGAGCTTGCCAAACCCGCCCATCTTCTTGAGCCGCTTCATCGCGGTCGCCATGTCGGCATGCATCTTGAGCAGCTTGTTGACCTCCTGAACGGTGGTCCCGCTGCCCTTCGCCACCCGGATCTTGCGCTTGGCGTTGATGACGTCGGGACGGGCGCGCTCTTTCGCGGTCATCGACGACATCATCGCTTCCAGACGAACCAGCGCCTTGTCGTCGGTCTTGCCGGATGCGAGGCCCTTCATCCCGGGCATCATCGCGGCGAGCGCGCCGAGCCCGCCCATACGCTGCATCTGCTGGATCTGCATGCGCAGGTCGTCGAGGTCGAACTTGCCCTTCTCCATCTTGGCGGCAAGTTTCTCGGCGTCCTCCAGCTTGACGGTTTCGGCGGCGCGCTCGACCAGGCTGACGACGTCGCCCATCCCGAGGATGCGGCCGGCGACGCGGTCGGGGTGGAAGGCTTCGAGCGCGTCGAGGCCTTCGCCGGTGCCGGCGAACTTGATCGGCTTGCCGGTCACCGCGCGCATCGACAGCGCCGCGCCGCCACGGGCGTCGCCGTCCATGCGGGTCAGGATCACGCCAGAGAGTTCGACCTGGCCGGCGAACCCTTGCGCGACATTGACCGCGTCCTGGCCGGTCAGGCTGTCGACCACGAGCAGGATCTCGGTCGGGCGCGACGCCGCGGCGACTGCCTTCATCTCGCCCATCAGCGCGTCGTCGACGTGGAGCCGCCCGGCGGTGTCGAGCAGCAGCACGTCATAGCCCTGCAGACGCGCCGACTGGAGCGCGCGCTCGGCGATCTGGACCGGGGCCTGGCCGGCGACGATGGGGAGCGTATCGACCCCCGCCTGGCGGCCGAGCACGGCGAGTTGTTCCTGCGCCGCGGGACGAGCGACGTCGAGGCTCGCCATGAGCACTTTCTTGCGCTCGCGGTCCTTGAGGCGGCGGGCGAGCTTGGCGGTGGTCGTCGTCTTGCCCGAGCCCTGCAAGCCGACCATCATCACGACCGCGGGCGGATTGACGTCGAGGTCGAGCCCGGACGCGTCGGCGCCGAGCATTTCGATCAGCGCGTCATGGACGATCTTGACGACCATCTGGCCCGGGGTGATCGAGCGAATGACGTCGGCGCCGACCGCTTTCTCAGTGGCACGGTCGACGAACTCGCGCGCGACCGGGAGTGCGACGTCGGCCTCGAGCAGCGCGACACGCACCTCGCGCATCGCCGAGCGCACGTCGGCCTCCGACAAGGCGCCGCGACCGCGGAGCTTGTCGAACACACCGCCAAGGCGATCGCTCAGGCTGTCGAACATTCAAATTCCTCAAGATCGACAAAACCAAAGCGCAAAACGCCGGCGGGCGAAACCTCGCCGGCCAGCGTGCGTGCCAAGACGCGCCTGTCGATGTGTTTGTCGAAAACGACGGAACAGCGCTTAGCGAAACGGCGGCACAAGGTCAAAAAGAAAACTCCCGGGCCAGGCCGTGGCCTAACCCGGGAGCAATCTTGTCACTTCAATTCAGGCTTGGTGCCTGAACCTTAGCCACGCTCACCCTGCGAGGGCGGCGGCGGCGGCGGCGGCGGCGGCGGCGGCGGAACCGGGCACGCCATGTCCATCGCGATCACCGAACCGTCGGCGCAAGTCTGCGTCGCCGGGGGAGGCGGCGGAGGCGGCGGCGGGGGCGGCGGCGGCGGCGGGGGCGGAGGAGCCGCTTCCATACCACCGAAGTTGAAGATCAGGCTGGCGAGCAACGAGTGCGAACGGAACTTGCCGCTATCCGACAGACCATAGACCGAGCTGTAGTTGGTCGTGGTGCTGGTGCCCACGCCGGTCGTCGTCGTCGAGCTGGTGAACGGGCCGACGTTGGCGTTGTTGAGGTTCAGGCGACCTGTCTGGAAATAGCGATACTTAAGACCGAGATCGACGTTGGGCGAGATTGCGGTCGCGAGACCGGCAATGAATTGCCACGCCCAAGCGCTGTCACGATCGCCGAAGCTCTTGACGCGAGCGCGACCGACGCCGCCACCGAGGTAGGCACGGACCGAAGGATCGATGCCGAAATCGACCAAACCATTGACCATGCCCGACAAGACAGTCGTGCGGTCATTGAAGCCCAGCTGCGAGCTGTTGTTGGTGTAGGTCGTGGTCGTGTAACCCGGAATGCCGGGATTGTTGATCGCAGTGAGGAACGCAGGGCTCGCCGTGAAATCCTTCGCGCGAGTGCGCTTGTAGCCAAGCTCGCCCTCGAGGCGGAACATACCGAAGTCGTAACCGACGATAGCATCGAGATCGACGCCCTTCTTATAGTCCGAAACGAAGCCGGAATTATAAGACGTCGTTCCGGTCGAGGTCGTCGTGACCGGAAGTCCGACAACGTTCGGCGTCACCGACGTGTTGGTGGTCGTCGTGACGATCGTCGTCGCGCGATTGGCAGTAGTGTTATAGTGGGTATTGCGCGGGAAGAGGATGCCCCCTTCGATTCCGACGTAGGCCGCACCGTCACGAGCCATTGCCGGCGTGGCAATGGCCGCGAGCCCGGCGGCCGCGAGAAGATATTTGCGCATGGAGGTTCCTTTTTGTTGCGCTAGTGGTCCGACCCGAACACCCGACGCCCGAGAAGGTTCTCCAAAAAAGTGCCGGCGCAGGTCTTTGGCGCAAAACTGTGTCTTTGCGAACACAGTCGGGGCTGGCGACGGACCAACCGCCAGGCTCGGCCGACGGTGGACACACTCATTGCGCAGCCCTAAGTCGCGAGCCGTGCTCCGTCGGTTCCACAAGATGCACGGCCTCGGCAACGATTTCGTGATCCTCGACGCGAGGAGCGAGGCGGTGGCGATGACCCCTGCCCTCGCCGTCCGGCTGGCCGACCGGCACCAGGGGATCGGTTGTGATCAGCTGATCGTGCTGGAACCTTCGGACAAGGCCGACCTGCGGATGGCCATCTTTAATGCCGACGGCGGATTGGCGGAGGCGTGCGGCAATGCTGCGCGCTGCGCCATTGCGCTGACGGGCGCGGCGCGGATCGAGACCGCTGGCGGGATCATCGATGGCGAGACAGTCGAGGCCGAGGTCGAGGTGGCGATGGGCGAGCCGCGCTTCGGGTGGGACGAGATTCCGCTGGCCTATGCAATGGATACCGCCGCGCTGCCGATGGCATGGGACGAGCTGGCGGGGCCGATGGCGGTCAATGTCGGCAATCCGCATTTGGTGTTCTTCGTCGAGGCGATCGACGAGGCGCGGCTGGGCGCGTTGGGGCCGGTGATCGAGCATGACGCGGCCTTCCCCGAGCGAATCAACGTCAATGTCGCGGTGATCGAGGGGGACGAGATCCGCCTGCGGACGTGGGAACGCGGCGCCGGGCTGACGATGGCGTGCGGCACCGGAGCATGCGCGACGGCGGTGGCGTCGATCGCGAGCAGGCGCGCTTCCTCGCCGGTGACGGTGCAGATGAAGGGCGGCGAACTGGTGATCAGCTGGGCGCCGGGCGAGCCGGTGCGGATGCGCGGTACGGCGACCCGCGTGTTTACGGGCGAAATCGACTTGGACGCGTTCGGAGCATGAGTGTCGAGACGATCACGCTCGGGTGCCGGCTGAACTTCGCCGAGAGCGAGGAGATGAAGCGGCTCCGCGCCGACAATGATCTTCTGACGATCGTCAACAGTTGCGCGGTGACGGCGGAGGCCGAGCGCCAGACTCGCCAGGCGATCCGGCGGGCGCGGCGCGAGCGGCCCGATGCGCGGATCGTGGTGATCGGGTGCGCGGCGCAACTGTCCCCCGATGCTTATCGTTCGATGCCCGAGGTCGACGCGGTCGAGTTGCGCGATTTCGCGGCGCCGCTGACGGTTGCGGCGGGGTATCGTGGGCGGGTACGAAGTTTCGTCGCGGTTCAAACCGGGTGCGATCATCGCTGCACCTTCTGTACCATCTGGCAGGCCCGTGGGCCGAGCCGGTCGCTGCCCTATGCCGCGGTGCGCGATGCGGTGGTGCGCGAGCTGGAAGCGGGGGCGCGTGAGATCGTGCTGACCGGGGTCGATGTGACCAGCTACACGACGGACGGGACGGGGTTTGGGACGCTATGCCAGAGGCTGCTCGGCGAGTTGCCGCGGCTCGAACGGCTGCGGCTGTCGTCGCTCGACAGCATCGAGATCGACCCGGCGCTGATGGAGCTGATCGCAGGCGAGACACGGTTGATGCCGCATTTCCATTTATCGCTGCAGGCCGGGGACGATCTGATCCTCAAGCGGATGCGGCGGCGACATTCGCGCGGCGATGCGGTGCGAACCGTGGCCGCGATCAAGGCGGCGCGGAGCGATGCGACGATCGGGGCAGACCTGATCGCCGGATTTCCGACCGAGTCTGAGGAAGCCGCGCTCAACACTTTGCAATTGCTTGATGATTGTGATGTCGTCGCAGGGCATGTCTTTCCCTTTTCGCCGAGGCCGAACACGCCGGCGGCGCGCATGCCGCAGGTCGAACGCGAGATCGTCAAGGCACGCGCGGCGCGGTTGCGCGACCGGGCTGCCGAACGCCGGGCGGACTGGCTGCGGTCGCTGGCCGGGACGCGCCAGCGGGTGCTGATCGAGAATAAGGAACGCGGTCATAGCGACGGATTCGCCCCCATATTCGTTGCGGGCAGCGTTCGCGGGCAGAGCGGACTGGCGACCGTCACCG
The DNA here is from genome assembly GCF_025362505.1 of Sphingomonas sp. GTDB lineage: Bacteria > Pseudomonadota > Alphaproteobacteria > Sphingomonadales > Sphingomonadaceae > Sphingomicrobium. The sequence continues at coordinate 10,145 of NZ_JANYGG010000033.1, read as the reverse complement.
GCGTCGGCGACGGACAGTTGATCGGGGAGTTCGCATGAGTTGGCTCGAGCGCCTGGCGGGCGGGTTCAAGAAGACCGCCGATCGGCTCGGCGAGAACATCGGCGGGCTGACGTCGAAGGTGGCGCTCGACACGGCGACGCTCGACGACATCGAGGAAGCACTGGTCGCGTCGGACATGGGCCCGGCGGCGTCGAAGCGGATTCGCGAGGCGATTGCCGCGCGAAGGTTCGAGCAACTCGATGAGCGCGGGCTGCGGACGATCCTGGCCGAAGAGATAGAGCGCATCCTGGCGCCCGTCGCCAAACCGCTCGACATATGGGGTTTTCCTCGGCCGCACGTGATTTTGGTGATCGGGGTCAACGGGTCGGGCAAGACGACGACGATCGGCAAGCTTGGCCATTTGCTCAAGGAACAGGATTATGGCGTGATGCTGGCCGCGGGCGACACGTTCCGCGCGGCGGCGATCGAGCAGCTGCAGATCTGGGGAGAGCGGATCGGCGCGCCGGTCATCGCCGGCAAGGAGGGCGGCGACGCGGCCGGGATCGTCTATGACGGGGTCAAGCAGGCCACCGCGACCGGGATCGACGCGCTGATCGTCGACACTGCGGGGCGGCTCCAGAACAAGACGCATTTAATGGAAGAATTGTCGAAGGTGCGGCGAGTGCTCGGACGACTCAATCCGGAGGCGCCGCATGACGTCATCCTGGTGCTCGACGCGAACACCGGGCAGAATGCGCTCAACCAGATCGAGGTGTTCCGCGACCTTGCCGGGGTAACCGGGCTGGTGATGACCAAGCTCGACGGAACCGCGCGCGGCGGGGTGCTGGTCGCGGCGGCGGAGAAGTTCGGACTGCCGATCCACGCGATCGGGGTCGGTGAGGGAGTTGATGATTTGCGGCCATTCGATCCACGGGCGGTGGCGCGGGCCATCGCGGGGTTGGGAGCTTAAGCATATGATTTTTTGGCTCGTATGTCTTCTAGCCTTGGTCGGCTCCGCAGTAATCTGCGGCGTGATAGCGGCTGAAAAAGGCCGATCCCCGCTGGGATGGGGAGCATTGGGCTTTGTCTTTGGACCGATAGCAGTCCTCGTTATTGCAGCGGTTCCAAAAGATCCTAATACCCCCGAACGCTCCGTCCGCGAGGTCGGGGCCGGCGTACGATTGCTGCTCGACCTCGGGCCGCTCGTCCTGTTCTTCATCGCCAATGCGAAATTCGGGGTGTTCACCGGAACGGCGATATTCATCGCGGCATTCGTCGTCGCGCTGGTGGTGAGCTTCGCGCTGACCCGCACGCTGTCGGCGCTGCAGCTGTTCTCGGGGTTCCTCGTCATCGTGATGGGCGGGCTGACGATCTGGCTGCACAACGAGACGTTCATCAAGATCAAGCCAACGATCTATTATGCGATCGTCTCGGCGCTGCTGCTGTTCGGGCTGGTCACGAAACGGCCGTTGCTCAAGAGCGTGCTCGGTTCGGCCTATCCCGGGCTCGACCAGACGGGCTGGGACAAGCTGACGCGCAACTGGACGTTGTTCTTCGTCGCCATGGCGATCGCCAACGAAGCGGTGTGGCGCAATCTGACGACGGACCAATGGATCAGCTATAAATTGTGGATCGCCCTGCCCGCGACCTTCGTGTTCGCGATCGCGAATGTGCCGATGCTGCTGAAGCACGGCCTCAACACCGACGCTGCGAAGCCGCAAGAACTGCCCCCCGAATGAGCGACACCATCCTTTCGATCCGCGGGCTGCGCAAGGCTTATGCGAGCGGCACCGAGGCGCTGAAGGCGATCGATCTCGACATCCGCCGCGGGGAGATATTTGCCCTGCTCGGGCCCAATGGCGCAGGCAAGACGACGCTGATCTCGATCGTCTGCGGGATCGTCACGCCGTCGGACGGGACGGTGCTGGTCGACGGGAAGGACCATGCGCTCGACTATCGCCACGCGCGCCAGCGGATCGGGCTGGTGCCGCAGGAACTGACGACCGATGCGTTCGAAACCGTGTGGTCGACAGTCAGCTTCAGCCGCGGGCTGTTCGGCAAGCCACGTGACGACAAGATGATCGAGACGCTGCTCAAGCGACTGACCTTGTGGGATAAGCGCCAGACCAAGATGATGGAGTTGTCGGGCGGGATGAAGCGGCGGGTGATGATCGCCAAGGCGCTCAGTCACGAACCCGCGCTGCTGTTCCTCGACGAACCGAGCGCGGGAGTCGACGTCGAATTGCGCCGCGACATGTGGGACATGGTACGCCAGCTGCGCGACGACGGGACGACGATCATCCTGACGACCCATTACATCGAGGAAGCCGAGGAGATGGCCGACCGCGTCGGCGTGATCGCGCGAGGCGAGCTGATCGCGGTCGAGGACAAGGACGCACTGATGGCGCGGCTGGGGCGCAAGACGCTCAAGGTGACGCTGAACGAGGTGATGGCGGTGGTGCCGGGCGAGCTTGGCGAATGGGGCGTGACGACCCAGGATGGCGGCCATGTGCTGGCCTATTCGTTCGATAGCCATGCCGAGCGGACCGGGATCGCGTCGCTGATGCGCAAGCTGAGCGAGCTCGGCATCGGCTACAAGGATCTGTCGACCCACCAGTCGAGCCTCGAGGATATTTTCGTGTCGCTGGTCCATGACGGAGGCGCGAAATGAACTGGCATGGCGTGGCGGCGATCTATCGCTTCGAGATGGCGCGGGCGCGGCGCACGCTGTGGCAGAGTCTGGTCGCGCCGGTGATCACGACCGCGCTCTATTTCGTGGTGTTCGGATCGACGCTGGGCGGCCGGATGACGGCGATGGAGGGGATTGCGTTCGGCAGCTTTATCGTGCCCGGACTGACCTTGCTGTCGGTGTTCATGCAGTCGATCTTTAACGCCAGCTTCGGCATTTATTTTCCGAAGTTCAGCGGGACGATCTACGAACTTCTCTCAGCGCCGATCTCGAGCCTGGAGACGGTCGTCGCCTATGTCGGGGCGGCCGCGACCAAGTCGCTTGTCCTGGCGCTGGTAACGCTCGCCACCGCGACGATCTTCGTGCCGGTCCATCTCGATCATCCGCTCGCGATGCTCGCCTTTCTCATCGTGATCTGCATCACTTTCTGCCTGATCGGCTTCGTCATCGGCATCTGGGCGAACAGCTTCGAGCAGCTTCAGATCGTGCCGATGCTGGTGGTGACGCCGCTGACCTTCCTCGGTGGGGCGTTCTATTCGGTGGCCGCGCTGGCCGAGCCGTGGCGGACGGTGACGCTGTTCAACCCGGTGGTCTATCTGATCAGCGGCTTCCGCTGGAGCTTCTACAGCCGCGCCGACGTGCCGGTGTGGTCGAGCGTGGCGGTGATGGCGGCGATCATCCTGATCTGCCTCACCACCATCACGCGCATTTTCAAGTCGGGCTACCGATTGAAGAAGTAGCGGTTAGCTCATTTGATCTGCCCGGCTTGCGCCCTGGCCGTCGAGGTTGTGCGCGACGAAGTCCCAGTTGACGATATTCTCGAGCACCGTCTTGAGGAAGCGCGGGCGCTCGTTGCGATAGTCGATGTAGTAGGCGTGCTCCCACACATCGAGCGTGAGCAGCGGGGTCATCCCGTGCGCGACCGGGGTGTCGGCGTCATGGAGTGACGTCACTTCGAGCTTGCCGTTATTGAGGACTAGCCAGCCCCAGCCGCTCGCGAAATGATTGGTCGCTTCGGTCGCCAGCTTTTCGAGCAGCGTGTTGTGGTCGCCGAAGTCGCTCGAGATCATCTCGGCGAGCTTGCCCGACGGCGAGGTCGAACCCGCGGGCGCGAGGCACTGCCAGAAGAAGCTGTGGTTCCAGATCTGCGCCGAATTGTTGAACAGGCCCTTTTCGCCCTTGTCCGACGCGGACTTGATTACCTCGATCAGCGAGGCGCCTTCGAGGCCCTTCTCGCCGAGCATGCCGTTGGCCTTGTCGACATAGGCCTTGTGATGCTTGCCGTGATGATAGTCGAACGTTTCGGCCGACATGTGCGGGGCAAGCGCGTCCTTGGCATAGGGCAGTTCGGGCAGAGAGAAGGGCATGGGAAATCCTTGTGGGATTGACGGTGGTAGTTGGCCAGTAACGAACGGTGAACGCCTGGGATGCGCGACCGGCGACAAATGCTTGCATCCGACCGACACGACGCCGTAACGATCAGCAACATGACCGGAGCTGTCCGGCCAGACAGGGGGATCAGATGGCCAAACTGCTCGGAAATCTTTACATCACGCTGGGTATCGGACTGCTGCTCGCGATCGTGCTGAGCGCGACGTTCCATGCCGATACGATCACCGCCGCGGTGATCACCCGCTGGCTCCACGCGTTCTTCGGGATCGTGTGGATCGGATTGCTCTACTATTTCAACTTCGTGCAGATCCCGACCATGCCGACCATCCCGGCCGAGCTGAAGCCGGGCGTGTCGAAATATATCGCCCCGCAGGCGCTGTTCTACTTCCGTTGGGGCGCGGCGTTCACCGTGTTCGCCGGGCTGCTGCTGGCGTGGTTCAACGGCTATTTCCACGAGGCGTTCGGGTTCAAGCCGGGGTTCCGCTTGATCGGAACGGGGATGTGGCTCGGGCTGATCATGGCGTTCAACGTGTGGTTCATCATCTGGCCGAACCAGAAGCGCGCGCTCGGACTGGTCGAGGCCGACGATGCGTCGAAGGCGAAATCGGCCAAGACCGCGATGCTGACCAGCCGGGTCAACACGCTGCTGTCGATCCCGATGCTCTATGCGATGACGACTTACCAGACCTTGCCGGCGTAGGCCGAGCCGTTACCGATCACGGGGCCGTTCGCCTCAGGCGGCGGCCTCGCCTTCGTGGAGCTTGTGACGCTTCATCGCGTGGCGCAGCTGGTCGTAGCTGAGGCCGAGCGACGTGGCGGTGGCGCGCTGGTTGAAGCGGTTACGCGACAAGGCGTCCTCCAGAAGCGCGCGCTCGTAGGCGTTGACCGCGCTGCGCAGGTCGCCGGTCGCGGCTGACGGCAGGGCGGCAGTCGCTGGTTCGACTGCACGCGGAGCGGCGGTCGGATGCTCGGGGTTCTCGTGCGGCGCGGCGCTGGCGCTATCGGCCGGAGCCCACGGCGAGTGGAACGGATCGAACTGGATGACGTCGACCTGACGCTCGGGATCCTCGGAGCGATAGACCGCGCGCTCCACCACGTTGCGCAACTCGCGGACATTGCCGGGCCATTGATAGGCTTCGAGCTCGGCCTGCGCGCGCGCCGTGAAGCCGGGCCATTGCGGCCATTCGAGCTCGGCCGCCATGCGCCGCGCGAAATGGTCGGCGAGGATCGGCACGTCGCCGTTGCGGACGCGCAGCGGGGGCAAGGTGACGACCTCGAACGACAGCCGGTCGAGCAGGTCGGCGCGGAAGCGGCCCTCGTCGACCAGGCGGGGCAGATGCTCGTTGGTCGCGGCGACGATGCGGACGTCGACGCGGATCGGCTTTGACGCGCCGATGCGGGTGACCTCGCCATATTCGACCGCGCGCAGGAGGCGGTCCTGCGCCGGCGACGACAGGCTCGCCAGTTCGTCGAGGAACAGGGTGCCGCCGTCGGCCTCCTCGAAGCGGCCATGCCTGGTCTTGGCGGCACCCGTGAAGCTGCCGGCTTCATGGCCGAACAGCTCGGCCTCGATCAGTGTTTCGGGGAGCGCGGCGCAGTTCATCGTGATAAGCGGACCGGCCCAGCGGCCCGACAGATGGTGAAGGCGCTCGGCGATTAATTCCTTGCCGGTGCCGCGCTCGCCGATGACGAGGACTGGCCGGTTGAGCGGCGCGGCGCGGCTGGCGCGTTCGACCGAGTCGAGGAAGGCCAGGCTCTGACCGACAAATTGGGTTGTACGCTCCATAGCCAAGAGTTGGTGGCAATTCCCACGTTCTGGCAAGATGCTTCGCACCGCCGTTCGTCGAAAAGATTGGCGCTTTTTACATTTTCGGGGCTTTCTCGATATTGGCACGCTCGCTGCATAGGAAATTGCGACTGGCGCCTGAATTTTGAACGGAGTGCTGAATGGGCATTTTTTCCCGTACGCGGGACATCGTCGCAGCCAATATGACCGAGCTGCTCGACCGCGCGGAGGATCCCGCGCGGATGATCCGGATGATCATCCTCGAAATGGAGGAAACCTTGGTCGAGGTCCGCGCCTCGGCGGCGCGCTCGATCGCCGACAGCAAGGAAATGCGCCGCGCGATCAACCGGCTCGACGAATTGCAGGGCAGCTGGACAGAGAAGGCCGAACTGGCGCTGTCCAAGGACCGCGAGGACCTGGCCCGCGCCGCGCTCGGCGAGCGCCAGAAGGCGGCCGACATGGCCGAGGGGCTACGCGCGGAGATCTCGGTGATCGAGCATACGCTCAAGGGCTACGAAGCCGACATCGCCAAGCTGCAGGGCAAGCTGCGCGAGGCGCGGGCACGGCAGAACGCAATCGCCAGCCGGATCGAGAGCGCGGTGACGCGGGCCCGGACGAGCGAAGTGCTGCACGGCAATCGCACCGAGGACGCCTTCTCGCGGTTCGAGATCATGGAGCGGCGCGCCGACTTTGCCGAGGGGCGCGCCGACGCGCTCGGCATGACCGGGCCGAAGAGCCTGGAAGAAGAAATCTCCGACCTGCGCGCGAGCGACAGCGTCGATGCCGAACTGCAGGCCATGAAGGCCGCGCTTAAGACAAAGGGTAATTAAGACATGGACTCCGGGGATCTCATGGCGCTGCTTATCACGATGGGGGTCTTGTTCGTTGGACTGCCGTGGCTGGTGTTTCACTACATCACCAAATGGAAGACCACGGCGCGGCTGACGGGTGGTGACGAGAAATTACTCGACGAGCTGTACGATGCGGCGCGGCGACTCGATGATCGCCTGGGCTCGATCGAGCGGATCATGACCGCCGAGAACCCCAACTGGCGCCAGAATATCCTGCCTGAAACCGGTGCGCGCCAGCGCCTGCTGAACGAAGGGAAGTAGCGCCGTGCCGCAGCCGCCGAGCCGGACCCGCTTCTACCTCGACAAGCGCCACAAGAAGGTCATGGGAGTGTGCGCCGGGATCGCCAATTACACGGGGATCGACGTCAACCTGGTCCGCATCGGGCTGGTACTGTCGATCTTTATCGGCGCGGGCGCGCTGATCCCGGTCTATTTCATCGTCGGCTGGATCGCCAGCGACGAGCCGCGCGAGATCGCCGCCGAGAGCAAGGACGAGCGCCAGTTTTGGCAGGGCGTGCGCGCCTCGCCCGCCCAGAGCGCGCGCGAGATCCGCAGCCGGATGCGCGACATCGACCGGCGGCTCGCCGACATCGAATATCATGTCACGACCGAAAATCGCAGCCTGGCGCAGGAAATCGAGCAGCTGCGATAATTCGGATCAGTTTGAGTCTTCGAAAGGGAAACCTATGAATGACATTGCCAGCTGGATCTGGGTGCTGATCCCGCTCGCCGCGATCGGCATCGCACCGTTCAAGATGTGGCTCAAGCTGAAGGAGCGGCAGTTGGCAACGCAGAGCAATCTCGCCGCCGAGAAGAGCGCGCAATATGCGGCGCACACCGAGCGGCTGGAACAGCGTGTGCGCGTACTCGAACAGCTTGCGACCGATCGCGGTGTCGAGACCGCTGCTCAAATCGAGGCGCTTCGCGCGCCGCGGCTGACCGGGCAGGAGGAGGTGCGATGAACCCGTTCGAAATGGTCGTGCTGATCGTGGCGATCGTGGTGGTCGGGCGAATCATGCAGTCGAGGGGGCGCTTTCGCCATCGTGGTCCGGAGATACTCGACGTCACGCCCCGCGCGGAAGATGAGGGCGAGACTCGCCGCCTGCGCGATGAGGTCACGCAGCTCAAGCAACGCATCCAGGTGCTCGAACGGATCGCGGTCGAGAAGGAAAACAGCCTGGCGCGCGAAATCGACCAATTGCGCGACCGCTAGGCGACCGGTAGGCGCGGGAGCGTGACACCCCTGCCCCCCTTGGCCGATATTGCCGACGACTATGCCATGCTCGAAAGCGAGGATCGCTATCGGCTGCTGATCGAGCTTGGCCGGTTGCTCGAGCCGATGCCCGACGCGCTCAAGACCGAGGCCACGAAAGTGCGCGGTTGTTCCGCCTTGGTTTGGGTTTACCCGACGCGGACCGATGATGGTCGGCTGCATTTCCTCGCCGACAGCAATGCCGCGATTACAAAGGGGATTGTCGCGCTTGTGCTGGCGGCGGTGCAGGACCGTCCGGCGGCCGAGGTCGCGGCGGCCGACATCGAGACGCAGCTGGCCCCGTTCGAACTGACCCGCGAGCTGAGTTCGAACCGAACGCAGGGATTGCCCAACATGATCACGCTGGTGCGCGACACCGCCGAGCGGCTTGCATGAGCGACGAGCGGCCGGTCAGCGCCGAGGAAGATGCGCGAATCAAAGGCGGCGCGTTCGATGCGCGGCGGTTTTCGGATATAATCAGCCGCTATGGCCATAGCGGTGCGATCGGCTTCGACTATGTCGGTCACGGCGACGACTGGTTCGAAGCCGCGCTGCCGTGGCGCGAGGAGCTGGTCGGGGTGCCCGAAACCGGCTTGCTGGCGAGCGGAGCGATTGTCAGCCTGATCGACCTTGCCGCCGGAATATCAGTTTGGGTCAAGCAGGGCGAGTTCCGTCCGGCCGTGACGCTCGACCTGCGGATCGACTATCTGCGGCCAGCGAGAAAGCACGAGACGGTATTCGCGTGGTGCCGTTGCATCAAGATCACGCGCTCGGTGTCGTTCGTCGAGGGGGTAGCGCACGTCGGCGACCGCGACGATCCGATCGCGCGCGCCGCGCTGACCTTCATGCCGACCTAGGCTTTGATGGATCCCGTTTCACGCTTTTGGCGGAAGCGCGATGCGCTCCCACGTCGAACGATCAGGCTCTAGATGGTTGCCGACGCGACCGCGGCGCGGCGCTCGTCGGCCTTGCGCAGCACGTCGTACGACGCCTGGATTTGCTGGAAGCGCGTGGCTGCCTCCTTGTCGTCGGCATTGACGTCGGGATGGTTTTCCTTGGCCATGCGGCGATAGGCGGCCTTGACCGCCGCCGCATCGGCGTCGGGTGGAAGATCGAGGACGTCGAGCGCGCGCATCTCGTCGCGACTGCGCGTGCCATCACCCGGCCCTGCCCACTGATAGTGCGCCGAGGCGCGATAGGCGGGGCCATCCTCGGCCTCTGCCGCCTGGCGCGCCGCCTCTTCGGCGCTGAGCCCGGCGAAGTAGTTCCAGTTCTTGTTATATTCCGCGGCGTGGGGCTCGCAGAAATACCAGCGATCGGGACGGTTTGGCGCCTTGGGGGCGGGGCGGTCACCGGCCGCGTTGCAGCCTTCGCGATCGCACAGCCGGATCCGCGCCGTGGCAGTGCCCTTGGCACCGTAGCTGCTCCAGCGGGGAAAGCCCCAATTATCGGATCGCGTTGCCTTGGCCATGCTTCGTCCGGCTTAGGGGATGGGCGTCGGCTCCACCAGTTTTATGTTTTTGTTGCGAAGAACTGAGCCGGCCCACGCCCCCACCCGGCCAGCCCACTGAGTGTATCCTATGGGTTGGCCGGGTGGGGGTGGGGGTGGGGGTCGGCACAGCACAAAACTAAAACGCCAGGCGGCCTGTAAGCCGGGTTCTGTCCAGCACCTTGCGGTACCTGGGCGACCATTCCTCTAGGCGACGGATTGCTCCGCCGCTCAAGCGACCAACCCGGGTGACGAGCCGAAAATGCCCATATGCCACCCCTATTCGGTCTTGCACCCGGTGGGGTTTGCCGTGCCGCCCCCGTTGCCGGGGACGCGGTGCGCTCTTGCCGCACCCTTTCGCCCTTACCGGTCCGAAGGCCGGCGGATTGCTTTCTGTGGCACTTTCCCTGAACCCATCCGAAAATGAGCCCGCCGGGCGTTACCCGGCACCGTTTTTTCGTGGAGCCCGGACTTTCCTCGCCCTTCCTTGCGGAAGGCCGCGGTCGCCCGGCCGCCTGGTGGCCGTGATATGACCTATTGCGGCCGCGGCAGCAACAGCGACAGCAGCTTGGCCCGGCACTCACCGTCGATGATCCCGTCGATCCGGTCGGGGCGAAAGCGCCGCTGGAAGGCAATCACCGCCTTTTGAGGCTCGGCGACCGAATAACCGAACCGCTCCAGCGCCAGCAGAAATCCGGCGTCGGTCC
>NZ_JANYGG010000017.1 GCF_025362505.1 Sphingomonas sp. | reverse complement strand
GTCACCCGCAAGAATGTCGCGGGGATGTGCGTCCGACCCGCATCGCCCTCGTTCTGCCGAGTGAACAGCGCAACCAGCTCGTCGTGCAGCGCCTCCTCGCGCCCGTCCTTCGCGGCGGCGTCGAACGCGTTCATCGTCGGCCCGTAATAGTGGCGGAAAAGGTCGACCGCCTCGGCCGGTGGCCCGGCGAAATTGAACCGGAACGTGTCGCGCTGGAAGCTGATCCGCTCGCGATCGACTCCCGCCCCGACGAACCGCTCGACGACCTTGTCCTCCTGCCCCCACAGCATCGGGGATACGAACCCCTCGGGCGGCGGCGGCGAATAGGCCGCACTGGTCTTGAGGATCTGCGCGACCAGCGTCGGGTCACCGGGAATCCAGTTGCCCATGATGATCGTCCCGCCGGGCCTCGTCACCCGCACCATTTCCTTCGCGACATCGTCAGGACGCGGCGCGAACATCGCCCCGAACACCGACACGACCCAGTCGAAGCGCCCGTCCTCGATCCCGGCGAGGTCGGACGCATCGCCCTCCTGGAACCGGATATTGTTCAAGCCCTCGGCCCGCGCCCGCGCATTGCCCGCCGCGACCAGGTTTGCGGCGATATCGACCCCGAGCACCTCCGCGCCGAGCATCGCTTCCGGGATCGCGGTCGTCCCGTCGCCGCAGCCAAGGTCCATTACCTTGTCGCCACGCTTGATGCCGAGCGACTCGACGAACTTGGTGCCGCTGTCGCGCATGCCTTCGGCGATCCGCGTGAAATCGCCCTTTTCCCACAACGCCTTGTTCGGATTCATTGCACTTTCCTCCGTTTGCTAGCGTGAAAACACGGCGCCATGCGGCTTGCCTTCGCCGGTCCAGCCATGCGGCCATGTCCGGGTCGCGAAGCTGAACCCCGGCTTGCCGTCCTCGCCGCGAAACGTCTGGTCGATGGTCAGCGAACCGGTCTTCGGGTCAAGCATGAGCAGATACATTCGGTCGCCTGCCTTGCCCGACGTCACGACCACCCGGTTGGTCGCGCGGTCCCACGCCGTCCAGTGCGAGCGAAACCCGGGATCAATCACTAGCCGCGACGCTTCAACCGGCTTCGCGCCATTGGCGATGTCAAGCACGATGAAGCCGCCGATACCCTCGACCGACTGCACCAGATAATGGCCGGCGATGGTCGGGACGCCGCAATAAGAGCCGGGAAACTGGTGGACCAGCACCGCCGCCGGCTTCGCCGTGTCCATGCCGGTCACGCGCTGCAGGCCGCAGCTCAGGGTCTGGACATAGACCGCCCCGTCGGGTCCCAGCCGCGCTTCTTCCGGGCCGATATGTCCGCTCAACGACGGCCCCGGGTCGAGCGGCCATGTGCCGAGCAGTTTCAGGTCCGACAGGCGAAACAGCTGATAGGTCACGCTTTGCAGCAGGTAATCATCCTGCATCGGCGAATTGGTCACCAGCACGCGGTCGATTGCGGGCAGGACGGCCAGCGAATAGGGCAGCACCGGCATTCCCGGATGCGCCGGATCGGCATTGGCGACAGCGCGCACGACCTTCCCGGCATCGTCGATCTCGACCAGTCCGCCGCTCTTCGCGTGGCCCATCATCCCCGGCATCCCGGCCATCGCCACGCCCGATCCGGCCTGCTGGAAACTGGCCAATACATGGCCGTTGGGCAAACGCACGAAACTGTGCGCCATGGAGAAGCCGGCCATGTCGGTGAACGACGTCTCGACCCGGGGATGCAACGGATCGCGCAGGTCGAATATAAAGCTGCGGTTGGCGTCATGATCGTTGGCGAACAGCATTCCGCTCGCCGGCATTTCATATTCCGTGTGGTGCGGCCGAACGCTGGTCTGGTCGGTCGCAGCCGAGGTCAGCAACCTGCCATAACCGGGCGAGGCGGGATCGGCATCGATCACCGCCAGATAGTCCTTGCCCTTCCCCGCCTGGTCGCCGCTGAACACGAACAGATAATGGCCTGAGCCAGCGGCGCGGACCGGGGCGGCCGCCGCCAATCCAAGCATCGCCATCATCATCAGCAACGATCGAAGCATGGCTACCCCCTTTGAATAACGTCCTTAGTCGAACTCGACGATGATATCGTCAACCGCCAGGCTCTGTCCCGCCGCAACCGGGGTTGCCTTGACCGTCGTTGTCTTGGGCGCGCGCAGGATATTCTCCATCTTCATCGCCTCGATCACCGCGACCGGTTGCCCCGCCTCGACCTTGTCGCCCGCCTTGACCTCAAGCTTGGTCAGCAGCCCCGGCATCGGCGCCAGCAGGAAGCGCGACATGTCGGGCGCAACCTTGGCGATCATGTGCTGCGTCAGGTCCGCGACATACGGCGCCATCACTTCGACATGGTGCCGCGCCCCCAGCGTCTGGAAGCGCCACCCGCGGCCCTCTCTGGCGATGCGAACGATCCGCCGCCTCCCGTCCAGATCGGCGACCAGCAGCCGCTGCCCCGGGACATAGTCGGCAATCAGGTCGATTTCCTCCTCGCCATCGACGCTAACCAGCAGCCCGCCGTCATACGGCTCGACCGCGACCGCGAACTCGTCCACCCCAAGCCCCGCGCCAGCAGCAGAAGCTACCCGCACCACATAGTCGCCCTCTGGGTACACCGGCCCGCCCAATTGCCCGTCGATCAGCGCCGCCCTCGTCTCATGGCTCGCCGCGACCAGCCCGGCGATCGCCGCCAGATCCTCGAGCAATTCCTCGCTCGCCGGCGCGCCGACAAACCCGTCGGGATATTCCTCGGCGATGAACCCGGTCGTGATCTCCCCCGACCGGAACCGCGGATGCTGCATCAGCGCCGAGAGGAAATCGATATTGTCCCCGATCCCGTCGATCTCGAACGCATCCAATGCCTCGACCTGCGCATCGATCGCTTCAATCCGCGTCGGCCCCCAGGTGACCAGCTTGGCGATCATCGGGTCATAGAACATGCTGACCTCGCCGCCCTCGACCACCCCGTCGTCAACGCGAACCCTAACCCCCTCCCCTTCCGGGGAGGGGCGACTCGGCGCCAGCCGAGCGGGGGTGGGTGACCCCCCATCGGAAGTGGGCACAGACCCACCCCCGGCCCCTCCCCACACGGGGAGGGGTGGCTGATAGCGCACCAACCGCCCCGTGCTCGGCAGGAACCCGCGATACGGATCCTCCGCATAAACCCGCGTCTCGACCGCCCAGCCGTCGAGCTTCACCTCGCCTTGCGTAAACCCGAGCGGCTCCCCCGCGGCGACCCGGATCATCTGCTCGACCAGGTCGAGCCCGGTAATCTCCTCGGTCACCGGATGCTCGACCTGAAGCCGCGTGTTCATCTCGAGGAAGTAGAACCCCTCCCCGGTCGTGTCCGACCCCGACACGATCAGCTCGACCGTCCCCGCTGAAAAATATCCCACCGCGCGAGCCAAGGCGACCGCCTGCTCCCCCATCCGCTTGCGCATTTCAGGCGAGACGAACGGCGACGGCGCCTCCTCGACGACCTTCTGATGCCGCCGCTGGATCGAGCATTCGCGCTCGTGCAGGTACAGGATCGTCCCATGCTGGTCGCCGAGCAGCTGGATCTCGATATGGCGCGGCTGCTCGATGAATTTCTCGATGAACACCCGGTCGTCGCCAAAGCTCGCCAGCCCCTCGCGCCTGGTCGCCTCGAACCCTTCGCGCACGTCGGTCTCCGACCACGCCAGCCGCATCCCCTTGCCCCCGCCGCCGGCCGAGGCCTTCATCATCACCGGATAGCCGATCCCGCCCGCAATCGTGACGGCATGGTCGGTATCCGCGATCTCGCCCAGAAACCCCGGCACGACATTGACCCCCGCCGCCTTGGCGAGCTTCTTGGATTCGATCTTGTCGCCCATCGCCGCGATGGCGTGTGGCGGCGGCCCGATGAACGCGATCCCCGCCTCGGCCAGCGCCGTCGCAAAGCTCGCCCGCTCGCTGAGGAACCCGTATCCCGGATGCACCGCCTCGGCGCCCGTCGCCTTGCACGCCGCAATGATCAGCTCGGCCTTGAGATAGCTCTCCGCCGCCGGCGCCGGCCCCAGCCGCACCGCTTCATCGGCCATGAGAACATGCGGCGCGCGGGCATCGGCATCGGAATAAACCGCAACCGTCGCGATCCCCATCCGCTTGGCAGTGCGAATGACACGACAAGCAATCTCGCCCCGGTTGGCAATCAGGATTTTGGAGAACATCAGTTGCTTTTCCCGCTGGATGTTGATCGCAATGCAAGCACAGCGAGCGACAGCGTTGCAATCAAAAATAGTGCCGAAATTCCAGCAAAGAAGCGAAGAAGTGGCGCAGTGCATTCCGCTGCCAAATTCCCGAAATCATGACAACGCACGGCTTCGTGATCCGCCAGTGTCACGATGACCAAACCATAGCAGATCCAGGTCATTAAGAGGGCGATGACAGTGGCAATTCGGCGCCTCACTCCACCGTCTCCCCCACCGGCGGCCGGTTATGCCCGAGCAGCCGAAGCACCTCGTCCGCCGCATCAGCCAAATTCGTCCCCGGCCCGAAGATCGCCTGGACCCCCGCCGCGCGCAACATCGCATAATCCTGAGCCGGGATGACCCCGCCGACGATGACCTTGATGTCCGCCCGGCCCAGATCCTTCAACGCGTCGATCAGCTCGGGGATCAGCGTCTTGTGCCCTGCCGCGAGGCTCGACGCGCCGACCACGTCGACCGCCTTGGCCACGGCAAGCTCGGCCGCCTCGCGCGGGGTCTGGAACAATTGCCCGGCGACGATCTCGAACCCCAGGTCGCCGAACGCCGACGAAACGAGGTTCGCCCCCCGGTCATGCCCGTCCTGCCCCATCTTCGCGACCAGCATCCGCGGCGCGCGCCCAAGCCGCTGCGCGACCGTCGCGGTGCCCGCGATCGCCTGTTTCCACCGCTCGTCAGCGCGCTGGCCGTAAATCCCGCTGACCGGCGTCGGCGAGGTCGAATAGCGCCCGAACACCCGCTCCAGCGCATCCGAAATCTCGCCCAGCGAACAGCGCGCCCGCGCCGCGTCGACGCTCAGCGCCAGCAAATTGCCACTGCCCCGAGCTCCCGCCTCCAACGCATCCAGCGCGGCCCGCGCCCGCGCCTCGTCCCGCGACGCCCGCATCTTCTCGAGCCGCGCGATCTGTCCCGCGCGCACCTTGGCATTGTCGATCGACAGGATATCGAGATGCGCCTCCTCGGCCAGCCGATACTTGTTGACCCCGACGATCACTGTCTCGCCCACA
>NZ_JANYGG010000015.1 GCF_025362505.1 Sphingomonas sp. | reverse complement strand
TGCCCGCCGCCGCGGGCGACGCGGCGGGTCAGGGGCCGTTCGGAGTGGTCATCCTCGATGGCTATTCGCGCGCCTATGCGCTCGATCTCGCCAAGACGCTGCGCCAGGCCGAAGCGTCGCATCCGCTCGAGCGCGCGCTCGGCGGACGCATTCAGGTTGCCGGCGCGCGGGCGGGCGGGTTGAGCGTCGCGATGACCGTCTCTCAGCGGTTCGGGCGGGAGCGCGAGTTCGAACTCGCCAAGCTCGGGATCGGCCCCAACGACGCGCGGCGGGCGCGGCTGATCGCCGGCTCGGCGGTCGCGCGCATCGACCGCAATACCGCCGTCGCCTTTGGGTTCACGGACGGCGCCAAGGCGATGGAGCGCCGCCTGTCGGGTGCCACCGCCGGCGCGTTCCTGATCGCGAAGGACGTTGCCGGCGACTCAGGCTTCTCGGCCACCCGCGGCGCGAGCATGGCGCTCCGCCGCCAGCTCGGGTCGGTCGGCCTCACCCTGTCGGCCGAAAATGGCCGCGTGTGGCAGGGCATCGCGACCAGCGCGACCGGCGCGCCGTATCGGCTGTCATCGGTCGCGGTCGACAAGTCGCTCGGCAGAAGCTGGCTCTCGCTCGGGCTCAGCCAGCTCGAGGAGCGCGACACGTTGCTCGGCGGGCGGATGGGCGCGGGCCTCGGCGCGGGCGGATCGTCGACGACCTTCCTCGACCTCGAAACACGCCGGCCATTAGGCGGCGGATGGGCGGCGAACCTGGCCGCGCGGCGCGGTTTCACCAGCTTCGGCGCGGGCCGGTTCCAGAGCGATGCCTATGCGCTCGACCTGACGCGCGACGGGCTGCTGCGCGAGGGCGACCGCTTCGGCCTGCGTCTCGCCCAGCCATTGCGCATCGCCAGCGGCGGCTTCGCCTCGCTGCTACCGACCGGTTACGACTATGTGAGCCAGACCGCGATCCGCACCATCGAGCGCTTCTCGCTGTCGCCAAGCGGGCGTGAGGTCGATGCCGAGATGTCCTACGGACGCTCGGTGACCGACACCGGCTGGCTCGGCGGCAATTTGTTCGTCCGCCGCCAGCCGGGGCATATCGCGAGCGCCGACAATGACATGGGCGGGGCGATCCGCTTCACGCTGGGATTTTAGCGGTTTCGCGAAGGACTGTGATCAAACCGTAAAGCTCTCGCCGCAGCCGCAGGCGCCCTTGGCGTTGGGATTCTCGAACGTGAACCCGGCGACGAAATCGTCCTCGACCCAGTCCATCCGGCTGCCGATCATGTAGAGGATCGACCCGCCGTCGACGAAGAAGATCCCCCCCGGCGTCTCGATCCGCTCGTCAAATGCGCTGGCCTCGTTCACATAATCGACCGAGTAAGCGAGGCCCGAGCAGCCCCGGCGCGGGGTCGACAGCTTGACCCCGATCGCCTCGGCGGGGGCCTTGGCCATGAGCTCGGCGATGCGCGCTTCGGCGCCTGCGGTCAGCGTGATCGCGGCGGGACGCGGGCGGCGGGTCGGTGCGTTCATTACAGCATCCCCAATTCGAGCCGTGCTTCGTCGCTCATCTTCGACGGATCCCAGGCGGGTTCCCACACGAGTTTAACCTCGGCATCGCGCACCCCGGGGACGGACAAGACACGCATCTCGACCTCGCCCGGCATCGATTCGGCGACCGGACAGTTTGGCGTGGTCAGCGTCATGGTGACGACGACATCGCCATCCTCGCTCGCCGCGACATCGTAGATCAGCCCAAGCTCGTAGATATCGACCGGGATCTCGGGATCGTAGATCGTCTTGAGCGCCTCGATCACCTCCTCCTGCAACGAACCGCCCGCCCCGCCGAGTTCGACCGGCGGTTGCTCCTCGGCGAGGAACCCGCTGAGATAATCGCGCTTGCGCTCGAACTCGGGGGTCACGCGGGCGCGCGCCGGGGGCTCGACCGCGTCGACCTGTTCAACCTCGATCATGCGTGGTTCGTCCATCATCCAAAAATCCGTTTCACCCGGCCGAGTCCCTCGACCAACGCCTCGACATCGTCCGCCCCGCTGTGCGCCGCAAAGCTTGCGCGGGCGGTGGCGGGAACGCCGAGCACCTCCATCAGCGGCTGCGCGCAGTGGTGCCCGGCGCGGATCGCCACACCGACATCGTCCAAGATGGTGGCGACATCGTGCGGATGCACCCCCTGATAGGTGAAAGAGACGATTCCGGCGCTGTCGTCGGGGCCGAACAGGCGGACGCTGTTGATCTGGCGAAGCGCCTCGCGCGTCGAGCGGGTCAGCGCTCCCTCATGCGCGTGGATCGCGGCAAGTCCGATGCCGAGGGTCCAGTCGATCGCCGCGTGGAGCCCGATCGCGCCAATGATGTGCGGCGTGCCCGCCTCGAACCGCCCCGGCGGCGGCGCATAGGTCGTGTGCTCGAACGTGACGCGGTCGATCATCGACCCGCCGCCCTGCCACGGCGCCATGCTGTCGAGCAGCGCCGAGCGCCCCCACAGCACGCCGATCCCGGTCGGGCCGTAGAGCTTGTGCCCGGAAAAGGCGTAGAAGTCGCAAGCCAGCGCCGAGACATCGACGGTCAGGCGCGGCGCCGCCTGGCAACCGTCGAGCAGCAGCAGCGCGCCCTTCGCATGCGCGATATCCGCGGCGCGGCGGGCGTCGAGGATCGAGCCGAGCACATTCGAGACATGCGCGAAACTGACCATCCGCGTGCGCTCGGTGACGAGCTTTTCCGCCGCGTCGAGGTCGATCTGGCCGTCTTGCGTCAGCGGGCAGACGTCGATCGCATAGCCGGCCAGCTGCCACGGGACGATATTGCTGTGATGCTCGAGCGCCGACAGCAGCACCCGGTCGCGACCGTCCTTGGGCAGCGCATAGGCGACCAGGTTGATCGCTTCGGTCGCGCCGCGCGTGAACACCACCTCGTCGGCCGAACTTGCGCCAAGAAAGCGCGCCGTCGCCACCCGCGCGGCCTCAAAGGCGAGCGTCATGTCCGACGACCGCCGATACACCCCGCGATGCACGGTGGCGTAATCGCGCGCATAGCCGTTGGTAATCGCGTCGATCACCGCTTGCGGCTTCTGCGCGGTCGCGGCGGCGTCGAGATAATGCCAGTCCGCCGGGAGCGCGGGGAATTGATCGCGCACATTCAGCGCGGCGGTGGGATGAATCAGCGCGTTCATGCGATGGCCTTCAGTGCGGCGCGGGCGAGGTCGGCGATGGCCCCATCATCTGTTGCGTCGTCGCCGACAATTTCATCCCACAGACCGCCGATGAAACCCTCGAGCAACAGAGCTCGCGCACCCGCCGGATCGAGCCCGCGCGCGGCGGCGTAGAACAGTTGCTCGCGGTCGAGTTCGCCGACGGTCGCGCCGTGCGCGCATTTGACGTCGTCGGCGTAGATTTCGAGTTCGGGCTTGGCATTGGCGGTCGCGCCGCGGTCGAGCAGCATCGCTTTCACCGACTGTTCGCTATCGGATTGCTGGGCGTCGCGCGCGACCGCGACCTTGCCGAGGTAGGAGCCGGTCGCCTTGCCGCCGAGCACGCTGCGAATGATTTGGCGCGAAGTTGCCGATGGGGCGAGATGGCGGACGGTGGTGACGATTTCGAGCGTCGCCTTGCCCGCGCCGATGTTGGCGGCGTGAAACGCGAAATGCGCGCCCGCGTGCAAGCGCACGTCGAGTTCGATGCGGCCATAACGCGACGCCGTATTGAGCGCGAAGATGGTGACGGACGCGCCTTCGCGGACGGTCAGTTCGACGCGGCGAATTTGCACGTCGTCGGCGCTCGGCAACCAGATTTGCTGCAGCTTTTGCTGGGCGGCAATTGCGATCGTTTCAGGCGGCGAAAGGTCGCTCCACACCGACGCCAGCGCGTCGAGGTCGGCGTAGCGATAGGCTTCGAGCTTGCGGGTGGGGAGTGCGTTCATTCTCCCCTCCCTTCCAGGGAGGGGCCGGGGGTGGGTTCTTCGGCAGTCGCGGAGTCATTGAAGCGCACAGACGTGCGAACCCACCCCTCGGTCCCCTCCCTCTTCGAGGAGGGGAGGAAGTGCCCCGCGCGCATCACGCGGCCACCTCGGCATAGCCTTCGCGTTCGAGTTCGTGGGCGAGTTCGGGGCCGCCCGAGCGTATGATCTTGCCCGCGCGCAACACATGCACCCGGTCGGGGCGAACATAATCGAGCAACCGCTGGTAATGGGTGATCAGCAGCACCGCCTTGTCGGGAGCGCGCATGATCGAATTGATCCCCGCGCCGACCGCTTTGAGCGCGTCGATGTCGAGCCCGCTGTCGGTCTCGTCGAGGATCGCCAATGTCGGCGCCATGATGCCCATCTGGACCATTTCGGCGCGCTTCTTTTCGCCGCCGGAGAAGCCGACGTTGACCGGGCGCTTGAGCATGTCGGGGTCCATCCCGAGCAGCGCCGCCTGCGCCTTGGCGAGGCGGATGAATTCGGCGCCGCTGAGTTCCGGTTCGCCGCGTGACCGGCGCTGCGAATTGAGGCTTTCGCGCAGGAACTGGAGGTAGGACACGCCGGGGATTTCGACCGGATACTGGAAGCCGAGGAACAGCCCCGCCGCCGCGCGCTCGTGCGGCGCGAGGGATAGAAGATCGACCGCCCCGCCGTCGTCATTCCGGGCTTGACCCGGGACCCACCTGCCTTCGCCCTGTTCTCCCAACAAGGTGGGTCCCGGCTCAAGGCCGGGATGACGAGCAGCGGTGAACGTCACCGTGCCCCCCGTCACTTCATAACCGGGCCGCCCACCGAGCACATAGGCGAGCGTCGACTTGCCCGCGCCATTGGGCCCCATGATCGCATGGATTTCGCCAGCCGGGATGGTCAGCGTCAGGCCGTCGAGGATCGGCTTGCCGGCGACGGTGGCGGAGAGGTTCTTAATTTTCAGCATCGTCAAACTTGTCTGTTCTTTCGGAGTGCAAAATAAGTAAGGCCGCCCACAATCAAGGGAGGCCCATAGATCATCAGAAAATAACCCAGCACGAATTTGCCCTGTTGAGAGCCATCAAGGCGCACCCCACCGTCTCCGAAAGCCAACAGCAGGCACACGGTCCAAACACCTGCAACGAGACCTGCGCTCGCAGCGATGAAGAAGCGTGCAAGGCTCACCCGACGCTCCCCTCAAGACTGATCCCCAACAGCTTCTGCGCCTCGACCGCGAACTCCATCGGGAGCTGCTTCAGCACTTCTCGCGCGAAGCCATTCACGATCAACGCGACCGCGCTTTCGGTGTCGAGGCCGCGCATCTGGGCGTAGAAGAGCTGGTCTTCGCTGATCTTGCTGGTGGTCGCTTCATGCTCGATCGTCGCGGTCGGGTTCTTGACCTCGATATAGGGGACGGTGTGGGCGCCGCATTCGGAGCCCAAAAGAAGGCTGTCGCACTGGGTGAAATTGCGGACATTCTCGGCGCCGGGGAGGACCCGGACCAACCCGCGATAGGTGTTGTTCGAGCGCCCCGCGCTGATCCCCTTGGAGATGATCGTCGAGCGGGTGTTGGCGCCGATGTGGATCATCTTGGTCCCGGTGTCGGCCTGCTGGCGATTGTTGGTCAGCGCGACCGAATAGAATTCGCCGACGCTGCCCTCGCCCTTCAAGATGCACGACGGATATTTCCAGGTGATCGCCGAGCCCGTTTCGACCTGGGTCCATGACACCTTGCTGCGCGCACCGCTGCACAATGCGCGCTTGGTGACGAAGTTGAAGATGCCACCCTTGCCCTCGGCGTCGCCCGGATACCAGTTCTGGACGGTGGAGTATTTCACCTCCGCATCCTCATGCGCGAAGATCTCGACCACAGCCGCGTGAAGCTGGTTCTCGTCGCGCATCGGCGCGGTGCAGCCTTCGAGGTAGGAGACGTACGACCCCTTTTCGGCGATGATCAGCGTGCGTTCGAACTGGCCGGTGTTTTCGGCATTGATGCGGAAATAGGTGCTCAATTCCATCGGGCAGCGCACGCCCTCGGGGATGTGCACGAACGTGCCGTCGGAAAACACCGCGGCGTTGAGGCAGGCGAAGACATTGTCGCGCTGCGGGACGACCGAGCCGAGGTATTTTTTGATCAGCTCGGGGTATTCGCGGATCGCTTCGGAAATGCTGAGGAAGATTACCCCCGCGCGCTTCAATTCCTCGCGGAAAGTGGTCGCGACCGAGACGCTGTCGAACACCGCGTCGACCGCGACCCGGCGCGCGCCTTCGACCCCGGCGAGGACCTTCTGCTCCTCGATCGGAATGCCGAGCTTTTCATAGACGCGCAGGATTTCGGGATCGACCTCGTCGAGGCTGCCGAGCTTGGGCTTGGCCTTGGGCGCGGCGTAATAATAGGCGTCCTGATAATCGATCTTGGGGATGTCGAGTTTGGCCCAGTCGACCTCTTCCATGGTGAGCCACGCGCGATAGGCCTTGAGCCGCCATTCGAGCATCCATTCGGGCTCGTTCTTCTTGCCCGAGATGAAGCGGACCGTGTCCTCGGACAGGCCCTTGGGCGCGAACTCCTGCTCGATGTCCGAGGAGAAGCCCCACTCGTAATCCTTGGCGATGGCCTCGCGGGCTTCGCGATTGTCGAGCGGTTGGTCGAGCTGGTCCATCATGACGCTAATTCCTGAAGACTGACGGCGTGGAGTGCGCCGCGCACGGCGTTGCCGACGGCCCCCATGTGCGGCTTGATCCGGCAATGCGCGTCGAGTGCGCAGTCGCTGGGGCCATCCGCGCCCGAGCAGAGGGTCAGCGCGATCGGCCCCTCGACCGCTTCAACGATGTCGGCAAGGCTGATCGACGCGGCCGGGCGGGTCAGGACATAGCCGCCCTGCGCGCCGCGCGTGCTGGTCAGCAGCCCGGCGTGGGCGAGAATCCCCATCAGCTTCTGCGCGGTCGGCAGCGGTACGCCGGTTTCTTCCGACAGCGCGGCCGCCGACAGCCGCTCGGCCGGGGCGCGGCGCGCGGCGGCGGTCAGCATCACGACCGCATAATCGGCAAGGTGGGTAAGGCGCATATATTCCTATTCGGAGTGGAT
>NZ_JANYGG010000008.1 GCF_025362505.1 Sphingomonas sp. | reverse complement strand
GGCCTGCCGTGACTCTTGGGAAAATACGGCTCAAGCCGCGCCATCTGCTCGTCCGTCAGCCAGTACAGGTTGCTCATGCTCCGTCTCCTTGCGGAGCCTGAATCAGATCGCGCCTCTCAAATCAATGGGTCCTGACCCTAGTCTTGATGCTTGGCAAGGTCGATCGGACGCCAATTACCGAAGCTTCGACACCTTCAACCCATCCGCCTTCGCGCGCGCCTGAACCGATTCCTCACTGCGGGTCATTGCTTTCGAGATGCCCCGAAGGCTCATGCCTTTCTCCGCCAGACGATGGAGTTTCTGGATTTCGTCGCTGGTCCATGGCTGGCGGTGGCGTTCGAACTTCTCGGTCATCTTCTGATCCTTCGTCCCAAGGGTGGCATCGTTGCCCGTCCCTGCTAAACCGCTCGGCTCATGCCACAGCCCCAGCCCCACCTCTATCTCGTCGACGGATCGAGCTATATCTTTCGCGCCTATCACCGGCTGCCGCCGCTGACCAATCGCCATGGCCAGCCGGCGGGCGCGGTCTATGGCTATACGGCGATGCTGTGGAAGCTCGCCGACGGGCTCAACAAGGCGGACGGGCCGACCCATATGGCGGTGATCCTCGATGCCTCGTCAAAGACATTCCGCAACGACATGTACGCCCAGTACAAGGCGCATCGCCCGCCGACGCCCGAAGACCTCGTCCCGCAATTCCCGCTGATCCGCACCGCGACGCGGGCCTTTTCGATCCCGTGCATCGAGACCGAGGGGCTGGAGGCGGACGATATCATCGCTTGCTATGCTTATGCGGCGCGGGATGCGGGGTGGAAGGTCACCATCGTCAGCTCCGACAAGGATCTGATGCAGCTGATCGACGACGATCATATCGACATGCTCGACACGATGAATGACCGGCGGATCACCTCCGCCTATGTGACGGAGAAGTTCGGGGTCGGGCCGGAGCTGCTCGGCGACGTGCTCGCGCTGATGGGCGACAGCGCCGACAATGTGCCGGGTGTGCCCGGGATCGGGCCGAAGACCGCGGCGCAGCTGATCCAGCAGTTCGGCGGGCTGGAGGCGGTGCTTGCCGGGACCGACGCGATTACCAAGCCCAAGCTGAAGCAGTCGCTGATCGACCATGCCGACAATGCGCGGCTGTCGCGCGAGCTCGTACGGCTGGTGTGCGACGCTGAGCTGCCCGAGCCGTTGGAAGCGCTGGCGCTGACCGGGATTCCGCCCGAGCCGTTGCGCGAATTCCTTGAGGATCAGGGGTTCAAGACGCTCGCCAACCGGATGACCGGAGCGGGCACGTCGTCGGGCGGGCCAAGAATCAGTGCGGCGATGGTCGCGCCGGTCGCCGCGCCCGAGCCCGTGAAGATCGAGATCGATCGGTCGAAATATGAGACGGTGCAGGGCGTCGCGGCGCTCGAGCGGTGGATCGAGCGGGCGCGCAGCGTTGGCTACGTCGCGGTCGATACAGAGACCGACTGCATCGATTGCGTGGTGGCCCGGTTGGTCGGGATCAGCCTGGCGGTCGCGCCGGGCGAGGCATGTTACATCCCCGTCGGCCATGGCGGGGGCGACTTGCTGAGCGAGGCGCCGGACCAGTTGAAGCCCGAGGTCGCGCTGGCGGTGTTGAAGCCTCTGCTCGAGGATCCGGCGGTGCTCAAGATCGGCCACAACTTCAAATATGACGCGACGATGTTCGCGAAAGGCGGGGTGGATCCGGCCCCGGTCGACGACACGATGGTGATGTCGTTCAACCTCGACGCCGGGCGCAACGGGCACGGCATGGACGAGCTGGCGAAGCTCCATTTCGACCATGAGTGCATCACCTTCAAGTCGCTGTGCGGGGTAGGCAAGAACCAGATCACTTTCGACAAGGTGCCACTCGCCCAGGCGACCGAATATGCCGCCGAGGATGCCGATGTGACGCTTCGGCTGTGGCAGCGGCTGAAGCCGCGGATGGCGGCGGAGCAAGTGACCCGGGTGTATGAGCAGGTCGACCGGCCGCTGATCGCGACGGTCGGGCGGATGGAGCGGCGCGGGATCAAGGTCGACCGCGCCTATCTGGCCAAACTGTCGGGTGACTTTGCGGTTGAGATCGCAGCGTTGGAAGAGCGGGTTTACGAGGCGGCTGAGGGCCCATTTACGATCGGGTCGCCGCAGCAATTGGGCGCAGTGCTCTATGACCGGCTAGGCCTGAAGGGCGGCCGCAAGGGCAAGAACGGCCATTATTCGACCGACGTCACCGAGCTCGAGCGGCTGGCAGGGGAAGAGGTGCCGGTTGCGCGGCTGGTGCTCGACTGGCGCCAGCTGACCAAGCTCAAGACGACCTATACCGATGCACTTCAGGCGCAGATCAATCCCGTCACCGGGCGGGTGCACACGAGCTTCAGCCTGGCGGTGGCGCAGACCGGACGGCTGTCGTCGACCGATCCCAATCTGCAGAATATCCCGATCCGAACCGAGCTTGGCCGCAAGATCCGCGATGCGTTCGTCGCCGAACCGGGGCATGTTCTCATGAGCGCGGATTACTCGCAGATCGAGCTGCGGCTTGCGGCGCATATGGCCGACGTGCCGCAGCTCAAGGAGGCGTTCGCCAACAAACAGGACATTCACTCGATGACCGCCGAGGAACTGTTCGGCGCGTCGGATCGGGAGGCGCGGAACAAGGCCAAGACGATCAATTTCGCGATTCTTTACGGCATTTCTTCGTGGGGGCTGGCGGGGCGCCTGGGGGTCGCGCGTGATGAGGGGCAGTTCATCATCGACCGCTATTTCGAGCGCTTCCCGGGAATCCGCAATTACATCGGCGAGACGCTGGCGTTCGCGCGCGAGAATGGGTTTACCCAGACGCTGTTCGGACGGAAGACGCATTTCCCCAATATCCGCTCGCCCCAGCAAAATCTGCGGCAGGGGAGCGAGCGCGCGGCGATCAATGCGCCGATTCAGGGGACCAGCGCCGACCTGATCAAGCGCGCGATGAACCGGATGGATGGGGCGCTGGCCAATGCCGGGCTGGGTGCGCGGATGCTGCTGCAGGTCCATGACGAGCTCGTGTTCGAAGTTCCCGAGGGCGAGCAGGAGGCGACGGAAACGGTGGTGCGCCGGGTTATGGCAACGGCCGCCGAGCCAGCGCTGCGCCTCGACGTCCCGCTCGATGTGGAGGTCGGCTCGGGCGCGCATTGGGGAGCAGCACATTGAACGCGTCGGCCTCCGTTCCCGATGAAAATGTCCCGCCTGACGCCGATATGGCGACGCTGGCGCGTGGCGGTCGGTTGAACGCGTTCGGTTTCATCCTGCGGCTCGCAGGGAGTCTTCCGTTCCTGCTGATCGGTGGGCGGATCTATGGCGCCGAGGTTCTCGGGCGGTTCGCCTATGCGATGCTGACGGTCGAGCTGGGGGCTCAGCTGGCCACCTTCGGGTTGCGGCGCGGGCTGGCCCAGCTGCTCGCCAATGCGAACAAGTCGCACCCTTGCGTGGTCGCCGACGCAATGCTGTTGTCGCTGCTCGGGTCGATCCTCTGCATGGGGGTGCTGATGGCCTTCCCGCGCGCGATGTTCCCCAACAGTCAGGTCCACGGGCTCGACTGGCTGCTGCCGGTGACCGTGCTGGCGATCGCCTGGACCGACATCGCGCTCGCCGCTCTGGCCTATCGCAACGATGTCGGCGCGACGGTGCGCGCGCGCTCGCTGGTTCAGCCGTGGACGATCAGCATCGTCGCCTTCGCCTGGTCCTACATCTCGCTCGAGGACGGGCTGATCATCAGCTACGTCATTTCGACGGTCGCCGCGCTGGTCGCCGCGCTGGTGCCGCTGATTCGCAGCTACGGCGTGCCCCACGGCTGGTCGCCCGATCTCGCCGGATCGTGGCGGACGGCGCGCAAGAATGCCCCGCTCGCCGCCGCTGACGCGGTCGAGTGGGCGTCGCGCAAGGTCGACCTCGCGGTGCTCGGGCTGTTCCTGAGCCCGGCGTTCGTCGGCATCTATTATGTCGCGCAGCAGGTCGCGACGCTGCCGGCCAAGCTAAAAACCAGCTTCGAGCCGGTGCTCGGCCCGGTGATCGCGCGCAACATTGCCGACGGCGACAAGCTCGCGGTCGCCAAGCAGGTTCGCCAGGTGAGCTACTGGATCATCGCCGCGCAGACCGGGATCGCGCTGTCGCTGGCGATGCCGGGCCGAGCAGTGATGGGGCTGGTCGGATCTGGGTTCACCGGTGGCACGGCAACGCTCGGCTTCCTGCTCGCGGCCGAAGTGATCGCCGCGACCGCGGTCGTGAGCGAGGCGGCGCTGATCTATGTCGACCGGCATCGCAACATGGTCATCTCGCTGATCATGTTGGCGCTCGAGGCGGCACTCGGCGCGGGGCTGATCCTGGGGATCCGCGACATCGGCTGGGACATGGCGCACCAGGCGACCGGGCCGGCGATTGCGCTGTGCCTCGCACTGGGGTTCGCTTCGATCGCCAAGTCTTTGTTGCTCCGGAAGAATCTGGGCGCACGGGTGTCGGGCTGGCGCATGGATATTCTCTACGCCACTGCCGCCGGGCTGGTTGTCGGGATCCCGGTGCGGCTTTACCTGCCAGAACTATGGCAGCTGGTCATCGGCATCCCGGCTATCCTGGTGGCATTTGGCGTGGTCGTTTGGACCATGGGCTTCGGGCCGGAGGACCGCGAACTGTTCCGGCTGAGGAAGGCCGACATCGAGGAATTGCACGCGAACGCAGCGCCGGCCCAAGTCGCGGATGACGTGATCTGATTTGAAGAGTCAGTGCCGAAAGTGGCGCGTTCCGGTGAAGACCATCGCGAGGCCGGCTTCGTCGGCGGCGGCGATGACCTCGGCGTCGCGCATCGAGCCGCCGGGCTGGATGACGGCCGTGGCACCGGCTTCGACCGCTGACAGCAAGCCGTCGGCGAACGGAAAAAAGGCGTCCGAGGCGACCGCCGATCCAATCGTGCGAGCCTGGTCCCAGCCGAAGATTTCGGCCGCCTCGCGCGCCTTGGCGGCGGCGATGCGCGCGGAGTCGCGGCGGTTCATCTGGCCGGCGCCGATGCCGGCAGTAGCGCCGTCCTTTGCGTAGACGATGGCGTTCGACTTGACGTGCTTGGCGACGGTCCAGGCGAACAGCATGTCGCGGATTTCGGCTTCGGTGGGCACGCGCCTGGTGACGACCCGCAGGTCGGCGGAGGTGATGCGGCCATTGTCGCGCGACTGGAGCAGCCAGCCGCCGGTGATCGACTTCGCCATCAGGCCCGCGCGCGCCGGATCGGGGAGGTCGCCGGTCAACAGCAGGCGCAAATTCTTCTTCGCCGCGAACAGCGCGAGGGCTTCCTCGTCGGCATCGGGCGCTACGACGACTTCGGTAAAAATGCTGGTGATCTGATCCGCGGTTGCCCGATCCAGCGGCCGGTTGACCGCGACGATCCCTCCGAACGCCGAGACGCTATCGCACTTATATGCGGCCTCATAGGCCTCGGCTAATGTCTGTCCCGACGCCACGCCGCAGGGATTGGCATGCTTGACGATCACGCAGGTTGGCGCGGCGCCGCGAAACTCGGCGATCAGGTCGAGCGCGGCGTCAGCGTCGTTGTAATTATTGTAGCTTAGTTCCTTGCCCTGCAGCTGCCGCGCCTGGCCGATGCCCTTCGCGGCGGGGCCGGCGGCGGCATAGAAGGCGGCCTGCTGATGCGGGTTTTCGCCGTAGCGCAGGGTCTCGCCGCGGGTCATCGCGAACGCCAGCGAGGCAGGAAATTGCTCGCGCTGGTCGGCGAAGGCGAACCAGCTGGCGATCATCACGTCATAGGCGGCGGTGGCGGCGTAAGCCTTGGCGGCGAGGCGCTTGCGCAGCGCAAGCGAAGTACCCCCCGCGGCGAGGCTGGCAATGATCTCGGCATAGTCGGCGGGGTCAGTGACGATCGCCACGAAGGCATGGTTCTTGGCAGCCGAGCGGACCATCGACGGGCCGCCGATGTCGATATTCTCGATGATCTCGTCACGGCTCGCGCCCTTCGCGACGGTCTGCGCGAAGGGGTAGAGATTGACCACGACGAGGTCGATCGCGCCGATGCCATGCTCGTCCATCGCCGCGGTGTGAGCGGCATTGTCGCGCACCGCGAGAAGTCCGCCGTGGACCATCGGGTGAAGCGTCTTTACGCGGCCGTCCATCATTTCGGGGAAGCCGGTCAGGTCGGACACATCGCGCACGTCATGGCCCATGTCACGCAGGGCCCTGGCCGTTCCGCCGGTCGAAACGAGCTCGACCCCGTGGACGACGAGCGCGGCGGCGAGCGGTTCGAGGCCACTCTTGTCGGACAGCGACAGGAGCGCCCGGCGGACGGTTACGAGGTCGGTCATCCTGGTCCTTCTAACGTCTAGCTGGAGCGCCGCAGCTGCCACGCGATTTCGCCGCCGAGGCCCGAGATTTCGCCGACGATGACGAGTTGGCTGGTCGAGCGGACGTCGCCGTGTCCGTCGATGACGAGGCTTTCCTCAAGCGTCAACATCGCGCCACGGCAGCGGAAATTCCACGGTGGCGCGCCGGGCGAGCGCATGATCGCGCCCATCCCGTCGGCGGTGGTCGTCGCCTCGACCCCTGGAGCGAGATGGAAGCGGATCGCGTAGGGCGCGGCTTCCCTGATCTTGCGGCGGCCCTTGGCGATGAGCTTGTCGAGCCCACGGACTTCCTTGCCATCGTTGCCGAGGATCAGGGTGCGCTGGTGGATCAGGCCGAAGCCCTTCAGATAGCCGTCGTGGCTGGCCTCGATGCGGCTCGAGTCGTTGTCCTCCGAACGGGACACGGGGACTTCGCTGACCCCCTTGCCGAGCGCGCCGTCGGGCAGGATCGCGGTCGAGTTAGTGTCGCCAAGCACCAGCGTCGAATGGGCGGCGGTGGTCCGCAGCGCGGCGACGAGGTCGTCGGATAGCGTCGTCGGCAGCTCGCCGGGGCCGCCGCAATTGACGATCAGCCGTTGCGCGCCGTCGCTGACTTCGATTGCGAGGGTCGAGGCGCAGCCGTTCGCGGCGACCTTGGCGGACGGCGGCGGGGCGCCGTCGAGGACGACGACCGTGCCCAGCGCAGACAGGCGCTGGTAGCCCCAGCCGGCAGCCTGGCGAAGCGGGCGGGCGCGCAGGCCGCAGCCTTCGATCAGCGCGGTCAGGCGCGCCGCGTCGCCAGGGTTGCCGCCCTGCCAGCTCGACAGCGCGCCGTCGCCCATGGTCACGCCGTGGAGCGCGGCGAGGCCGGCGGCGGCGGCGGATTCGAGCGTGTCGGGAAGGTTCTGCTTGGCGGCGAAATAGGCGGCGCGCAGGAGGCCCATGCGGTCGACGAACAACGCCTGTTCGGCGGGCGAACGGCTCATCAGCCCGCCGTCCTGAAACTGCGCACCGGACAGGGCGCGGCCAAGCCCCGCTTCGCCGCGAGCGACTCGGCTGACCCCGCCCTGGACGAGGAGGCCAGCGGCGACGACTCCGGCCCAGGCGGTGACCCGCGGGAGCCCCGGTGGCACCTTGTCGGCAGTGGCGTCGAGGTGGCGTGCGCCTCTCGCGAGGGTGTTGAGCAGCGCCGAACGGTAACCGGCATCGCGGCTTGAGAGGATGTACGGCGCGTAGGCGGTCCAGAACAGGATGCGCTCGCCCCACAGCGCCGGACGCCACGCCTCGTCGACCCTGGTGCCGTGGGCGAGGAGCCAGCGGCCAACCAGCGCTTCGGCAAGCTTGGCGCCCTTGTCGCGACCGGTCGATGCGGCAAGGTCGCGCAACCACGAGAAGCCCTGGAGCGATACGGCGATGCTACTGTCGGCGCCGACGGTGGCGAAGTCGAAGTCGGCGAGGTCGATCGTCTTGGCGCCGAGCGTGAAGCGACCGGCGAGCAGCGCGTCACCGCGCGCGCGATCGCCGGCGACATGGTCGCGCGGGACGGCAACGAGACGCAGCGGCTCTTTCTTGGCGCTGAACAGGCGGGAGAAGAGCGAGCCGCACGCGAGTTTGCCGATGACGTCGCCACCGTCGGCGCCAGGCACTGCGATCACTGGCCGCCCCGCAGCGCTGCGATGTTGGCGCGGTAATGGTCCGGCCCGCCCTTGAACGCGGCGGTGCCGGCGACGAGCGCGGTCGCGCCGGCGTCGATCGCCTGTCGCGCGGTGACCGGGTCGATCCCGCCATCGACCTCGATATCGATCGTCAGCCCCTGCTTCGCCGCCTGTTTGGCGATCGCTTCGATCTTGCGCAGCTGGCTGGCGATGAATTTCTGGCCGCCGAAGCCCGGGTTGACGCTCATCACCAGCACGAGGTCGATTTCCTCGAGGACATAGTCGAGCATCTTGGCCGGGGTCGCCGGGTTGAGCGACACGCCGGCTTTCTTGCCGAGCCCCTTGATGCGCTGGACGGTGCGATGGAGGTGCGGGCCAGCCTCGGGGTGGACGGTGATGATGTCGGCGCCGGCCTCGGCGAACGCATCGAGGAAATGGTCGATCGGCGAAATCATCAGGTGGACGTCGAACGGTTTTGACGAGTGCGAGCGAAGCGCCTTCACCACCGCCGGGCCAATTGTCAGGTTGGGGACGAAATGCCCGTCCATCACGTCGATGTGGATCCAGTCGGCGCCCGCCGCGTCGATCGCGCGGACTTCCTCGCCGAGACTGGCGAAATCGGCGGAGAGGATCGAGGGGGAGATGAAGGTCATGATGTCCGATTAGCCGTTAATCGCGGGGGGCGACAAGGCGCGCGATGAAGAAGCCGTCGAGTCCGCCCTCCTCCTCGAGCATCCCGGGCAGGATGCGGACGAAGCCGGCCTCGGTCGGCGTGATGAACGGCGGGAGTTCGCCCTCGGTCGGCGGGGCGACGGCGAAAGCGGGATGCGCGCCGAGGAAGTCGGCGATGATCGCCTCGCCTTCCTCGGGCTCGAGGCTGCAGGTAGCGAAGACGAGGGCGCCGCCCGGCTCGAGCAGGGTGGCGGCGTGGGCGAGCAGGCGGGCCTGCAGCGCGGCGGTTTCGGCGATGATCGCCGGGCGGGCGCGGTAGAGCACTTCGGGGTGGCGGCGGAAGGTGCCTGTCGCCGAACAGGTCGCGTCGACGAGGATCGCGTCGAACGTGCGGCCGGGCGCCCAGTCGAGCGCGTCGGCGGTGACGAGTTCGGCGTGCAATTTCGTGCGATCAAGATTCTGCTGCAGCCGGGCGAGGCGGCTTTGCTTGCGGTCGAGCGCGGTGACGGCGTGGCCGGCGGCGGCGAGCTGCATCGTCTTGCCGCCCGGCGCGGCGCACAGGTCGAGGACGGTGTTCGCAGCTGCCGGAATCAGCCGTGCAGGGAGCGAGGCGGCGAGGTCCTGGACCCACCAGCCGCCGTCTTCGAAGCCGGGAAGCTCGGCGACGTTCGACGATTCGTCGAGGCGGGCGTGGCGGGTGGCGAGCGAGGCCGCGGCGGGAAATGCCCTGGCCGCGGCATCGTCCTTGAAGGTCAGGTCGAGCGGGGCACGCTGGGCAATGGCGCGGCGCGCGGCGTCGACCACCGGGGTTCCCCACGCGCGGCGCCAGCGTTCCTCGACCTCGACCGGCAGACGCGGGGCGTCGAACAGGTGGACGCCGCGGCGCAGCAGCGTGCCGAGCACGCCGTGGACCAGCCGGCGCGGACCGCCATCGACCAGCGGCAGCGCGGTCGCGACCAGCGCGTGATCGGGAGTGCCGAGCCCGACCTTCTGGCCGAGCGCGAGGCGGAGCACCATCCGCGCCTTGGCATCGTCGGCGAGGCGCAGGCGCGTGGCACTGTCGATCATCAGGTCGATGTCGGGCAGGCGGCGAAGTGTTTCGCCGGCGATGGCGAGGGCCAGCGCCTGGTCGGCGGGGGGCAGGCTCGGCCCGCCCTGCGCCGCTGCTTCGAGCGTCTGGCCGCGGCGAAGGACGCCATCGAGCATGCGCAGCGCGGCTTCGCGGGCGGGAAGACCGTCGGGCGCGGGATTCGGAATAGGACTTGGCACGAGGCCCTTTACTCACCAATTGTGATTCCATGAAACGTCCAGCGACTCTCGTCCCGCCGAAGAACCTCACCCCGTCCCCGCCGGTGCCGACGCCCGCAGCGGTAACATCGCCGCCGCCGTCAGGTGAGGAGGATCGCAAGGACCCCACCCGCTATGGCGACTGGGAGAAAAAAGGCATCGCGATCGATTTTTGATGAAGGCGAGGTCCCGTCGCAAGATGGCAGGCAGGTCAGGAGGAGCACGCAATGGACTCGCCCGTTTTTTGCGCGAGCGGATCAACCAGGCGAAGGAGGTTTGGCGCGAGGGGAGATTTCCCAAGGTGCCCGGGGATGACAAGGAGTTTATCCCGATCCCCGAGGTGCCCAAGACAGTGAGCTATCCATGACCGAGTTCCGCAAGATCTCCCTCGCTACCGGCGTCTCCCTCAACGTTGCGCTCGCCGGGCCGGAGGATGCGCCGCCGGTGATCCTGCTCCACGGTTTTCCCGAGTCGCATCGCACGTGGCGCGGGCTGGTGCCGCTGCTCGAGGACCGTTTCCGGCTGGTAATGCCCGACCAGCGTGGCTTCGGCGGGTCCGATGCCCCGCAGGAGGTCGACGCCTACCGCATCGACCGCATTGTCGCCGACCTGTTTTCGCTCGCCGATGCGGTCGGGATCGGCGGCTTTGCGCTGGTCGGACATGACTGGGGCGGGGCGGCGGCGTGGGCGGCGGCGATCAAGGCGCCGCGAAGCGAAAGTGGCCCGCGGATCGAGCGGCTGGCGATCATCAACGCGCCGCACCCGGTGGTCTTCCAGAAGGGCCTGATCGAGGACGCCGACCAGCGCGCTGCCTCGCAATATATCACCGCCTTTCGCAACCCGGAATTCGAGGCGGCGGTGGCGGCGATGGGGTTCGATGCCTTCTTCGACAAGAGTTTCAAGAGACACATCGACCTCGCCCGGATCGATCCGACGGAACGCGCGGCTTACATCGCCGAGTGGAGCAAGCCGGGGACGCTGACCGGGATGCTCAACTGGTATCGTGCGTCGCAGCTGGTCATCCCGCCACCGGGCGCGGCCGTGCCGATCCCGGAGTGGGTGCTGGGGGCCTTCCCCAAGATCCATGTGCCGGTTCAGGTGATTTGGGGGATGGAGGACATCGCATTGTTGCCGATGCAACTCGACGGGCTCGACCGGCTGATCGACGAGGTCGAGATCGTCCGCCTTCCCGGAATCGGCCATTTCGCGCCGTGGGAAGCGCCGGTAGAGGTCGCGGCGGCGTTAGTCCCGTTTCTTGGCGCGCCCTTCCTAGTGGGGGATAGGGAGGCTAAGCGCCCGGCATGACCCGATCGCAATCCCGTTCCGCCGCCCGGCTCGCCGCCGTGCAAGCGCTCTACCAGCAGGAAATGGAGGGGACCGCGATTGCGCCGTTACTCCATGAATTCCACGAGCACCGGCTCGGCGCGACGATCGAGGGTGTGACCTACGCCGAGGCCGAGCAGAGCTTCTTCGACGATGTCGTTCGCGGGGTCGGGGCGCGGCGGCTGGAGATCGATCGCCTGGTCACGGCCAAGCTGGGGGAGGGCTGGAAGCTCGAGCGGCTCGACCGCCCGATGCGCGCGATCCTGCGCGCCGGCACCTATGAGCTGATCGCCCGCCCCGATGTTCCGGTGGCGAGCGTCATCAGCGAATATGTCGACGTCGCGAAGGCGTTCTACGACAAACGCGAGAGCGGGTTCGTCAACGGGTTGCTCGACGCCGTCGCGAAGGACGCGCGGGGGTGATCGGCGGCAGATAGGTCGAACGATGACTCAGGCGACCGGCCTTGGAAACCAGCGATCGACCAGGAGCCGGATACCCGAACGCCATCATCCTGAACTCGTTTCAGGATCCATCGTCTGACACGGGCCACCGTTCGGCCCGAGAATTGGGTCCTTAAACGAGTTCAGGGTGACGGAAGGAAAGAATGACTGGCGAGCTGGACTTCATTGTGGCGTTGCAGACGCTGGCGACGGCGCCGGAAGCACGCGGGTTCGACGACGATGTCGCGCTGCTCGATGGGCTCGTGCTGACCCACGACATGATCGCGCAAGGGGTTCATTATTTTGCCGGCGATCCGCCCGAAGGCGTTGCGGCGAAGCTCGTTGCGGTGACGCTGTCGGACCTTGCCGCGAAGGGCGCCACGCCGGCCGGGGTGCTGCTCGGCTATTGCCTCGGGACAAGCGAGTGGGATCGGCGGTTCGTGGCGGGGCTGAAGGTGGCGCTCGAGGAATACCGGTGCCCGTTGCTCGGCGGGGACACCATCGCCTTGCCGCGAGAAGCGCCGCGGGTCCTCGGACTGACCGCGATCGGGCGCGCGAGCGGGCGGGTGCCCGATCGTGCGGGTGGGGCGGCGGGCGACGGCTTGTGGCTGGTCGGCACCGTGGGGGACAGTGCGGCGGGGCTGGCGGCTTTGACGGCCGACCCGGATGCGAGCGGACCGCTCGTGAATGCCTATCGCGAGCCGCGCGCATTGATCGCCGAGGGGCAGGCTCTCGCGCCGCACGCCGGGGCAATGATGGACGTGTCCGACGGTTTGCTGATCGACGCCGCGCGGATGGCGCGGGCGAGCTGGGTACGCATCGTCATCGATCTTGCGCTGATCCCGCTGTCTCCGGCGTTCCGGACAGCGCGGGGCGACGATCGTGCGGCGCGGCTGTTCGCAGCGACAGGGGGTGACGATTATGCGTTGCTTGCCGCGCTTCGGCCCGGCGCGAAAGCGAAGGTAACGAAGTGTTTACCTTCAGGCGCGCAGATGGTGCGGATCGGCGAACTGGTCGCGGGCGCGGGGATTGCGCTCATCGACGACGGCGAACCGGTGGAGTTGCCGGAGCATCTTGGCCATGAACATCGCAGCTGACCTTCGCCGCTGGACAATTGGCATTGCCGGACTGGCGTGCGGTATGGCGAGCGCGCTGCTCCTGCTCCGCTAGGCCCCACTCTCCCTCAGGCTAATGCCGAGCCCTCTTGCGGGGACCGCATCCGCACCCTAGAAAACGCCCCAAAGAAGGCCCGCCACTCATCGGACCGGCCTGCGTTCAGGGGACTTTGCCAGACATGAACCTGCTTTTCATCGCCATGGCCTGCGGGCTGCTCGCGCTGCTCTACGGTTTTATAACCAGCCAGCAGGTGCTGCGCGAATCCGCCGGCAACGACCGGATGAAGGAAGTCGCGGCCGCCATCCAGGAAGGCGCCTCGGCCTATCTGCGCCGCCAGTATGCCACGATCACCGTGGTCGGCGTGATCGTCGCCGCGCTGGTCTACTTCTTCCTTGGCGGGATGAGCGCCGCGGCGTTCGTCATCGGCGCGCTGCTGTCGGGCGCGGCCGGGTTCATCGGGATGAACATCTCGGTCCGCGCCAATGTCCGCACCGCCGAGGCGGCACGGACCTCGCTCCAGAAGGGACTGACGGTCGCATTTCGCTCGGGCGCAGTCACCGGGATGCTCGTCGCCGGGCTGGCGTTGCTCGCGATCTGCGGGCTGTTCTGGTACCTTA
The DNA here is from genome assembly GCF_025362505.1 of Sphingomonas sp. GTDB lineage: Bacteria > Pseudomonadota > Alphaproteobacteria > Sphingomonadales > Sphingomonadaceae > Sphingomicrobium. The sequence goes on along the minus strand of NZ_JANYGG010000008.1, from coordinate 2,373 downwards.
TCGGGCCCATGGGTCTTGCGCCGGATGACCGCAAGGTCGTTACCGCGCTGACCGCGCTGGCACTGGGCGCGAGCCTCGTGTCGATCTTCGCGCGGCTGGGCGGCGGCATCTTCACCAAGGCGGCCGACGTCGGCGCCGATCTCGTCGGCAAGGTCGAGGCCGGCATCCCCGAGGACGACCCCCGCAACCCCGCGGTCATCGCCGACAACGTCGGTGACAATGTCGGCGACTGCGCCGGCATGGCCGCCGACCTGTTCGAAACCTATGTCGTCACCGTCGGCATCACGATGGTCTCGATCGCGCTGGCGCTCGGCGCGTCGCCGATCCTGCTCGCGTTGATGGTGCTGCCGCTGCTGATCGGCGGGGTGTGCATCATTACCTCGATCATCGGCACTTACATGGTCAGGCTGGGCACCAAGGAGTCGATCATGGGGGCCCTGTACAAGGGGTTCTGGACGACCACGATCCTGGCGGTCCCGGCGATCTACGGGGCGTTCTGGTTGTCGCTCGGCGGCGACATGGCGCAGACCATCACGACCAAGGCCGGCCTGTCCTTCTCGGCGATGAACCTCGTCTGGGCATCGTACGTCGGGCTCGTCGTGACCGCACTGATCGTGTGGATCACCGAATATTACACCGGCACCAACTATCGCCCGGTCAAGTCGATCGCCGCGGCGTCGCAGACCGGGCACGGCACCAACGTCATCCAGGGCCTTGCGATCAGCCTTGAATCGACCGTGTTGCCGACGTTGGTGATCGTCACCGGCGTGATTGTCAGCTACAAGCTCGCGGGTCCGCTCGGGGTGGCGTTCGCCGCCTCGGCGATGCTGGCACTGGCGGGCATGGTCGTCGCGCTCGACGCCTATGGGCCGGTCACCGACAATGCCGGCGGCATCGCCGAAATGGCGGACATGGAGGCAGGCGTCCGCGTTCGCACCGACGCGCTCGACGCGGTCGGCAACACCACCAAGGCGGTGACCAAGGGCTATGCGATCGGTTCGGCCGGCCTTGCCGCGCTGGTCCTGTTCGGGGCCTATACGGCGGACTTGAAGGAGTTCGCCGGGCCGCTTGGCATCGTTACTCCCCTCGAGACGATGTTCAGCCTGTCCAACCCCTACGTCATCGTCGGGCTGCTGCTCGGGGCGCTGCTGCCCAACCTGTTCGGAGCGATGGGGATGACCGCGGTCGGCCGTGCCGCCGGCGCGGTGGTCGAGGAAGTGCGCGAGCAGTTCCGCAACAACCCGGGCATCATGGATGGCACGTCGCGGCCCGATTATGCCCGCACCGTCGACCTTGTCACCAAGGCGGCGATCCGCGAGATGATTCTGCCGTCGCTGCTGCCGGTGCTTGCCCCGATCGTGGTGTTCTTCGTGATCGGCGCGGTCGGTGGGCGCGACAATGGCTTTGCGGCGTTGGGCGCGCTGTTGCTGGGCGTGATCGTCTCGGGGCTGTTCATCGCGATTTCGATGACCTCGGGCGGTGGCGCGTGGGACAATGCCAAGAAGTATATCGAGGACGGCCATTACGGCGGCAAGGGCAGCGAGGCCCACAAGGCCGCGGTGACCGGCGACACGGTCGGCGATCCGTACAAGGATACCGCGGGTCCGGCGGTCAATCCGATGATCAAGATCACCAACATCGTCGCGCTGCTGCTGCTCGCCGCGCTGGCCGGAGGGGCGGTCCACTAAGTTCACGAACATCGCGCTTGGGACGGGCGGGAGGGCGACTTCCCGCCCGTCTTTCCTTCTACGCGACTTGTCGTTAAGGGGCGCACAGCTTCACAGTGCTTCACCGCACCACACCCACAGACCAACTTCAGGAATTGCATGGCCAAGGAAGAACTTCTCGAAATGCGCGGACGGATCGCCGAGCTGCTGCCCAACGCGATGTTCCGCGTGACGCTCGAGAACGGTCATGAGGTTTTGGGACATACCGCCGGCAAGATGCGCAAGAACCGCATCCGCGTGCTGACCGGCGACGAGGTGCTGGTCGAACTGACCCCCTACGACCTGACCAAGGGGCGGATCACCTACCGCTTCATGCCCGGACGCGAACGCCCGCCCGGCTACTGATGCGGCTGATCCTCGCCTCGGCGAGCCCGCGCCGCCTCGAACTGCTCGCCCGGATCGGCATCACCCCCGACGCGATCGACCCCGCCGACATCGACGAGATTGTGCTGCGTGGCGAATTGCCGCGCGCCCATGCGCTGCGGCTGGCGATCGAGAAGGCCGAGGCGGTCGCGGCGAGGCATCCCGACGCGCTGGTGCTCGGCGCCGATACGGTAGTCGCGGTCGGTCGGCGGATCCTGCCCAAGGTCGAGGATGAGGCAACCGAGCGGCAATGCCTCGCGCTGCTGTCGGGACGGCGGCACCG
>NZ_JANYGG010000114.1 GCF_025362505.1 Sphingomonas sp. | reverse complement strand
GCTCGATTACTGCTCGCCGATGTGCATGGAGCATAGCTTCGTGCTGGCGATCGAGAAGCTGATGGGGCTCGAGGTGCCGCTGCGCGCACAATATATCCGCGTCATGATGGCGGAATTGACGCGCATCATGAACCACATGCTCAACCTTGGCAGCCACGTCATGGACGTCGGCGCGATGACTCCCAATTTGTGGCTGTTCGAGGTCCGCGAGGACCTGATGCAGATCTATGAGGCGGTGTCGGGCGCGCGCATGCACGCCAATTATTTCCGCGCCGGCGGGGTCCACCAGGACATCCCGCCCAAGGTGCTCAATCAGATCGGCGACTTCCTCGACAAATTCCCGATCATCTTCGAGGACGCGATCAGCCTGGTCGCCGACAACCGCATCTTCAAGCAGCGCAACGTCGACATCGGCACGGTCAGCAAGGAAGACGCGATCGCGTGGGGCTTCTCGGGACCGATGATCCGCGCCGCGGGGGTGCCGTGGGACATCCGCAAGTCGCAACCCTACGAGGTCTATGACCGTATGGAATTCGAGGTCCCGGTCGGCACTCGTGGTGATTGCTATGACCGATTCATGGTGCGGGTCGAGGAAGTGCGGCAGTCGGCGCGGATCGCGCGGCAGTGCCTGGGCGAGATGCCCGCCGGGCCGATCGGCAGCCTCGACCGCAAGGTGTTCCCGCCGACGCGCGGAGAGATGAAGACCTCGATGGAAGCGATGATCCATTTCTTCAAGCTGTATACCGAGGGCTATCACGTCCCCGCCGGCGAGGTGTACGTCGCGACCGAAAGCCCCAAGGGCGAGTTCGGGGTGTATCTGGTCGCCGACGGGACCAACAAGCCGTACCGCTGCAAGATCAGGCCGACGGCGTTCTCGCATTTGCAGGCGATGGATTTCATGATGAAGGGCCACATGCTGGCCGACACGACCGCGGTGCTGAGCGCGATCGACGTCGTGTTCGGGGAGTGCGACCGGTGAGCAGGCTTGAGATCATATTCGGGGCTTTGCATCTGCTCGCCCTCGCTAGCCTGTTAATCCTGATTGGATTGCTGGTGTTCGGAAAAGTTCAAACTCGTCTGGTCCTTCCATTCCTCATTTTGTCGATCATTGGGTTGGAAACATTTCGCCGCTTGGGACGTCGAGAACGGAAGCGTCGTGAGGCGATCAATGGCTGAGCGCATCTTCGCCCCCGACACGCCCGAGCTGCGCGCGCGGTGGTCGGCGTTCGCGTTTACGCCCGCCCACAAGAAGGCGGCGGACGAGATTCTTGCGCGCTATCCAGAGGGCCGCCAGCAATCGGGCACCATCCCCCTGCTCGACCTCGCCCAGCGGCAAGTTGGCGAGGAGACGAATACGCAAGGCTGGCTGCCGATCCCGGTGATCGAATATGTTGCCGCTTACCTTGACCTGCCGCCGGTGCGGCTGCTCGAGGTCGCGACTTTCTACTCAATGTTCAACCTGGCGCCGGTCGGGCGCTATCATGTGCAGGTGTGCGGGACGACGCCGTGCATGTTGCGCGGATCGGACGATCTGTTCGCGGCGTGCGCGGCGCGCGGGATGAAGAAGGGGCACACCACCGGCGACGGGCTGTTCACGCTGACCGAGGTCGAGTGCCTCGGCGCCTGCGCCAACGCGCCAATGGTCCAGATCAACGACGATAATTACGAGGATCTGACGAAGGACAGCATGGCCGCCGTACTCGACGCGCTGGCGCGAGGCGAAAAGCCCAAGCCGGGCCCGCTGATCGCTCGGCAGACGAGCTGCCCCGAGGGCGGCCCGACGACGCTCAAGAAAATGGCCGAGCGCAATTATGATTATCGGGGGCAATGGGCATGATCGTCGGGATTATCATCGCGCTGGTGCTGGCCTTCGTCGCGTTCAAATTCGTCAAGGGCATCATCAAGTTCGCGCTGATCGCGGCAATCGTGATCGCGGCGATCTATTTTCTCGGGATTGCTCGATGACCGTTACCGCGCTCGCCGACAAGGACCGCATCTTCACCAACCTCTATGGCTTCCAGTCCCCGGGACTGAAGGAAGCGCAGGGGCGTGGCGACTGGGACAATACCGCCGAGCTGATGAAGCAGGGACCGGACGCGATCATCGAGGTGGTCAAGGCGTCGGGCCTGCGCGGGCGCGGCGGGGCGGGGTTCCCGACGGGGATGAAGTGGAGCTTCATGCCCAAGGAGCCCAAGCCGGGTAAACCCAACTTCCTGGTCATCAACGCCGATGAGAGCGAGCCCGGATCGTGCAAGGACCGCGAGATCCTTCGCCACGATCCGCACAAGCTGATCGAAGGGACGCTGATCGCGGGGTTCGCGATGCGGGCGCGGGCGGCATATATCTATGTGCGCGGCGAATATATTCGCGAGACCGAGGCGCTGCGGCGCGCGGTCGCGGAGGCCTATGGCGCCGGGCTGATCGGCAAGAATGCCGCCGGATCGGGCATTGATTTCGATGTGTTCGTCCACCGCGGCGCGGGTGCCTATATCTGCGGCGAAGAGACGGCGATGCTCGAGAGCCTCGAGGGCAAGAAGGGCCTGCCGCGCCTGAAGCCGCCGTTCCCGGCGGGTGCGGGGCTTTATGGCTGCCCGACGACGGTCAACAATGTCGAAAGTATCGCGGTCGTGCCGACGATCCTGCGCAGGGGAGCGGCGTGGTTCGCGGGGATCGGCAATCCCAAGAACGAGGGCACCAAGCTGTTCCAGATCTCGGGCCATGTGAACAATCCGTGCGTGGTCGAGGAGGCGATGGGCATCCCGTTTCGCGAGCTGATCGACCGCCACGCCGGGGGTATCCGCGGCGGGTGGGACAATCTGCTGGCGGTGATCCCGGGCGGGTCGTCGGTGCCGCTGGTCCCGGCGCACGAGATCATGGATGCGCCGATGGATTTCGACGGGATGAAAGCGGTCGGCTCGGGGCTTGGGACGGCGGCGGTGATCGTCATGGACAAATCGACCGATATCGTCCGCGCGATCGCCCGCCTAAGCTATTTCTACAAGCATGAGAGCTGCGGCCAGTGCACCCCCTGCCGCGAGGGCACCGGGTGGATGTGGCGGACGATGGAACGGCTGCGCGAAGGCGACGGCGACAGCGCCACGATCGACCGCCTGCTCGACGTCACCAAGCAGATCGAAGGCCACACCATCTGCGCGCTGGGCGACGCGGCGGCATGGCCGATCCAGGGGCTGGTCAAGCATTTCCGGCCGGAGATCGAGCGGCGCATCGCCGAACGCAATGGCGGCGCGATGATGGAGGCGGCGGAATAATGCCTAAAGTCACCGTCGACGGCGTCGAGATTGAGGTTCCGCAGGGGGCGACCGTGCTTCAGGCGTGCGAGCTTGCCGGCAAGGAGATCCCGCGCTTTTGCTATCATGAGCGGCTGAGCATCGCCGGCAATTGCCGGATGTGCCTGGTCGAGGTCTCGCCAGGGCCGCCCAAGCCGCAGGCGAGTTGCGCGCTGCCCGCCGCCGAGAACCAGGTGATCCGCACCGACACGCCGATGGTCAAGAAGGCGCGCGAGGGGGTGATGGAATTCCTGCTCAACCACCCGCTCGACTGCCCGATCTGTGACCAGGGTGGCGAGTGCGACCTGCAGGACCAGGCGATGGCCTATGGCCGCGGCACCTCGCGCTTCGACGAGAACAAGCGCGCGGTCGAAGCCAGATATATGGGCCCGGTGATCAAGACCGCGATGACCCGTTGTATCCAGTGCACGCGCTGCATCCGCTTCGCCGACGAGGTCGCGGGAACGCCGGAAATAGGCATGCTCTATCGCGGCGAGGACAGCCAGATCACGGCCTATCTGGAAAAGGCGCTGACCAGCGAATTGTCGGGCAATCTCGCCGATCTCTGCCCGGTCGGCGCGCTGCTGCAACGCCCGGCGAGCTTCGAATTGCGGCCGTGGGAGCTGAAGAAGGTCCCGGCGATCGACGTGATGGACGCGGTCGGATCGAACATCCGCCTCGATGTGCGACAGCGGCAGGTGATGCGCGTGCTCCCGCGGATCAACGAGGACGTCAACGAGGAATGGATTTCGGACAAGACGCGGCACCATGTCGACGCGCTGGTGCGCGGGCGACTGGACCGGCCGTGGGTTCGAGAAAATGGGAAATTGCGCGAGGCGGGGTGGCCGGAGGCGCTGGCCTTGTTCGCCGACCGACTGACGGGCGCGGGCGCGAAGGTCGCGGCGATTGCCGGCGACCTGGTCGATGCCGAGACGATGTATGCGGCGAAAGCGCTGTTGGCGGGGCAGGGGAGTGCGCTGCTCGAAGGGCGGCAGACCGGACTCGACTATGATGTGACGAGCATCGCGGCGGTGGCGTTCAATTCGACCATCGCCGGGATCGAGGGTGCGGACGCGATCCTGCTGGTCGGGACCAACCCGCGCTGGGAAGCGCCGCTGATCAATACGCGGTTGCGCAAGGCCGTGCGCAAGGGCGCGAAGGTGTTCGCGATCGGGCCACAGGTCGATCTGGGCTTCAAGCTGACGTGGCTCGGGGATGATCTGTCGCTGATCGGTAATCGCCCCAAGGTGGCGGCGGACGCGTTCGCGGCGGCCGCCAAGCCCGCGCTGATTCTCGGTCCCGGTGGCCTTGCGCGCGGCGCGATGGGCGCGGCGCTGGCGGCGGTTGGCAGTCTGGGCCTGATCAAGGACGGCTGGAACGGATTCAACGTCCTCCACACCGCCGCCTCGCGGATGGCGGGGCTGCTGCTCGGCTATGCCCAGTCTGGTGGGATCGCCGACGTGCAGAAGGCCAAGCCCGAACTCGTCATCTCGCTCGGCGCGGACGAGGTTTCGCCCGACCGCTTCGCGGGTGCGTTCACCGTCTACATCGGCCACCACGGCGACAAGGGTGCGGGACAAGCCGACCTCGTCCTCCCCGGTGCGGCCTATGCCGAGAAGCACGGCACCTTCGTTAACACCGAAGGCCGCGTGCAACGGTCCGAGCGTGCCACCTTCCCACCCGGCGACGCGCGTGACGACTGGACGATCCTGCGCGCCGTGTCCGACCTGATCGGAGCGCCGCTCCCATTCGACCGCTTCGACCAGCTCCGTGCGGCAATGCACGCCGACACGCCGGCACTGGCGCGTGACGGCCTGATCGACCTGCCGTGGTCGCCGCCCAAGCTCGACGCCAAGGTTTCGGGCACGGTCGCCTACCCGATCGCCGACTTCTACCTCACCAACGCGATCGCGCGTGCCAGCCCGACGATGCACCGCTGCTCGGAAGAACTCATCCACGGCCAATCCTTCGCGGAGGCCGCGGAATGACCGCGCTGTTCCAATCCTGGGGCATGGGCTTCGGCGGCGCCTGGTTCCTCGCGACGATCATCGGTATCCTCGTCATCGCGCTACCGCTGATGCTCGCGGTGGCGATGGTGATTTATGCCGAGCGCAAGATCTGGGCGGCGATCGCGCTTCGCCGCGGGCCCAATGTCGTCGGCCCGTTCGGGCTGCTGCAAAGCTTCGCCGACGGGCTGAAAGTGTTCCTCAAGGAAACGATCGTGCCCAGCAGCGCGAACAAGGGGTTGTTCCTGCTCGCGCCGATCATCACCTTCACCACCGCGCTGATCGTGTGGGCGGTGATCCCGTTCAGCGTCGGGGTGGTCGTCGCCGACATCAATGTCGGGCTGCTCTACATCCTCGCCGCCTCGTCGCTCGGCGTCTACGGCGTGATCATCGCCGGCTGGGCGTCGAACTCGAAATACCCGTTCTTCTCGGCGCTCCGGGCGACCGCGCAGATGGTCAGCTACGAAGTCGCGATCGGGTTCGTGCTGATCACCGTCGTGCTCTACGCCGACAGCTTCAACCTGACGCAGATCGTGCTCGCGCAGAAGGGCAATATCGGCTTCGGCTTGCTCAATGGCTTCGGCTTCAACCCCCTGCTATTCCCGATGGCGGTGGTCTTCCTCATCTCGTCGATGGCCGAGACTTTCCGCACCCCGTTCGATCTGGTCGAGGCCGAGAGCGAGCTCGTTGCCGGGCACCAGACTGAATATTCGAGCATGTCCTTCGCGCTGTTCTGGCTCGGCGAATATGGCAACGTCCTCCTGATGTGCGCGCTCAACGCGCTGATCTTCTGGGGCGGGTGGTTGCCGCCGCTCAACATTGGCTTCCTGTATTGGGTCCCCGGAATCCTGTGGTTGTTTGCCAAGATGATGCTGTTCTTCTTCATCTTCGGCTGGGTGAAAGCGACCGTGCCGCGCTACCGTTACGACCAGCTGATGCGGCTCGGCTGGAAGATCTTCCTGCCGCTGAGCCTGAGCTTCGTCGTCATCGTTTCCGGGTGGCTGATGCTCACCCGCTATGGAAATCTGTCATGATCGCGCAGGCTACACTCTCTGACGTCCGCGAGTTCTGGGACGAAGCGTCGTGTGGCGAAGCGTTGCTGCTGGCTAAGGAAACTGACGCGGGTTATGCCGCGCAATCGGCCGAGCGCTACCGGCTGGAGCCCTACATTGTGGACTTCGCCAACTGGGCGGAGATGAGCGGCAAGCAGGTGCTCGAGATCGGTGTCGGCCTGGGTTCGGATCATGAACAATTCGCGCGCGCCGGAGCCGATCTGACCGGCATCGACCTGACCCCGCGCGCGATCGAGCACAGCCGGCGGCGGTTGGCTCTCGCCGGGCTTAGCTCGGACCTCAAGGTCGGAAACGCCGAGGCGCTGCCGTTCGCCGACGGGAGCTTCGACCATGTCTATAGCTGGGGCGTGCTTCACCATTCGCCCGACACGCCCAAGGCAATTGCCGAGGCGATGCGAGTGCTACGGTCGGGGGGCACCTTCGCGATCATGATCTACAACAAGTGGAGCCTGGTCGGGCTAATGTTGTGGGCGCGTTACGGCCTCGCACGGGGGCGGCCGCTAACATCACTCAAGGCAATTTACGCGCGCCATCTCGAAAGCCCCGGGACCAAGGCCTATACTCATTCCGAGGCATTGGCGATGATCGCGCCGTTCGCGGATCACGTGGCGATTCGCGCCGAACTTACCCATGGCGACCTGCTGTCGAGCGGGGCGGGCCAGCGCCACCAAGGCCGTATTCTCGATCTCGCCCGCCGAGTATGGCCGCGTGGCTTGCTCAAGCGCTTCGCTGCCAACAACGGACTTTTTCTCCTGATCAGCGGACAGCGGATATGATCGCGCGCACCATCAAGGCCTTTACCCTGTGGGAGTTTCTTCGCGCCCACGCGCTGACGCTGAAGTATTTCTTCAAGCCCAAGGTCACGATCAACTACCCCTATGAGAAGGCTCCGCAGTCCCCCCGCTTCCGCGGCGAGCATGCGCTTCGCCGCTATCCCAATGGCGAGGAGCGGTGCATCGCGTGCAAGCTGTGTGAGGCGATCTGCCCGGCACAGGCGATCACGATCGAGGCCGAACCGCGCGAGGACGGGTCGCGGCGGACGACCCGCTACGACATCGACATGGTCAAGTGCATCTATTGCGGGCTGTGCGCCGAGGCGTGCCCGGTCGATGCCATCGTGGAGGGGCCGAACCTCGAATTCGCGACCGAAACGCGCGAGGAATTGCTCTACGACAAGGCCAAGCTGCTCGCCAACGGCGACATCTGGGAACAGGCGATCGCGGCGAACCTTGCCGCCGATGCGCCGTATCGCTAGGCGCCCGCTCACCCCATGATCACCATCATTGCCTTTTACCTGTTCGCGACGCTGACCATCGCGCCCGCGTTGCTCGTGATCTTCGCGCGCAACCCGGTGCACAGCGTGCTGTGGCTGATCCTCGCCTTCTTCAACGCCGCCGGGCTGATGCTGATCCTCGGCGCCGAGTTCATCGCGATGCTGCTCGTCATCGTCTATGTCGGCGCGGTCGCGGTGCTGTTCCTGTTCGTGGTGATGATGCTCAACATTGATTTTGCGTCGCTGCGCAGCGGGTTCACCAAGAACCTCCCGTTCGGGCTGCTGCTCGCCCTCGTGCTGCTCGCCGAAGTGGTCATCGCGGTGCTGTCGCGCAGCGCCGGGCCCAACCTCGTCGTCCATCATGCAGTGGTCGTAAGCGGCCCCGTCCAGCCCAACATCGTGGGGATTGGCACGCTGCTCTACTCGCGGTTCCTGTTCCCGTTCGAAATCGCCGGGCTGATCCTGCTCGTCGCGATGATCGGGGCGATTGTGCTGACCCACCGCAACCGCGGCGACACCCGCGGCCAGAAGGTCTCGCGCCAGATCGACCGCAGGCCGCAGGACGCGGTCAAGAACATGCAGCCGGTCAGCGGTGAGGGCGTGTCGCTGTGATCGGCTTAACGCATTACCTCGCCGTCGCGGCGATCCTGTTCACCATCGGGGTGCTCGGCATTTTCCTCAACCGCCGCAACATCATCCTGATGCTGATGGCGATCGAGCTGATCCTGCTTGCGGTAAACATCAACCTCGTCGCGTTCAGCGCCTTTTCGGGCGACCTTACGGGACAGGTCTTCGCGATGTTCGTGCTCACCGTCGCTGCCTCCGAAGCGGCGATCGGGCTCGCGATCCTCGTCATCTTCTTCCGCCGCCGGGGCACGATCGCGGTCGACGACGCCAACCGGATGCACGGGTGATGCAACCCATCCTCCTCATCGTCTTCCTGCCCTTGCTCGCCGCGCTGATCGCCGGGCTCGGCGGGCGTGTCATCGGCAAGCTGCCCGCGAAGGCGATTACCACCGGCGCGCTGTTCATCTCGTGCGCGCTGTCGTGGCCGATCTTCCTCTCGTTCATCACCGGCGCTGCCGAGCCGACCACGGTCCACGTCCTCGACTGGATCAAGTCCGACGGCATGCAGGTCGACTGGGCGCTCAGGGTCGACACGCTCACCGCCGTCATGCTCGTCGTGGTGACCACGGTCTCGAGCCTCGTCCACCTCTACAGCTGGGGCTATATGGACGAGGACCCCAGCCAGCCGCGCTTCTTCGCCTATCTGTCGCTGTTCACCTTCGCGATGCTGATGCTGGTCACCGCCGACAACCTCGTCCAGATGTTCTTCGGCTGGGAAGGGGTCGGGCTCGCCTCGTACCTGCTGATCGGTTTCTGGTACCACAAGCCCAGCGCCAACGCCGCCGCATTAAAGGCGTTCGTCGTCAACCGGGTGGGTGATTTCGGGTTCAGCCTCGGCATCTTCGGCACCTTCCTGGTGTTCGGGACGGTCTCGATCCCGTTGATCCTCGCCGCCGCGCCGGGCATGGCCGGATCGACGATCCACTTCGCCGGCATGACCGCCAACACCATGACGGTGCTGTGCCTGCTGCTGTTCGTCGGGGCTTGTGGCAAGTCGGCGCAGCTCGGGCTTCACACCTGGCTGCCCGACGCGATGGAGGGCCCGACCCCGGTTTCGGCCTTGATCCACGCCGCGACGATGGTCACCGCAGGGGTGTTCATGGTCTGCCGCCTGTCGCCGATGTTCGTGACCAGCGAGACCGCGATGACGGTGGTGACCTATGTCGGTGCCGCGACCTGCATCTTCGCCGCGACGGTCGGCTGCGTCCAGAACGACATCAAGCGGGTGATTGCCTATTCGACCTGCAGCCAGCTCGGCTACATGTTCTTCGCCGCCGGGTCGGGCGCATTCGGCTCGGCGATGTTCCATTTGTTCACCCACGCCTTTTTCAAGGCACTGCTGTTCCTCGGCGCGGGGTCGGTGATCCATGCGATGCACCATGAGCAGGACATGCGCTATTATGGCGCGCTCAGGAAACAGATCCCGGTCACCTTCTGGGCGATGATCGCCGGAACGCTCGCGATCACCGGGGTCGGAGTTGCGGGCGTATTCGGGTTCGCGGGCTTCTATTCGAAGGATTCGATCCTCGAGAGCGCGTTTGCCAGTGGCACGGTGCATGGCGGCATCGCCTTCTTTCTCGGCGCCTTCGCGGCGCTGCTCACCAGCTTCTACTCGTGGCGGCTGATCTTCCTGACCTTCTTTGGCGACGCGCGATGGGCGGCGAGCGAGCATATCCAGCATGCGCTTCACGGCGAGCATGAGGACGAGGCCTCGGTCGAGGATGGCGACAGCGCGCATGACACGCCTGTTGCACCCGCGACCGGGACCGGCGGCTATCACCCGCACGAAAGCCCGTGGACGATCCTCGTCTCGCTCATCCTGCTGTCGGTCGGCGCGGTCTTCGCGGGCTATTTCTTCGCCGGACACTTCGTTGGCGTCGAGGCCGGGGCCGGGTTCTGGAAGGGCAGCCTGTCGTTCAGCGCGCACCTCGCCGAAGCCGCCGAGAAGGTGCCGTTCCTGGTCAGCTTAACCCCGACGATCGTCATGCTCATCGGGCTGGCGATCGCGTACCAGAATTACATCCGCGATCCCTCGGCCCCGGGCCGCTTCGTCGCGACCTTGCCGGGGCTGCATAATTTCCTGATGCACAAATGGTATTTCGACGAGCTCTACGATGCGATCTTCGTCCGCCCCGCCTTCGCTATCGGCCGTTTCTTGTGGCACCGCGGTGACGAGGCGACGATCGACCGCTTCGGCCCGCACGGTGCCGCCGCGCTGGTCGGCCTCGGCAATCGCGTCACCGCGCGGGTCCAGTCGGGTTATGTCACCAGCTATGCCCTCGTCATGCTCCTCGGCCTGATCGGCGCGGCGAGCTGGGCGCTGTGGTGGGCGCGATGAATAGCGTGCCACTATTGTCGCTGATGATCGCGATACCGCTGGTTGGCGGCATGGCATGCTTGTTTGTGTCGGCGACCAGTGCACGCTGGGTCGCGCTGCTGGCGACGCTGCTCGACCTCATTCTCGGCATCCTGATGTGGACCGCGTATGTCCCCGGCGGGCCGCAGTGGCAGTTCGTCGAGCATGTTTCGCTCGCCGGAAATTCCTTGAGCTGGGCGCTCGGAATCGACGGCATCGCGCTGATGCTGATCATGCTCAGCGTGTTCCTCATGCCGATCTGCATCGGCGCCTCGTGGCGCTCGATCGAGAAGCGCGTGCCTGAATATATGGCCGCCTTCCTGCTGATGGAGGCGCTGATGATCGGCGTCTTCGCGGCGCAGGACCTGTTGTTATTCTACATCTTTTTCGAGGGCGGGCTGATCCCGATGTACCTCATCATCGGCATCTGGGGCGGTGCCGAG
>NZ_JANYGG010000096.1 GCF_025362505.1 Sphingomonas sp. | reverse complement strand
CGAGCTCGGCGCGGTCGATCTTCATGGCACTTGCTCGCCAACCGAGACGAGCGCGACGCGGTTGAGGCCGGCGCGGTTGAGTTCGCCCATCACCTTCATCACCCGGCCATAATCGAGGCTGCGGTCGGCGCGCAGGTAGATGCGGCGGCCCTCGGGCGGGGCGGGGCGGGCAGCGATCGCGGCGAGCTTCGCGGGCAGTGCGGCCTCGGCCACGGCGGCATCGTCGATGAAGATTGCGCCGTTCTTGTCGATCGAAACCTGGATCGGTTTCGCCTGCTGGTCGAGCGGCGCGGCGCGGTTCTGCGGCAGGTCGACCGGCACTCCGGCGACGAGGAGGGGGGCGGTGACCATGAAGATGATCAACAATACGAGCATTACGTCCACCAACGGGGTGACGTTGATCTCGCTCATCGGCGCGCGTCGGCGGCCGCGCTTTCGCGACTGGAGGCTGGCCGCCATCAGTCGGCCTCAAGCTCGCGGCTCAAGGTCGCGTGGAAGCGATCGGCGAAGCGGCCAAGGCTTGCTTCCAGCCGGTCGAGGCCGTGAGTCAGGCGGTTGTAGCCGATGACCGCCGGGATGGCGGCGAACAGGCCAATCGCGGTGGCGAAGAGCGCTTCGGCGATGCCCGGGGCGACCACCGCGAGGCTGGTGTTGTTGGCTCCGGCGATCGCAGTGAAGCTGCGCATGATCCCCCAGACTGTGCCGAACAGCCCGACGAACGGAGCGACCGAACCGACCGTGGCGAGGATGTTGAGACGGTCGGACAGGCGGTCGAGTTCGCCGGCGATGGCGTTGTTCATCGCGCCGGACAATCGCTCGCGGGTGCCCGAGCGGTCGGCGTTGCGCAGTTTCGCCGAACGGCGCCACTCGTCGAGCCCGGCGGTGAGGATGGCGGCGCTGGGGAGCCGCTCGGCGCCGCGGCGCGAGGCGAACTCCTCGATGTCCTTGGCGCTCCAGAAGTCGTTCTCGAACGCGGCTCCGGCGCGGTTGAGGCGGCGCAGGCGGGTGGCGTGGGTGAAGATGATCGCCCAGGTCCACACGCTCGCGGCCAACAGCCCGAGCATGACCAGCTTCACGACGATATCTGCGTGGAGAAACAGGATGAGGGGCGACATCAGGTCGGTGCTTGCGATGACGGGGGGCATCAGGCCTCTTGTTTCTGGATTGCGGCGAACCGCTCGACCCATTCCCGCGGCTGGCGGGTCGGCCGACCGTCGGGGGTGAGGAAAGCGGCGGTGATGGTCGCCGAGGCCAGCAATTCGGCCCCGCGCATGACCTGCTGATGAATGAGCACGCTCGCCGCGCGGACCTGTTCGACGGTCGAGACGAGCACGAGGTCGTCACCGAGTTTCGCCGGGCGGTGATAGCGGATGTTCGCCTCGGCGACGGCGTAAACCCCGGTGCCGTCGTCGATCGCCGCGCGCTGGTCGATCCCGGCGGCGCGCAGCATGTCCGAGCGGGCGCGCTCCATGAACTTCAGATAATTCGCGTAGTAGACCACGCCGGCGGTGTCGGTATCCTCGAAATAGACGGTCAGCGCGAAGCGGTGCTCGGGGCCGACGAAGCCGCCGCGGTAGGGCTGGTCGAGGGGGGAGCCTGCCATGACGGAGGCCTTAGCCGGGCGGGAGTCGGAGGGGCAACCCCCGCGCTGACGTCGCGGATGCGCGCGATCAGGTCGCCCTGCACCACGGCGATGTCGTTCAAGTGCATTCCCCAGCCGGGGAGGAAGAAGCCGAGGAAGCCGACTTCGCCGCCGATGCGGTCGGTCCGCATTGCGCCGGGGGTGACATTGGTGCGGATCGAGAGGTAGCCGCGCGGGCCGTCGTTGATGCAGCGGCCGGAGGCGAGATCAGTGGTGTGGAGGAAGGTCGTTGGCGGCGGGCCTTGCGACGACCAGCTGATCGGCCCGCCGGGGACCTCGACCGACGAGCGGCCGTTCCAGTAGCTGTCGAGGTTGGTCCAGCCGGTCGCGCCGGGGCTGGCGGGGTTGGTGCAGGCGACGGTCATTCCGGGCTGATCGGCATAGCCGAACAGGGCGCCCTGGGGGGGCAGATTGTTGATGCGGTAGGCCGACCAGGCAAGGACGCAGCCGGACTCGCTTTTGCGGCTGCACAGCGGGGTCGACTTGAAGGTACCGCCGACGAGTTTGCCCTGCGGGACGAGGACGTTGAAGCCGGGGATGATCGCGAGAAGCATTCGTCTGGCCTCCGGGCGACCCTCGATTTCCTTGGCGAGCAGTTGCTGGAGCATCAGCGAGCCCTGGCTGTGGCCGATGAGGACGAACGGGCGGCCGGCATTGCGGGTGGCGAGATACTGACGCCAGGCGCGCGAGACGTCGGTGTAGGCGAGGCGCGCCGGACCGCTGATATCGGCGCCGATGTCCGCGACGACGACCGCGCCGACGGTCATCTGGCGGTAGAGCGGGGCGAAGGTCCGGCACACCGCGCCGAAGCGGGCGAACTGGTTCTGAGTGGCGTAGAGTTCCTCGCTGTCGGAGGGAGTGAGGTCGCTGTTGAGGCCGGGATCGTGGCTGATCGTGGGGTAGACGAAGAAGCAGTCGACCGGCGGGTTGGCGGCAGGCGCGGCGGTGGTGCGGGCGGCGTAGCCGGTGGCGGGAAGGTCGGTGGTGGCGAGGGGGACGGCGCAAATGTCCTTGCGGCCGGGAAGGCAGAGCCAGTTGGCGTCCTTTCTGTAGTCGACCGGGGACTGGAGATTGGTGGGCTGGGCGGGGGCGGGGGCGGGCAGGGCCAGGAAAGAGGCGGCGGCAAAAGACAGGATGCGCATGATTACTCCACGTCGAACAGGCCGGTCTGAGCAGTGGCGGGCGGGGTCAGGCCGAGGTGGCTCCAGCCGCGACCGTTGAGGCAGCGCCCGCGTGCGGTGCGGGCGATCAACCCAAGCTGAATGAGGTAGGGCTCGATCACGTCCTCGATCGTGTCGCGCGGTTCGCTCAAGCCCGCCGCCAGCGTTTCGACCCCGACCGGCCCGCCGTTGTAGAGATCGGCGATCATCGTCAGGTAGCGGCGGTCCATCGCGTCGAGGCCGAGCGCGTCGATCTCGAGCCGGGTCAGCGCGCGGTCGGCTGCGCCGGCGTCGATCGCGGCATTGCCCGCGGCGTGGGCGAAATCGCGCACCCGGCGGAGCAGGCGACCGGCGATGCGCGGGGTGCCACGGCTGCGGCGGGCAATCTCGTGCGCGCCGTCCTCGGTGAGGTCGGCGGCTAGCAGGCGGGCGGCGCGGCGGACGACCTGTTCGAGCTCGGCGACGGTGTAGAAGTTGAGCCGGATCGGGATGCCGAAGCGGTCGCGCAACGGGGTGGTGAGGAGGCCCTGGCGGGTGGTTGCGCCGACGAGGGTGAAGCGGGGGAGGTCGATGCGGACGCTGCGCGCGGACGGGCCCTCGCCGATCATCAGGTCGAGCGCGCGGTCCTCCATCGCCGGGTAGAGGATTTCCTCGACCGCGGGGGCGAGGCGGTGGATCTCGTCGATGAACAGCACGTCGCCGTCCTCGAGGTTGGTGAGCAGCGCGGCGAGGTCGCCCGATTTCGCGATGACCGGGCCCGAGGTGGCGCGGAAGCCAACCCCCATTTCGCGGGCGAGAATTCCGGCGAGCGTGGTCTTGCCGAGCCCGGGCGGGCCGAAGAACAGGACATGGTCGAGCGCCTCGCCACGGGCTTTCGCCGCATTGACGAAGATGCGCAGATTCTCGCGCGCGCCCTGCTGCCCGATGAATTCGTCGAGGGTCTTTGGACGAAGCGCGGCGTCGACGTCCTCGGGCTGGCGTTCCGGAGTAGTGATGCGGGCGGGGTCAGTGCTCATTGGGCGGCGCTCAGAAACTCATCGCTGGTCAAGCCTGATTGCCGGATGATTCCGGCCAGGGTGCCGGACTTTAATTCGCGGTGTAGGGGGACGACGCATCCCGTCCCGGCGCGGCGCATGATTACATGACTTCCCTTCTGGCGCGTCCGCTCGAAGCCCAGTGTCTCAGGCATCCTGATGACTTCTTCGCCCGAAAGGACGGGTAGCTTAGGCATGAAGTGCGACGTCGAAGGTCGTCACGAAGGGTGCGCCGACGCTGCGGATCGGAAATTCCTCGAGGTAGAGCTCAACGGCCTCGCGCAGGTTGGCGAGCGCGATCTCGACGGTCTCGCCTTGCGTCGTCGATCCTGTTTCGGGGTTAAAGGCGACGAAGCCGCCTTCCTCGGCGGGGGTCAGGATGGCGGTGACTTGCATGGATCGGCCTTTCGAATTCAGCGGCAGCTTACTTCGCCGCTTTCCTGAGCGCCAGCCGGACGAGGGCGTCGAGGGTGGCGGCTTCGCCGAGGTCGGTGGCGGCGGCGGTGACGGCGGCGCTGGCTTCGGCGGGTTTGAAGCCGAGGTTGGCGAGGGCGCTGAGGGCGTCTTGCGCGGTGGTGCCCTTCGGCGGGGCGCTTCCCGCGACGCCAGCGAGGGCGGGGGTTCCCAGTTTTCCGGCGAGTTCGTTGACGATGCGCTGGGCGAGCTTGGGGCCGACGCCGTTGGCGCGCGCGACCATTGCCTTGTCGCCGTGGGCAACGGCGGTGGCGAGCGCGGTCGGGTCGAGCACCGAGAGGATGGCGAGCGCAACGCGACCACCGACGCCCTGCACGCTGGTCAGGTGGCGGAAGCTTTCGCGCTCGGCCGCGTTGGCGAAGGCGAACAGGGTCATGCTGTCCTCGCGCACCTGGAGTTCGGTGAGGAGGAGGACGGCGGAGCCGACGGGGCCGATCGCGTCGAGCGTGCGGCTGCTGGCAAGGACAGCGTAGCCGACCCCGGCGACGTCGATCACGGCGTGGTCGGCGGCGGTCTCGGCGAGGATTCCGGTGAGGCGGGCGATCATGGGGATGGGGTAGCAATTCTGCCCTCCCTGTAAAGGGAGGGGCAGGGGGTGGGTGCGCGCGATCAGCGTGCCAGAAGACTCATTGCTTACGCGGGACCGGCTCGCTGCGCTCGCTACCCATCCCTAACCCCTCCCTTGGCAGGGAGGGGAATTTTCGAGCTCGTCGCCAGATGATGTGCGTGGGTAATGGCGACGGCTAGCGCGTCGGCGGCGTCGGGGCCCGCGATCCTGGCGCCGGGGAGGAGGCGCTGGACCATCGCGTGGACTTGCACTTTCTCGGCGGCGCCGGTGCCGACGATGGCCTGTTTGACGAGCCGCGCGGCGTATTCGCCGACGACGAGGCCGGAGCGAGCGGCGAGCATGAGTGCGACGCCGCGGGCCTGGGCGAGCTTGAGGGTCGATTGCGGATTCTTGTTGAGGAAGATCTCCTCGACCGCGGCGGCGGTGGGGTGGTGCTCGGCGAGGATCGTCTCGAGCATCGTTGCGAGGTGCGCGAGGCGTTGTGGCAGGGGCTCGGACGCGGCGGTCTTGAGCTGGCCGTTGGCGAGATGGGTCAGGCGATTGCCCTCGGCGCGAATCACGCCCCAGCCGGTAGTGCTCAGCCCGGGGTCGAGGCCCAAAATCAACATGACAACATGATCAGCTAAGTTTCTCCATGATTTCGTCGGAGACTTCGTAGTTGCCCCAGACTTGCTGGACGTCGTCGTCCTCGTCGAGGGTGTCGATCAGTTTGAGCAGGGTGGCGGCGTCCGATTCGTTGACGTCGACCATGACCTGCGGGCGCCAGGCGAGCTTGGCGCCTTCGGCTATGCCGAGGACCGGTTCGAGCGCCTTGGCGACTTCGTGGAGGTCGCCGATTTCGGTCCAGATCTCATGGCCGTCGTCGGAGGAGCTGACGTCCTGCGCGCCGGCGTCGAGGGCGGCTTCGAACACCTTGTCGGGGTCGCCGCTTTTGGCGGGGTAGCTGATCAGGCCCATGCGGTCGAAGGCGTGGGAGACGCTGCCCGATGCGCCGAGGTTGCCGCCGTTCTTCGAAACCGCGGTGCGGACGTTGGTGGCGGTGCGGTTGCGGTTGTCGGTGAGCGCCTCGATGATGAGGCTGACGCCGCCGGGGCCGAAGCCTTCGTAGCGGATTTCCTCGTAGGTTTCGGCGTCGCCGCGCGCGGCCTTGTCGATCGAGCGCTGGATATTGTCCTTGGGCATCGACTGCGCCTTGGCGGCATTGACCGCGGCGCGAAGGCGCGGGTTCATCTCGACATCGGGCAACCCCATCTTGGCGGCGACGGTGATTTCGCGGCTTAATTTGGAGAACATGCCCGAGCGCTTTTTGTCCTGCGCGCCCTTGCGGTGCATGATGTTCTTATATTTGGAATGGCCGGCCACGGGATGCTCTTCGATCGAGGAAAGTTTCGCCGCCGTTCTTAGGCGGAGCCGCCGCGCTTCTCAACCGCCGCGGCGATGGTGGCTACGCGCTGCTCGATCGCAATCAGCCGCTCGTCGACCGAGCGGTCGATCTTGTCGTGGAGGCGGAGGATGTCGAGCTCGGCGCGGAGATTGGTTTCATAGTCGAGCCGCGCGGCAACGCGATCCTTGGCCGCCTGGCGGTTCTGGCTCATCATGATCACCGGCGCCTGGATCGCGGCGAGCGTCGACAGCAACAGGTTGAGGAAGATGTAGGGATAGGGGTCGAACTGCTTGCCGATATGGGCCAGAATATCGGTGTTGAGCAGCATCCAGCCGACCAGCACAATCCCGAAGAAGATGATGAAGCTCCACGACCCGCCGACCGCGGCGACGCGGTCGGACAGGCGCTCGCCGAAGCTCGAGCGTTCGTCGGAGACATCGGCGGCGTCGCGGCTGGTGAGTCGGCCGGCTGCGATGTTCTCGAGGACGTGGCGCTCCTCCTCGCCCAGCTCGGCGTCATCCTCGACCAGCATGCGGATCGCGAGATCGGAGGTGGTCTCGTTGGTCATGCTGTCCTCCGAAGCGGCGCCGTCAATCTCTAGGCGAGGCCGAGCGCGGTGCGATAGGTTTCGAGCAACGCGTCCATTTCCTGGCGGGTGTGCGCCTCCAGTTTGCGCAGACGGACGATGGCACGCATCGTCTTGGTGTCGAAACCGGTCGACTTGGCCTCGGCGTAGACGTCCTTGACGTCGTCGGCGATGCCCTTTTTCTCTTCCTCAAGCCGTTCAATTCTCTCGATGAACAGCCGCAACTGGTCGGCTGCGACGGCGCCTTCGCTCATGGTGGTTTCGCTTTCTCAAGAATCGGTCGTGATCGCGGCGGTCGTTAGGCGCTTGGGGCTGGCCGCTCAACCCGGCTTGGCCAGGAAACGCGGTTGATCGCAGCGCTTCAGCGGCTATGGCAGCGGCCAGCGACGAGGGGAAGATCATGGCAGTCATTCCGGCGATGCCGCCGCGCGGACGCAAGGTGAAGGTGCTGGCGACGCTGGGCCCGGCGTCGTCCGAGCCGGCGATGATCGAGGCGCTGATGCGCGCCGGGGCCGACGCCTTCCGGATCAACATGAGCCACGGTGACCAGGCCGACAAGGCCGCGCTGGTGGTGGCGATCCGCGCGCTCGAGAAGAAGCTCGGGCGGCCGACGACGATCCTGTTCGACCTTCAGGGGCCCAAGCTCAGGGTCGGCGATTTCGACGGCGGGTCGGCAACGGTCGCGACCGGGGACAGTTTCACGTTCGATCGCGATCCCGCGCTCGGTGACGCGACCCGGGTCGAGCTTCCCCACCCCGAACTGTTCGAGGCGGTCAAGCCCGGCGCGGCGCTGCTGGTCGACGATGGCAAGGTCCGGCTCAAGGTGGTCAGCGTAACCCCGGATCGGATCGAGGCGCGAGTCGAGGTCGGCGGCAAGCTCAGCAACCACAAGGGGGTCAATGTCCCCGACGTGCTGGTCCCGATCCCGGCGCTGACCGCCAAGGACCGAAG
>NZ_JANYGG010000099.1 GCF_025362505.1 Sphingomonas sp. | reverse complement strand
CCGGAGCCCGGGTCGAAACCCGCCGCTTCGAAGCCCGCGAGCCGTCGAACGGGACCAAGGACGACGTCGGCCCCGCGCTCAACCGCGCCGCCAACCGCGTCGCGACCGAAGTCGCGACATGGATCGGCAATCACGGGTAAGGTGACAGCTAGCGCGGCGGCGCAACGTCGAACGCGATCGTGAGCCGCTCGCCCGCGCCGAACGGGCGGGTGCCGTGCCACAACCACGACGGGAACAGGACAAGGCGGCATGGGCGCGGCTCAACCAATTGTGTTGGCGGCAGGTCGAGGCCGAGATCGGACGGCGGCGAACCAAGTTCGAGCCAACCGTCGGTGCCCGGAAGCTGGTCCGGAAGCGCAACGTAGAGCGCCGAACTGATCCAGCCGTGGGGGTGGACGTGAGCGGAGTGGTGGCCGCCGCCGAATAGGCGCACCGACCAGCTTCCGGCGAAACGGATACGGCGGTCGCGGGGCGGGCCGAGCAAAGGGTTGCCGGCGCGCGGCGCGGGGAGCGCGGCGCGATATTGCTGGACCGCGTCGACGATGGCCGCGCGCGTGGCGCGAAGCTCGGGCTCGAGGCGGCTGAGCAGGGGGCCGTCGGTCTGCGACCCGCCGGGCACGGATTGGTCGAGATATTGTCCGCTGACGACATGGAGCGAACGCAGCGTCGCGGCGAGCGCGTCGAGCGGGAGGCGGTCGGCGGTCGGCGGTCGGCGAGGTCAATGATTTGCACCGTGTCGTTAACCAGGCTGTCGAAGCGCGAGTCCATCGCGAGGCGCCAGGCGAGGAAGGCGTAGGGCCCTGCATCGGCGGCGGCGGGTCTGGCGAGCTCGGCATCGATGAGCGCAAACGCGCGCGTGACGTCGCCGGTGCGCAGCGCGTGGCGGATGCGCCAGATCGGGAGATCGGTCGGCGGGAGGGTAGCGAAGAGGTACGTGGCGTCGTCGAGGCGCCCGCTTTCGGCGGCGGCGATGGCGGCGAAGGGGGCGGTCTCGGTCGGCGCGAGCGGGGCGCGGCGGATGAGTTCGGCTAGCTCGAAATAGGCTTCGCGGCGGATGGCGAGGTCGAACAGCGCGGTCCACAGGCTGGGCTCGGCGGGGTGCGCGGCGAGGGCGCGGTCGATGCTGGCGGCGGCGCGATCGGGGTGGCCGAGCAGCGCTTGGAGCTGGGCGAGGTGGAGGTGGCCGGGGATCCATAGCGGGTTGGCGGCGAGGATGTCGCAAAGCGCGGCAGCGGCGCGCTCGCCTTCGCCTTGGGCAAGGCGCGCGGCGCTCTGCCCGACGAGCAGGTCGCCATCGGCGGGGGCGGGGGCGAGGGCGCGGGCGCGGTCGTAGGCGGGGCGGGCGTCGCGACCGGCCTCCATCAGCGTGCGGGCTAAGCCGTGGGCGATCAGCGGATCCTGGGGAGCAAGGCGGGCGGCAGCGTCGAATGCGGTGATAGCTTCACCGTGCTGGTCGAGCGAGCGGTGGAGCAGCGCAGTCCATTGGTACAGGCGGGCGTCGCGGTGTGCCGTGGCGGCGGCGGCCAGTCGGGGGAGGGCGGCTTCTTCCTCCCCGGTGGCCAGCGCGCGGCTAGCAAGCGCGGCGAGTTCATCGCGAGTCACAGCCCCGCGGCGGCGCCCTCGCCGCCGACGATTGCAGTGACCGCATCGCGCTCGATCGCGCTGAGATCGGGGTGCCACACGTCGAAGATGAGGACGAAGCGAAGCTCGTCGCTGGGATTGGCGGCTTCATGTTCAATCGTGTCGTCGAACAAGAACGCCTCGCCGCGGCGCCATTCGCGAGTCTCGGCGCCGACGCGGAACCAGCAGCCGGGGGGAACGACCAGTGGCAGGTGGCAGACAAGGCGCGCGTTGCTGACCCCGACATGCGGTGGGATGACGGTGTGCGGGGCGAGCAGCGAGAACATCGCGTTGGGCGATGCGCCAGCGATGCGCGGCTGGCCGATGCGCTCGAGCAGGGCGAGGGTGCGCGGGGCGTGGCGGGCATTGGCCTCGACCCGCGCGCCATTCTGCCACAAGTGAATCGCGGTCCAGTCGCGGTTGTGGTTGAGCGGCCGCCACTGGGCCAGCGGGGCGTGGGCTTCATACTGGATGTAGGGGACGAGCTCGGCGCGCTCTGCGGCCATGACCGCGGCGATTTCGTCGGCGATGGCGTCGGTCGCGGCCTCGAGTTCGGCGAGCCAGGGGAACAGGCGGCGGGGGTGGAATTCGCGGCTGACAAGGCCGCTGAAATGGAAGTCGGTCGGCTCGCTGTGGAACGGGCGCGTGCGCCGCAGTATATTGGTCTGGAAACGGACGA
Organism: Sphingomonas sp.; assembly: GCF_025362505.1. Lineage (GTDB taxonomy): Bacteria > Pseudomonadota > Alphaproteobacteria > Sphingomonadales > Sphingomonadaceae > Sphingomicrobium. The sequence continues at coordinate 18,610 of NZ_JANYGG010000099.1, read as the reverse complement.
CGCGGGCGCGCTCCTCGTCGGAGGCGGCGGCGAGCGCGGTGGCGGCATCGGCGGCCATTCGCGCCTCGCGCCGGTCCTGCCAGGCGGCGACGCGCTGCTCGGCGTGGGCGACGATCTGGGCGAGCTGGGGGGGGAGCGGGTCGGCCGGACGGCGGGCGAGGGCGTTGGCGTAGGCGGCGTCGGCGTTGGATTCGGCGAGCCTTTCGAGGAGACTGGCGCGCAAGAGCAGCGCGGTGAAGTCGAGCGGGCTGAGCGCGAGCGCGCGTTCGGCCGAGGCGAGCGCATGTTTCGGGCGGCCCGAGGCGCGCTGGAGCGAGGCGAGCTTGAGCCACAGCGCGGGATTGGCCGGGTCCTGCTCGGCGGCGGCGGCTAGGAGGTCGGCGGCGCGGGCGAGATCGCCGGCGGCGGCGGCCTGGTCGGCATCGCGCGCGAGCTGGGCGGGATCGCTCACCGGCCGTGCTTCATGTCGCCGCCGCTTCCTCGTCAAGCGAATAGCCGAACTTCTCGACCCACGGACGGATGACGGGAAAAATAGGTTTGAGGTGCCGGCGATAGCGCGTCCAGCGACCGGCGGCGCGCCGGTAAATCGGCTCAGTGACCTGGGCATAGCTTGCGGTGCTTACCGGCCCGCGCGCGATTGCGGTCGAGCGATGGTTGAGCAACGCATCGCGCCACTCGAGTCCGAGAAAGGCGACGAGGGGCTCAAGTTCGCGGCGGGGATCCTCGACCATTCGCTCATACACGACTGTGTGGACCGGCGGATGAAGCACGGCCGTCGCCCTGTCGAAGAAGCGAAATGTCAGGTCGTAAAGACGTGCGGCGTCGTCAAGGTCGAGAAAATTGACCATCGCATTGTTGAGGCGGAAGTTGGTGATGAAGCAGCTCAGCAGCACGTCGCACGGATGGCGCAGCGCGAGTATGATCTTCGCGTCGGGGAACAGCCGCCGGATCACCGGCACCTTGTTGAGGTGAAGCGGATGCTTGTCGATGATCAGGCTGTCGGGCCGAAGGTCGATGAGCCCGGCAATCTTCTCGAAATAGCGGTCGCGAGCTGCGCCGATCTCATCGGCGGTCAGGGAGGCAAGCGCGTCCGGCCCGCCCAGATCGCGCTCAGCCTCCCCGAGGAACGGCTCTTCCTCCAGCACCTGCATGTCGCCGTGCCCCATCAGCAGCGTGTCGAGTAGAGTTGTGCCCGAGCGTGGAAAACCGACGAGGAACGCCGGGGTCGGGCGGTCGAGCGCGGGAAGGACGGGCTTGCTCCAGCTGGCGACCCATGCGGGCGTCATCAATTGTTCGGCATGCGCCACCTCGTCGCGATAGAGCGCGGCGCGTTCCCGCGGTTGGGACGGGTCCTCGGCCCACTGGCGGTTCATCTCGGCGAAGGCCTCGAACGCTTCTTCGCTCCGCCCGAGCCGCTCGAGCAATTGCCCACGCAGGTTGAAGCGACGCGCGGCGATGACCGCCTCGCCGACCTGGTCGAGCTCGGCCAGCGCTTCCTCGAACTTATTAGCGCGCTTGAGAATCAGCGCGTGGATGAAGTGCCCGGTTTCCGCGTCCGCGCCAGCCGCCACCGCACGCTGCTGGAGCGGCTGCAACTGAGACTCGCGATTGGTTCGTTCATAAACCGATGCGAGGCCGACGTAGGACGGCGACAGCGTCGGGTCGATAGTCAGCGCGCGCTCGAATGACGCCTCGGCCTCGTCGTAAAGGTTGCGCCAAGCACACTCCTGACCCAGGTCTGAGGCCAGTGGCGCACTCCCCGGATCGAGCGCGACCGCGGCGCGCAGGGCCTGGATCGATTCTTCCTCATGCCCGAGCCGTTTGTAAAATGCGAACAGGTCGGTCAGCGGATACGGGTCATGCGGGAAAGCCGCCGCAGCGGCGCGAAGCTGCGCCTCGCATTCGTCGAACCGGCCCGCGTCGAGCAGGGCATTGGCATAATTGAGTTGGATCGGTGGCGAGTCCGGCACCAGCCGAGCGGCGCGGGCGAGCACTTCGGTGGCCTCCTCGAAGCGGCCGAGCGAACTCAGTGCATTGCCAAGGTTGTTGAGACTAGCCCAGTCGCCCGGATCGGTGGCAATGATCCGTGAATAGGAGTCGACCGCGGCGAGCATATCGCCGGCGGCCTGTGTCAGATGGGCGCGCAGGCGGCGAAGTCGCAGCGATGGATCCACCGCGGCATGGGCTTCGTCGCAATGATCCAGCGCCTCGCGCTCGCGGCCGACACGGATCAGGGCTTCGACGAGGTTACCACGCACGATGTTGTCGCCGGGCTGGGCAGCAATCGCGGGCTCAAGATGGGGCACGGCGTCGGCGAACTGCCCAAGCTGGAGATGGAGCGCGCCGACAAGCGCATGCAGCACCGGATCGTCATGCTGTCCAAGCGCGCGTGCGCCGATCGCGCAGGCTTCGGCAAAACGCCCCTGGCGGGCAAGCCCGGCGGCTTCGCGCAGGGCAGAGTCGGTCGCAACATTCATGAGCTACCCATGAACGATCCGGCCCGGCGTCGGCAAGCGCCCGCTCTCCAAATCGGCCCGCGTTCGCAAAAGAAAGGGGCGATGGTTCGAAATGAACCACCGCCCCAGTTCAGTCGCCGAAGCGACCGGCTTATATGTTGATCGTCACACCGGCGTAGAGGAGCCGGCCGAGTGCGTCGTAGCTGCCCGGATAGGTGTTGCCGTTACAAACCACCGAAGCGCACGTGCTGGCTCCAAATCTGCCACTGCCTGAAGTGAACAAGGGCGGCTGCCGGTCGAGGATGTTGTTCACGCCAAGACGCAGATTGTAGTGATTGCCGACGTTAAATGTCGTGGCCAGGTCAAAGTAGTTCTGCGCCTTCACGCTCGAGCTGTAGTTGTAATAGTTCCCGTTCAGCGTCGTGCTGGCGTTCTTATACTCGACGTCCGCCTTCCCGACATAACGCCACTGCAGCGACAGGCCGACGCCCATCGGGGTGTCAAGCGTGACACGTGCCTTGTGACGCCACTTGGGCGCAGGACCGCCACAGGTCGGACCATAATAGCCCGCGCAGTCATAGATCTGCGTGAGGCCATTATCGACGCCGTAGCGGGTAAGCTTGGTCCCGATCAGGCTCGCCGACGCGTTGCCGAAAGCACCCAGGCGATGCGAGTAGGAGCCGTTGACCTCGATGCCACGCGTCTGGACGCTACCGACGTTGGTCGGAAGGTCGGTGACGAAGCCGTCGGACGAGAGCCACAGCGAACCCGCCGGGTTGCGGTGGATAAGCGCGCAAGCGACGGGGTTCACGTCGTTCGTGCACGAGGCCAGGATCGCGTCCGCGCCGAAGCCCTGGATCGCCTTCTTCACCTTGATGTCGAAATAATCGACCGTCAGCGCGAAGCGGGGGATGAAGGTCGGCTGGAGCACGACGCCAAGCGTCGTGGTGGTCGAGATCTCCGGATTCAGGTTGGGGTTGCCACCGATGAAGCCGTTATACTGCGCCGCCGGGTTGCCCGTCACGTTCTGGCCAACACGGAGGCCCTGGGCGAGACAGCCCCGATCCGCAGCGGTGATGGTGAAGCCCGAGCAGGGGTCAGTCGACCCGTCGAGCGCGACGAGTTGCGGCCCGAACAGCTCCTGGATGTTCGGAACGCGAACCGCCCGGTTATAGCCGCCACGGAAACGAATATCCCGAACAGGAGCGAATTCGACACCGAGCTTGTAGGTATCGGTTTTGAACTTGCCGCCGCTCGAGATCTTGTAGGTCGAGTAGCGGTAACCGGCGTTGAAGCTCAGGTCGTAGATGAAATTGTTGTGCACCAGCGGAAACTGGATTTCGCCGAACAATTCCTTGACGTTGTAGCTGCCCGAGACGGGGAGCGTCGCCGCGCCCTGGCCCGCGAGATCGCCGGTCTGGAACGCGTTATCTGTCTGGAGATTGAGGCTCTCCTTGCGATATTCGGCACCGACGTTGATGCTGACGCCCTCGTTCGAATACGGGCTCTTGATCCCATATTCGCCGAGCCGCCCGGTGAACGAGGCGCTGGCGACCTGCTCGCTGGTGAGGCCCTTCTGGAAGCCCGTTGCGCTCAAATAAGCGAGCGAGGCCGCCGACGGGGTTCCGCCGAATACGTCATAGGGAGCGCAGTTCGGATCGCTGCCGCTCAGAGCCGAGCGGCACACAATCTGGCCGTTCGGCCCGGGAGCGCGGACGGCATCGAGCGCGTTGCGCAGACGCGAGACCGAGAGCTCGTTCGAGTAGACCTGGTTATAGTTGGTCCGGCCATACTGATAATAGCCGTCGTACGACCATGCCTTGCCCAGATCGCCACGCATGCCGACGAGGCCACGGAAGCTGGTGTGCTGCAGATCGCTCTGGCGGGGACCGCCTTCGACGTTGCGGCGCAGCAGCTGGAAGAAGGCTTGGTTGTAGGTCGAGCCGGTCGTCGGATCGAAGAAGTTGAGCGGCGGCGGAGCCGTAGCGGTCCCGTTGATCGAGTTATACAGGCCCGGAGTCAGCGGGAACGTGCCGAGTTGACCAACGATATAGTTGTTCTGCTGGCAGATCTGGCTTCGCTGCGACGCCGACATCAATGGGTTGTCGCAGTTGATCGTGAGCGTGTTGCCGAAGTCGCCCGAGGGAGCGATCTGGGCAACCGTACGGTCGTCCATGAACATGAACTCGAGGTACGGCTTGGCCGCCGGGCTGATCTCGTAATCGGCAAAGAAGCCTGCCGTGTAGCGCTCGTCCGGCCGCTGATAATAGTTGGTCGGGGCGAAATTGTAGCGGTTGAGCGTGCCCTGGGTCAGCGTTCCCGGCCCGAGCGCGCCAACGGTCGAGGACGAAGTGGTCGCCGTGTGATAGAACACGGTGCCGGTCGCCGACGTCGCCGAACCGCCGCACTGCAGCGGGGCGGCCGGATTGAGAACTCCCTTGCCGCCGACCAAGCGAGAAGCGCCAGTATTCTGGACGGTGCAGGCACTATAGTCACGGTTCGCCTGGAGCACCGGACGGACCTTGCGATAGCCGAAATAGGCGACCGCGTGACCGCGATTGTCATTGAAGCCAGAGCCGATCGAAATCGTACCGTCGAACGAGCCGCCATCGACCGTCTGATGCTTGGGATAGCCGTAGCCCGAGAAGTGTGCGGCGCGGGCATCGAGCAGCGGCGGCGTGATCGAGTTGCGGTTATTGTGCTGGTAGACGCCGGTACCGCCGTCGAACCGGATGCCGGTGAAGTTGGTGTCCATGATGAAGTTGACGACGCCGGCGACGGCGTCCGCGCCGTAGGTCGCCGATGCGCCGCCGGTGAGGATCTCGACGCGCTTGACGAGGGACGAGGGGATGAAGTTCAGATCGGCGGCCGAGCTGCCCGGATCGCCCGGCATCAGGCGGCGGCCATTGATGAGGACCAGCGTGCGACTTGCGCCGAGACCGCGCAGGTTGACCGTCGCGGCGCCCGAGGCGCCGTTGGATATCGTCGACGACTGCGCCGCGAACACCTGCGGCAGCGAGTTCAGCAGATCCTCGACGCGCGTCACGCCCTGAAGCTTAATGTCCTGGCTGGTGACGACCGTAACCGGCGCAACCGAGGTCAGGTTGGCCGACGGGATGCGCGTACCGGTGACGACTATATCGGCGGGCTGCTCGACGGGCTTGCCATTGGCATTGGTCGTCGGGGGGCCGTCGGGCTGCGGAGCCGTCCGGGCCAAGGCGGGCGTCGCGAGCATGCCGGCGCCGACAAGAAGTGTCGTTGCGAGCAGGCGATGGCGGAAGCTTTGAGTCATACAATCCCCTTCTGGCCGCTTGATCGCGCGGCCGATGATGGACGGCACACAAGCGGGGCGAGCCGATCAAGTAGTCATGTTAAGTGAAACTATCGGCCACAAGCAACTCCAACTTACAGCTGGACCATGCGAAGATTACGCTATGTTTCTAATTTGTCACAGTCACGCTCTTGCCCGTTACGCGCCTCGCGGTCAGAGTGAGCGCCTCACCAAAGGATGTCCGGCATGCCCAAAACCCTGATCCTGATCGCCGCCCTGATCGCGGCATCGCCCCTGTCCGCCAAGTCGCTTCCGCTCGACAACAAGCCGCCGACGCAAGTCGCGCGCCTGTTGGCGTGCAAGGACTTGGCCGACAGTGCGGCGCGGCTCGCCTGCTATGACCGTGAAACCGCCGCGGTCGGCGATGCCATCAATCGGCGCGACCTCGTCATGGTCGATCGCGAGGCGGTGAAGACCGCGCGGCGCTCACTGTTCGGCTTCTCTATCCCCAGCCTTGGCGGGATCCTCGGCAATGATCGCGACGAGCTCAAAGAACTCGACGGGCAGGTTGCCTTCGCCTCCCAACGCGGCGACGGCACGTACGTCATCGGGCTGCAGGACGGCACGCAATGGACCCAGACCGACGACCGCACGCTGGCGCTCGATCCGCGCAAGGGCGACAAGGTATTCGTCCACCGCGCCGCGATGGGCAGTTACATGCTCAATGTCGGGCGGATGCCGGGCATACGCGTGAAGCGCGTGAACTAACGACCGATCGCCCCCGCGCGGCGTTCGCCTTCAAGGCTGGCGGTGGCATCGGCATAGGCCTCCTGCCGCGCCACGCTCCAGTAGCGCAGCTGGTCGAGCGGAATTCGCACGCCGGTGACCGCACAGCGCACATAATCGCCGTGCGCCAGCAGCCGGAAAGTCCCCGCCATATAATGGAGGCGTGCCTCGCGTCCGCCCTGGTTGAGCAACATCGGATCAGTCCTCGCGGTCGAACAGGCTCGCCTGCGGAGCGACATAGGGCCGCGGGCGCTTGCGCTCAAGGCGGGACGGCTCGGGGCGATCCGCCGACGATGCGCTCGCGTGCTCGACCGCGACCTCGACCTCGCCGTCGGCAAAGCGCAGGCTGAGCGCAGCCGCGGCCCGCGCCGCGTCCGCGCTCACCAGCGTGCGGCCGTCCCGCGTCGTGACCCGGGCGAAGCCGCGCGACAGCGGGCGGTCGGGGTGGACCAGCTGCGCCATCTGCCACAGCGCGGCGAGTCGCTCGGCGGATCGCTCGATCTTCTGCTCGACCAACTCCCTGCGAAGACGCGGCGCTATTCCGGCAAGGTCGGCCCGCGCATGACCGGCGCGCGCGGCGAGTGCCCGGGGAAGTCGGTCGCCAAGTTCGTCGAACCGCTGGCGGGGAAGCGCGATCAGCGCGGCGGGCTCGGGCAAGCGGCACGAGGTCAGCGCCAGCCGCTCCCTCGCCCGCTCCGCCCCGCGCGACAAACATCTTCGGCTCCGCGCCGACAATTCGTCGAGCAGCGCGACCAGTTCGGCGCGCACCGGCACCGCCATCTCCGCCGCGGCGGTCGGGGTCGGCGCGCGGCGGTCGGCGGCATGGTCGATCAGCGTCGTGTCGGTCTCGTGTCCGACCGCCGAGATCAGCGGGATCGGCGAAGTGGCGGCGGCACGGACCACTTCCTCTTCGTTGAACGCCCACAAATCCTCGATCGACCCGCCACCGCGCGCGACGATCAACAGGTCGGGTCGATCTGGCCCTTGCATCGCGCCGAACCCGCGAATCGCGGCGGCGACCTTGGCCGCGGCCCCCTCCCCCTGCACCGGCACCGGCCACACGATCACCCGGGTCGGGCAACGGTCGGCGAGGCGGTGGAGGATGTCGCGGATCACCGCCCCGGTCGGCGAGGTGACCACGCCGATGATGCGCGGCAGGAACGGCAGCGGTCGCTTGTTCGCCTCGTCGAACAGTCCTTCGGCAGCGAGCGCGCGGCGGCGCTTGTCGAGCAGCGCCATCAACGCGCCCTCGCCGGCGAGCTCCATCCGATCGACGACCAGCTGGTATTTCGATCGCCCCGGATAAGTGGTCAGTCTGCCCGACGCGATGACCTCGGCGCCATCCTCGGGGCGAAACGCGAGGCTCGCCGCCTGGCCGCGCCACAGCACCGCGTCCATGACCGCATTCTCGTCCTTCAACGACATATAGCAATGGCCCGAGGCGTGGCGCTTCCAGCCCGAAATCTCGCCGCGCACGCGGACATGGCCGAATGCGCCTTCGACTGTCCGCTTGAGCGCGCCCGATAGTTCGCTGACGCTGAACGGGGGCGCGTTGTCGCCCGGCTTCTGCTGCGCTAACAGTGCGGGCGTGACGTCGTCGGGCATGAACATCCTGCTGCTGGGATCGGGTGGACGTGAAGATGCGCTGGCATGGCGGCTGGCGCAATCACCAAGCTGCGCCCGATTGATCGCCGCGCCGGGCAATCCGGGGATTTCGCGCTGGGCCGAGTGTGTCGCGGTTGATCCGTGCGATCCGGCGGCGGTGGTCGATCTGGCGAAAGCCGAAGCGATCGACCTCGTCGTCGTTGGCCCCGAGGCGCCGCTGGTCGCCGGAGTCGGCGATGCCTTGCGCGCCGCCGGGATTGCGGTGTTCGGGCCCAATGCCGATGCGGCGCGGCTGGAAGGTTCCAAAGGTTTCACCAAGGATCTGTGCGCCGCGAACGACATCCCGACCGCGGCCTATGTCCGGGTCGACACGGTCGGCGACGCGCTCGCCGCGCTCGACCGGTTCGCGATCCCGGTGGTGATCAAGGCCGACGGGCTGGCGGCGGGCAAGGGCGTGACGGTCGCCTTGACCCGTGCCGAGGCAGTCGACGCGATTACGCGCGCTTCCGACGGCCCGATGGTTATCGAGGAATTCCTCGAGGGCGAGGAGGCGAGCCTGTTCGCGCTGGTCGACGGCGCCCGCACGATCGCTTTCGCCTCGGCGCAGGACCACAAGCGGGTCGGCGAGGGCGACACCGGCCCGAACACCGGCGGGATGGGCGCCTACTCCCCGGCCCCGGTGCTGACCCCCGAGCTCGAGGCGCAGGCGATGCGCGAGATCGTCGAGCCGACCGCGCGGGCGATGGCGGAGGCGGGAACGCCGTTTTGCGGCGTGCTGTTCGCCGGGCTGATTCTGACCCGCGATGGCCCCAGCCTGATCGAATATAATGTCCGCTTCGGCGACCCCGAATGCGAGGCGATCATGCCCCGCGTCGACGGCGATTTCGCCGCCTTGCTCCATTCGGTCGCGACCGGACGGCTCGGCGAGGTCCCGCCAAAACTGTCCGACGAGACGACCATGACCGTGGTGGTCGCGGCGAAGGGCTATCCCGCCACCCCGGCGGCGGGCGGCACGATTGGCGGGCTCGATCACGCCGAAGCACTGGTCGGCGTGACCGTGTTCCAGGCAGGGACGAAGCTCAGCGACGGCGCGCTGGTCGCGAGCGGCGGGAGGGTGCTCGCCGTGACCGCGAAGGGCCGCTCGCTCGGTGAAGCCCGCACGCGCGTCTATGCCGCGGTCGATGCGATCGACTTCGCCGACGGTTTCCACCGCCGCGACATCGGCTGGCGCGAACTGGAGCGCATCTCATGAACCGTGCGGTCGTGTTTGGCGCGGGTTTAACGACCGTATTAGCGCTCACTGCACTGTGGCATGGTCCGCTCGGTAATGGCGACCGTTTCGCCGCGTCGGTCGAGGCCAGCGCCCGCGCGCAGCTCGACAGCGACGAGATGATGCAGGTGCAGGCCCACCTTCAGCGCGGCCCGCTGACCCGCCGGCTGATTCTCAGCGGTCCTGCCGACGACTTCCAGCGCCACGAGATCGTGCGGCGGATGGAGCTCATTCCCGGAGTGGGCGAGGCTCGGTGGGTGGCGTCATCCCTGCCCGCGGAGACACGCCGATGATCCCGCTGTTCGCCGAAGTCGCGCTGATGACGCTGGCGGCGTTCGCGATCGGGCTGCTGCTCGCCTATATGGTTGAAGTAAGTCGCCGCAACCGGCGGTGGTAAATCAGGAAGGATGCTCGCGCCGATGATCGACGTCTTCAACCAGTATCTACCGGTCGTAATCATCGCATTGTTGATCGGCGCAATAACCGGCTACCTCCTCTTCTGCCCACGCCAGCGGGTGCGGTTGTTGGATGAGGCGCCGCGTCGGCCGCACATGACCAGCACGCTTCCCAAGGCGGTCGACAAGGCGCCCTCGCCGCTCTCTCCCGGACGTGTCCGCGAGGGCTGGGGCCTCGGCGCCGAGGCCGCGGCGGCGGTGAGCGACGTGTCGGGTGACATCCTGCGCACCCACGTCCACGGCGAATTGCCCGGCGCGTCGGACGATCTCCAGCGACTCAAAGGCGTTGGCCCCAAGTTCGCCACCCTGCTCCACAGCCAGGGCATCTTCCGCTTCGACCAGATCGCGCGACTGACCCCGACCGAAGTCGCGCACATCGACGCCTCGATGGGCGCCTTCCGCGGCCGCTTCACCCGCGACCGGATCGTCGAGCAGGCCGACTATCTCGCCCGCGGCGACGGGGACGGCTACGAGCAGAATTTCGGCAAGCTTTAGGCGGGTTCAATCTCGCGCCGTTTGGGCGGGCTGGCGAGGAGCTTGTCGATCTTGCGGCCATCCATGTCGACCACTTCGAATTTCCAGCCCTGGTGCGCGAAAGTATCCCCCGTCTCGGGCAGGCGTTTGAGCACCGACAGCGCAAACCCGGCGACGGTCGCATAATCGCGCTCGGCGGGCATGTTCATGCCGAACCGATCGATCAGCAAATCGGCACTGGCCGCCCCCGAGACGAGCCAGCTGCCATCCGCGCGCTCGACCAGTGGCGGGTCGTCATCGGCGTCGGCGTCGCTCGCAAACGCCCCGCTCAGCGCCGCCAGGATCGACCCTGGTGTGACGATTCCGTCCAGATGGCCATATTCGTCATGGACCAGCGCCAGCGGCACCTCCGCCTCGCGGAGCACCCCGAGCGCGTCCATCGCGTCCATTAGGTCGGGAATGACCTGGGGCACCCGGGCAAGCCCGCGCAGGTCGAGCTCGCGGCCCTCGAGCAGCGCCAGCAGCAGGTCCCGCGCCGAGACCACCCCGATGATCTCCTCGACCGATCCTTCGGCGATCGGCAACCGGCTGTGCGGTGTCTGGAGCAGCGTCGCACGGATCTCGTCACGATCGGCGTCGGCGTCGATCCAGTCGATCTCGGTGCGCGGCGTCATCACTTCGCGCACCGGCCGGTCGGCCAACCGGACCACGCCCGAGATGATCGCGCGCTCGCTCTCCTCGAGCACGCCCGAGCTGTGCGCCTCGGCGACGACGAGGTGCAATTCCTCGGCAGTGACGTGATTTTCGCTCTCCCGCGTCATGCCCAGCAACGCGAAGATGCCCGCGCTGGACCGGTCGAGCAGCCACACGAACGGCGCGGTCGCCTTGGCCAGCCAGCGCATCGGAATCGCCATCGCCACCGCGATCGGCTCGGGGCTGCGCAGCGCGAATTGCTTCGGGATGAGCTCGCCGATGACGAGGCTGACGAAGGTCGTCACGACAATTACCAACCCGAAGCCGAGATTCTCGGCGGTGTCGTGCGCCAGCCCGAGCCATTCGAGTCGCTGCGCCACCGGTTGGCCAAGACGCGAGCCCGAAAAGGCTCCGTTGACGACTCCGATCAGGGTGATCCCGCTCTGCACCGTCGACAGGAAGCGCCCCGGGTCGGCGGCAAGGTCGAGCGCGCATTGGGCGCCCTTGCTGCCTGCCTTGGCAAGGCCCTTGAGGCGCGCCTCCCGCGCCGACACGATCGCCAACTCGCCCATCGACAGCAGGCCGTTGAGCGCGACCAGCGCGAGGATCAGGATCAGGCTCAGCCAAGGGAAAGGGAGGAGGGGGGCGCTCATGGGCAGGACTTGCGTCTAACCCCCATTGGCAGGCGGCGACAAGGGGACGGTGATGTCTGTTCGGTCTGCCGCTAAATACGGCGGGCGGCGAAGAAGGCGCGCAACTGGTCGGCGGCGAGCGCCTCGCCGATACCCCCGAGCACCTCGGGCCGGTGATGGCAGGTGGGCAAGCTGTACAGCCGGGGGCCGCTGACCACCGCGCCGCCCTTGCGATCCTCGGCGGCGAATACCAGTTTCTCAATCCGCGCGAGGCCGATTGCGGCGGCGCACATCGCGCACGGTTCGAGCGTCACCCACAAGGTGCAGCCGTCAAGCCGCGCCTGGCCGAGCCGGGTCGCGGCGTGGCGGATGGCAACGATCTCGGCATGGGCGGTCGGGTCGAGCGTCCCGCGCATCGCGTTGCGCGCTTCACCGACGATGTCCTTGCCGTGGGTAACGACCGCGCCGACCGGGACTTCGCCGGCGGCGGCGGCCTCAGCGGCGAGCGCAAGCGCACGGGCCATGGGCGCGGGGAACGGAAAGCCGGTCATGCCAGGTGGCTTAACGGCTTCCGCGAGGATCGTCACTTCGCCTGGTTCGCCAGTGCAGCGTTTGCCTGGGCCGCATTCGCCTGCGCGGCGTTCTGGGCGTCCTTGCCGGGACGATTGACCTGGAGCGACGGCAGCGGGAACGCGACCTTTGGCAAGGTCACCTCGCGCCGCTGCGTGCCGACCGCGACCGAGCCGGTTTCGACGTCGAAAGACGGCGACTGGCCCCCCTTCGTGACGACGGCACCATTGGTGACCGCCACGCTCGGCACCCGCGCCGGGCGGGTCTGGTTCAAGTGGACGAAGCCCGAGGCGAAGGCGAGGATCACCGCGACTACGGCGACAATCAGCAGCAGAAGTATGGCGCGCATTATGGGGTTTCCCTATCCTGACTGTGACGGTAACGCGACAGCGATGCGGGAGTTGCGTCGGTGCGCGACTTCGACCCGGACCAAGCCGCGAGGTTGACGCGAATCGGCAGGGCGGCTATCGGCCCACGCTTCCGGACGCTTGGCGCCCGTTCAATCAGGATTTCACATATGTCGCGCGTTTGCGAGCTGACCGGCAAGGGCCGGCAGGTGGGTAACAATGTTTCCCACGCCAACAACAAGACCAAGCGGACCTTCCTGCCCAACCTGCAGAATGTCACGCTGATCAGCGATGCTCTGGCGAAGAGCGTCAAGCTCAAGGTGTCGACGCACGGCCTGCGTTCGGTCGAGCATGTCGGCGGCCTCGACAATTGGCTGACCAAGACGCGTGCCGAGAAGCTCTCGCCGCGCGCGCAGAAGCTGAAGCGCGAACTCAAGAAGAAAGCTGGCGCAGCCGCCGCCTGAACGACATCTGATTTAGTCCCGCCCGCGCCAACGGCCCGGCGGGACATCGAGCGCGAACAGCGCCGTCGTCATCGGTCTCTGGAAATTATCGTCGGTCACCAGCCATAGCCTGGTTCCGCCATCGGCGCGTGGTTCGGCGGCGATCCCCTCGAGATTCATGAACATGCCGACGTCGAGCGGCACGCGGCGTTCGACCCGCCAGCCCGCGGTCGTGCGCACCAGCGCGCCGAGTCCCAGGCGAAAACCGGTTACCTCGAGATTGCGCATCAGCACGATTGTCTCGCCATTGGCGAGCCTGACCATGTCCGAAATATCGCTGCCGACGCCGCCGAGCGGTTCACTGGCCGACTTGCTGCCGGCCTCGAACACGACCTCGTGCGCCAGTTCAGGCACGACCTCCAGGCGGTCCGGCTCGGCCAGCATCGCCTCGATGCCCCGATTGAACGGCCACCGCTTGCGACCGAACCGCAGCGAGCCAAGCGCGTGGGTCAAGTCGCGATCATAAAGCCACAGCTGGTTGCTCGTCTCGAAACCGATCCACCAGCCACGCCCCCGCGTGTCGCGCGCGAGCGATTCGCTGTCACGGTCGGTCTTGCTTGCCGGCGAGCCCGGACCGTCGGGCAGGTCGGCGATCTCGACCGTCGGCGGCCCGTCGCCAGGGCGAGGGAAGCGAAACACTACGCCGTTGTCGCTGACCGCGAGCAGCCCGCCGCGATCGATCGCCAGTGCCGACAGGCCACCGAAGCGAGGATCGGGCGCGGTCAGCCGCCATGCCCCGACGAGCCGCAGCGGAACGACGCTTGCCGGATCAATCGCGATCGTCACCGCGGTCAGCGCGACGCTTCGCCGCGGCATAGCGTAGCGATCGGGTCCCTCGTCCCACCGCCACGCCACCGCCAGGACGATCGCGGCGACCAGCAGTCCACCGACCAGGCCCGCCAAGCTGAACCGCGGCTGCAACCGGCGTTCAGCTTCGTTCAACCCCGAATCGTGCATAAACCCTTCCATCGACGCGGTTTTCCCCCTTTTCCGCGTCGTGTGCCGCAGCGTATCGGCGGTGAGTTCCCTCGCGTCGCGTAACGAGGGGGGGCCGGTGTGGAAACATGCCGGCCCCAATTTATTTGAGGCCGTCCGGGCCCGGCCTGCACCCTATTTGATATCGAACAACCCCGCCAGCTGATCGACCAGCGCGCCGCCCAGTTGCTCGGCGTCCATGATCGTCACCGCCCGTTGATAATAGCGGGTCACATCATGGCCGATGCCGATCGCCGCCAGTTCGACGCTCGACCTTTGCTCGATCCACCCGATCACCTGCCGCAGATGCGCATCGAGGTAGGAGCCGCCATTGGCCGATGCGGTCGAATCATCGACCGGCGCCCCGTCCGAAATGACCATCAGGATCCGCCGCTCTTCGCGCCGCGTCATCAGCCGGTTGTGCGCCCACAGCAGCGCCTCGCCGTCGATATTCTCCTTGAGCAGCCCCTCGCGCATCATCAGCCCGAGGCTTTTGCGCGCATGGCGGTAAGGCTCGTCGGCGCGTTTGTAGATGATATGGCGCAGGTCGTTGAGCCGGCCGGGGGTCGGCGGTCGCCCCTCGGCCAGCCACGCCTCGCGGCTCTGCCCGCCCTTCCACGCCCGCGTGGTAAAGCCGAGGATCTCGGTCGCGACCCCGCACCGCTCGAGCGTGCGCGCGAGGATGTCGGCGCTGGTCGCCGCGATCGAAATCGGCCGTCCGCGCATCGATCCCGAATTGTCGATCAGCAGGCTGACCACGGTGTCCCGAAACTCGGTCTCGCGCTCGATCTTGTAGCTCAGCGAATGCGCTGGTGAGACGATCACGCGCGCCAGCCGCGCGGCGTCGAGCATCCCTTCTTCCTGGTCGAAGTCCCAGCTGCGCGCCTGCTGCGCCATCAACCGCCGCTGCAACCGGTTGGCGAGCCGTGTGACCACGCCCTGCAACGCCGCCATCTGCAGGTCGAGCGTCGCCCTCAGCCGGGCAAGCTCTTCCTCGTCGCACAGTTCGGCTGCGGCGATCTCCTCGTCGTGGCGCGTCGTATAGGCGCGATAGTCGGTGAACGGAGCCTCGGCCCAGTTGCGGCGGCCGTTCTTCGGCTGGGCCTGTTCGTCGCCCTCCTCGCCGGCGCTGCTTTCGTCACCGTCGATTTCCTGTTCCGACGAAGGCCGCTCCTCGCCGCTGTCATCCTCCCCCTGCTCGCCGCGCATCTCGATCTCGCCGCCCGCCTCGGCACCCTGGTCGCCGACATCGTCGGGTTCGTCCGCGCCTTCCTCTTCGCCCTGCTCCTCGTCGCCGCCCTCGTCGGGCGTCTCTTCGGCCAGGTCCTCGGCGTCGGCGAGGTCGAGGTCCTGCAGCAACCGCCGGGCAAGCGTCGCGAAGGCGCGCTGATCGTCGATCGTCAGCGCCAGCGCGTCGAGCTCGGCCGCCGCCTTGTCCTCGATCCACGGCGTGACGAGCGCGAGCCCGGTCCGCGCGGCCACGGGCGGCGGTGCGCCGGTCAGCCGTTCGCGCGCGAGCAGTCCGATCGCGGTCGCCAGCGGCACTTCCTCGGCGGTGCGCGCCCGCGTGATCGCATCGCCGCGCACCCGCGCTTCGGCCAGTTCGGCGAGGTTCCCCCGCACCCCCGCCATCTGCCGAGCGCCGAGCGCCTCGACCCGCGCGCCCTCGAGCGCATCGAACACGGCGCGGGCCTCGGCTTCGGCCGGCGAGCGGCGCGCGTGCAGCTTTGCATCCGAGTGCCGCACCCGCAACGCCAGCGCATCCGCCGCCCCGCGCGCCTCGGCCACCAGCCGGGGTTCGAGCGCAGGCCCAGGCGACACCACCCGCGCGACCTTGCCGATCGCCCCGCCCGACGCCTCCTGCCCAAACGCCACTTCGACCTCGCCATCACGCGCGATGGCGCGAGCCGCCCCGGCGAGAACGCGGCGAAAACGGTCGAGAGAGTCGATCTGGCTCACGCCTTGCCGACGACGCTTTCGGGAAGGTCCTTGCCGAACACGCGCTGGTAATATTCCGCGATCAGCGGGCGCTCGCTTTCGTCGCACTTGTTGAGGAAACTGAGCCGGAAGGCAAAACCGACGTCGCCGAAGATCATCGCGTTCTGGGCCCAGCTGATGACCGTGCGCGGGCTCATCACCGTCGAGATGTCGCCGGCGATGAAGCCCTGGCGCGACAGGTCGGCGACCTTGACCATCTTGTCGACCTCGGCCTTGCCGCCGGGATTGTCATAATCGCCCGACTTGGCGAGCACGATCTGCGCCTCGGTCGCGGCGGGGAGGTAGTTCAGCGTCGCGACGATGTTCCAGCGGTCCATCTGGCCCTGGTTGATCGCCTGCGTGCCATGATAAAGCCCAGTCGTGTCGCCCAGCCCGATGGTGTTGGTCGTCGCGAACAGCCGGAAATAGGGGTTCGGTCGGATCACCCGGTTCTGGTCGAGCAGGGTCAGCTTGCCCTCGACCTCGAGCACGCGCTGGATGACGAACATCACGTCGGGGCGGCCGGCGTCATATTCGTCGAACACCAGCGCGATCGGGTGCTGGATCGCCCACGGCAGCAAGCCCTCGCGGAACTCGGTCACCTGCTGTCCGTCGCGCAGCACGATCGCGTCGCGACCGATGAGGTCGATGCGGCTGATGTGCGCGTCGAGGTTGATGCGGATGCACGGCCAGTTCAATCGCGCCGCGACCTGCTCGATATGGGTCGACTTGCCGGTGCCGTGATAGCCCTGGATCATCACCCGCCGGTTGCGCGCGAAGCCGGCGCAGATCGCCAGCGTCGTGTCGGGGTCGAACACATAAGCCGGGTCGAGGTCGGGAACGCGCTCGTCGGCTTCGGAGAAGGCCGGCACTTCCATGTCCGAGTTGACCCCGAAGGCGTCGCGGATCTTGACCATCTTGTCGGGCGCGGCGAGCACCGTGTCGTTGCGGGCGTCGAGGTTGACGTTGGGAATGTCGGTCATGAATCGGTTCTTAGTCCACTGGCGTCGACCTCTCAACCACCCGAGCCGACTTTCGGGGGCAATACGAACAGGGTGACGAACTTCTGAGCCAGCGCGCGGTCGCCGGTCACGCCGAGCAGGTCGAGCGGCTGGCCGCCATAGACCACCGCCGCGAGCGTGGCCGGGGCGCCGGAAAAGACCACGTCGCAGCCATCGAGCGACCCGCGGGCGATTTTGATCTGACCCTTCTTGACCCGCGCGGCATAGTCGTCGGCCCCGAACCGGAAGCCGATCCTGGCGTCGATCCCCTTGGCGCGCTTATCCGAGATCATCGTCCGGAACGACAGCAGGATCGAAACCCCGCTGATCGGCAACGTCGGATCGTGGCCGGGCGAGCGCGCCGCCCAGCGACCGAGCGCCTGGACGATGGGTTCGGCCTCCAGCCCCCACTCGGTCGCCTCATAGACCTGGACCGAGGCCGGCGGCGGCAGCTTGCGCCGCCGGACAAGCCCGCGCTGATCGAGCTCGGCAAGCCGCTGGGTCAGCACGTTGGCGCTGATCCCCGGCAGCGCCGCGCGCAGTTGGGAGAAACGGCGCGGCCCGAGCATCAGTTCGCGCAGCACGAGCAGCGTCCACCGTTCGCCGATCAATTCAAGCGCGTGCGCCGTCCCGCACGCATCGTCGTACTGCCGCTTGTCGTTCCTCGGCGACGGCTCATCTTTCAAATAGGTTATGTTTTCTAACTTCACGGTTGTGATATATTATCTAAGTGGGTATCAAGCAAGGGCCAACCGAGTCGCAGGAGTTGAAACATGGCTGATTCCCAGATGATCTTCGTCAACCTCGCGGTCACCGACCTCGCCGCCTCGCGTCGCTTTCTTGAAGCACTCGGCGCGACGAACGATCCCAGGTTCAGCGACGACACCGCCGCGATGATGCGCTTTTCGGACAGCGTGAACTTCATGCTGATGACCCACGCCAAGTTCGCCACGTTCACCGACCGCGAAATCATCGATCCGCGCCGCCAGGTACAGGCGTTATTGGTCCTGTCGCGAACCGACCGTGCGCATGTGGATCAGTCGGTCGAGGCTGCGGTCGCAGCCGGCGGCACGGCCGACCCGACGCCCAGGACCGAATATGGCGAGACAATGTACGGCCGCTCGGTCGCCAGTCCCGATGGCCACATGATTAAAATGATGTGGATGGCCCCGAGCGAGCAGGAGCGGCAAGAAAGGATGAAGCTCGAGGATGCAGCACGCTAGGAAGCGCCGGCGAGGCTACCGCACCAGGCCCTAGTCGCCCTGGCCGGGCTCGGCGCTGAAGTATTTCTCGAACTTGCCTTCCTGCCCCTTATACTCGTCGGCGTCGGCCGGGCTTTCGCGCTTGCGCGTGATGTTGGGCCATTCGGCCGAGAAGCTCGCGTTGAGCTCGAGCCACTTCTCGTTGCCGCTCTCGGTATCGGGCAGGATCGCCTCGGCCGGGCACTCGGGCTCGCACACCCCGCAGTCGATGCACTCGTTGGGATTGATGATGAGCATATTGTCGCCCTCGTAGAAGCAGTCGACCGGGCAGACCTCGACGCAGTCCATATATTTGCAGCGGATGCAGGCGTCGGTGACGACGTAGGTCATGGG
>NZ_JANYGG010000012.1 GCF_025362505.1 Sphingomonas sp. | reverse complement strand
AGCGCCTTTCTCCTTGAGGCGAATGGCTTCCTCGACCGCGATTTCGTCGAACGGGTTCATGCTCATTTTGACGTTGGCGAGATCGACCCCGCTGCCGTCCATCTTGACCCGCGGCTTGACGTTATAATCGATCACCCGTTTGACCGCGACGAGGAGTTTCATCTGACATCCTTCTTTGCTCGGCACGTCCTTCGATACGGGCCTTCGACTTCGCTCAATCCCTACTCAGGATGAGCGGACAATACACATCCCGCTCATCCTGAGTAGCCGCGCTGCGGCGTATCAAAGGACGAACGGAAAACTACGCCGCAACTTTCACTTCCGCCACAATCTTGCGCGCGGCGTCGCCGAGGTCGTCGGCGCTGACGATCGGCAGGCCGCTATTGGCGAGAATCGCCTTGCCCTCGGCGACATTGGTGCCCTCGAGGCGAACCACCAGCGGCACCGAGATATTCACTTCGCGCGCCGCGGCGACGATGCCGTCGGCGATGATGTCGCACTTCATGATGCCGCCGAAAATGTTGACCAATATGCCCTTCACTGCTGGGTCGGAGAGGATGATCTTGAACGCTGCGGTGACCTTCTCCTTCGACGCGCCGCCGCCGACGTCGAGGAAGTTGGCCGGGAAGGCGCCGTTCAATTTGATAATGTCCATTGTCGCCATCGCCAGGCCCGCGCCATTGACCATGCAGCCGATGTCGCCGTCCAACTTGATATAGGCGAGGTCGTACTTCGATGCCTCGATCTCGGCCGGATCCTCTTCGGTAAGGTCGCGCAGCTCGGCGAGATCCTTGTGGCGGAACATCGCATTGCCGTCGAACGCCACCTTGGCGTCAAGCACCAGCAGCTTGCCATCGGCCGACACTGCCAGCGGGTTGATCTCGATCTGCTCGGCGTCGGTGGCGAGGAAAGTGTCGTACAGCTTCGACGCGACATTGGTCGCCTGCCTGGCGAGGTCGCCGGTCAGCCCGAGCGCCGCCGCCACCGAACGCCCGTGGTGCGGCATGAACCCGGTTGCCGGGTCGATCGTGATGGTGTGAATTTTCTCTGGCGAGTCATGCGCGACGGTCTCGATGTCCATTCCGCCCTCGGTCGAGGCAACCATCGCCACGCGTCCAGAGTCGCGGTCGACCAGGAGTGCGAGGTAGAACTCTTTCGCGATATCGACGCCGTCGGTGATGTAGAGCCGCTGGACCTGTTTGCCCGCCTCGCCGGTCTGGATCGTGACCAGCGTCTTGCCGAGCATCTCCTCGGCGTGGGCGCGCACTTCCTCGATCGACTTCGCCAGCCGAACGCCGCCCTTGGCATCGGGACCGAGTTCGACGAACTTGCCCTTGCCGCGCCCGCCGGCGTGGATCTGCGCCTTGACCACCCACAGCGGTCCGGGCAGCTGCTTGGCTGCCGCGACGGCCTCGTCGGGGGTCATCGCGGCATGGCCGGCGGGGACGGGGACGCCGTACTTCGCGAGCAATTCCTTGGCCTGGTATTCGTGAATATTCATCTGCGCTTCCGGGATGGCGAGGTTTGCGGCCCTAAAGCATGAGTCGGCGCGCAAGGAAAGTATTCCACGCCGCCCCCGCTCCGGATAAGGAACGAGGCGTGAACGCTGCGCCGCCCCTCCGCAAGATCATCCATGTCGACATGGACGCCTTCTACGCCTCGGTCGAGCAGCGTGACGATCCTGCACTTCGCGGCAAACCGGTTGCGGTCGGCGGCGGGCATCGCGGGGTGGTCGCGGCGGCGTCGTACGAGGCGCGCGTGTTCGGGGTGCGCTCGGCGATGCCCTCGGTCACCGCCAGTCGCAAATGCCCCGACCTGGTCTTCGTGAAGCCACGCTTCGACGCCTATCGCGCGGTTTCGAACCAAATTCGTGCGATCTTCGCTGATTATACCGAGCAGATCGAGCCGTTGAGCCTCGATGAGGCGTATCTCGACGTCACCGAAGATATTCGCGGGCTCGGCACCGCACGCGCCATCGCCGAGGAGATTCGCGCCCGCATCCGTGCCGAGACCGGGCTGACCGCCTCGGCCGGCGTGTCTTACTGCAAGTTCATCGCCAAGCTCGCCTCGGACCACAACAAGCCCGACGGAATCTGCGTCATCGCGCCCGATCGCGGCGCCGCGTTCGTCGCGACGCTGCCGGTCAAACGCTTTCATGGCGTCGGGCCGGTCACTGCGGCGAAGATGGAGCGGCTCGGCATTCACACCGGAGCCGATCTCGCGACCTGGTCGCTGCCCGAGCTCGAGGCGCATTTTGGTTCGTCCGGAGGCTGGTACTGGCGGATCGCGCGGGGCATCGACGATCGCCCGGTGCGCGCCCACCGCGACGCGAAATCGGTCAGCGCCGAGCGGACCTTCGACGAGGATCTGTCCGATCCGGCGGCGCTCGCCGAGCAGCTCGACCGTGTCGCCGCGCTCGCCTGGCAGCGGATCGAACGCAGCGGTTCCGCCGGGCGGACGGTGACGCTCAAGGTCAAGTTCGCCGACTTCGCCATGATCAGCCGGTCGAAGAGTTTTGTCCTGCCGATTACCGATCATGCAGCGTTCGCCGCGGCTGGGCAAAGTCTGCTGCGGGCGCTGATCCCTGTTCCAAAGGGGATCCGCCTGCTCGGCCTCGGGGTGCATTCGATCGTCAGCGCGGAAGATCGCGCTCCGCTGCAGCTCGGACTGGCAATATGAAGAAGTTTATGTTACATAGTGACGACGAGCCGCCGCGCCCTGCGGAGGCCACATCTGCTGGACCAAGCACGGACAGGCAAGCCGCGACTGCGGGTCGTTACTTGGGGGCGATGCGGTTGCGTACGGCTGGCCTGTCAGCATCTAAGGTCCGAATTGGTAGGAAGGTGAACGAATGGCTGCGAAAGCGCTTAGCTTCGATGTTGGCGATTATGTGGTTTACCCCAAGCATGGCGTAGGACGTGTAGTTGAACTCCAGAACACCGAGATCGCCGGCATGCGCCTCGACCTCTATGTGCTGCGTTTCGAAAAAGAGCGGATGACGCTCCGCGTTCCAGTCGGAAAAGCCGACGCGGTCGGCATGCGCAAGCTTTCGTCGGACAAGACGATGAAGGACGCGCTCGAGACGCTCAAGGGCAAGCCCCGGGTCAAGCGGACCATGTGGTCGCGCCGCGCGCAGGAATATGAGGCTAAGATTAATTCGGGCGACCTGACGTCGATTGCCGAAGTGACCCGCGACCTGTTCCGCGCCGACGACCAGCCCGAGCAGAGCTATTCGGAACGGCAGATCTTCGAAGCGGCGTCCTCACGCCTGGCGCGCGAGCTGGCGGCGATGGAGCAGGTCGACGAACCGACTGCGCTGAAGCAGATCCTCGAGATCCTCAACGCCGCCGCATCGATCCACAACAAGGCGAAGGAATTGGCGGCGTAACGCAGCCTGTTCTGAACCCACAGGGGGCGCGCCTGACGAAGGCGCGCCCTTTTTTGTGCTTGCGCCACGCAGTCCCACTGTATTATAGCGCCAATACACAGGGAGACAAACCATGCGCAGACTTTTCGTGACCGCCGTTTCCGCTATGACGCTCTCGCTGGCAGGCTGCGGCTTCTCCGCCCAAGCCGATAGCGGCCCGAAGGTCGACCGCAGCTATCAGGTCGCCGGTTTCACCGGGCTCGAGGTCGCCGGTCCCTATGACGTCACGGTCCACACCGGCGGCGTTCCCGGCGTTCACGCCATCGGCAGCGAGAAGGCGCTCGACGCAATGAAGGTCGAGGTCAAGGACGGCCGATTGCAGATCTCGACCGTTCCGCGCCGCGGTTTTAGCCTCGGCTGGCATAGCGGGCCGGTCAGCCTCGTCGTCACCGTTCCCATGCTTGATTCTGCGACGATCGCCGGATCGGGCGGGATCAATGTGGATAAGGTTTCCGTCGCGTCGTTCAGGGGAGAAATTGCCGGATCGGGCGATCTGAAGCTCGCCTCGGTCGACGCCGGTGACGTCACGCTGTCGATCGCCGGGTCGGGTGGTGTCCACGCTGCCGGCAAAGCAAAAAGCGTGAAGTATGAAATTGCCGGTTCGGGTGACATCGACGCCGCTTCACTCAAGGCGGAGACGGCCGACATCTCGATCGCGGGATCGGGCAACATCAAGGGCCACGCCACCGCCAATGCCTCGATCGAGATGATGGGGTCGGGCGATATCGCGCTCACTGGCGGCGCCAAGTGCACCATCTCCAAGCACGGATCAGGCGACATTCGCTGTTCCTGATGCCGACGCACACGGTTCGTTAACCATGTGCGGCGAGGATAGGGTCATGCGCATTCCCTTCCTCGCCGCCGCCCTGCTTGCCACCATGACCGCGAGCCTCGCCTCGCCCGCTGGCGCGGCGACCCGCAATTACTCGGTCACCTCGTTCGACCGGATCAGGGTCGACGGAGCCTTCAGGGTCAGCCTCGCCACGGGCGTCGCACCCTTCGCCCGCGCGACCGGTTCATCCGAGGCGCTCGACGCCCTCGCCATCGGGGTCGAAGGCCGCACCCTTGTCGTCCACGTCAATCGCAGTGCGTGGGGCGGATATTCAGGCCGATCCGCCGACCCCATCGAAATCAGCCTTGGCACACATGATCTGACCTCCGCCTGGCTGAACGGCTCGGGTAGCATTGCGATCGACTCGGTCAAGGGCCTGACCTTCGACCTGTCGGTCCAGGGTTCGGGCGCGGCAAGCATCGAGCGGGTCGCGGTCGACCAGTTCAAGCTCGCCATGGCCGGTGCCGCTTCTGCCAGACTTGCCGGCGCCGCCCCCCGCCTGACGGCCACGATCCGCGGCAGTTCGTCGCTCGATGCCAGCGGTCTCGCGGTGAAGGACGCCACGATCGGCGCCGACGGTCCGGCGATCGCCAAGCTATCCATCAGCAATACCGCGAAAGTCGATGCCCTCGGCACGGCGACCGTCACCCTGGCTGGCGCCCCTTCCTGCGTCGTCAGGACCCAGGGGTCGGCAACCGTCTCGGGCTGCCGCTGAATCGCCACGACCGGCGCAAAAAGGGCGGTCGCACGGCCCAGGCCGGCAACCGCCCCCTTCTGGTCGTTCTTAACGCGTATTATTGGTAGTTGGCGGTCAGGTTGAACGTTGCGGTGTAAAGCCCGTTCGGCTGGTTGGCGGCGATGGCGAAGACACCACCGACACCGACCGTGAAGGCCGACGTCGCGTCGATCGTCCGAAGTAGCGAACCGCCCTGGTCGAGCGACAAGCCGGTGACCACGAGCGTATCGGCAGGGTTCGCTGTGCTGGTCATCAGAGCCGGCGCCGACAGGGTCAGCGCGACCGGCTGGGCGACCGTGCCCGCACCCTGGAACACGCCGCGGTTGCCCGGATAGGTCGGAACACCGATGACGCCGCCGACCGTTGATCGGGCGCCGGTATCGGCATTGATCGTGACCGTGCCGGCCGCCGCGCTGCCGATGACGGTGCCGAAGTCGAGATCGCTGGTCTTGGTCAGCGTAAGTGGTTGGAGGACCACCCCGAGGACCTGCGCGGAAGCTTGCGCCGTACCGGGCGCTGCGACGGCCGGAGTGGCGGCGGCGAGTGTAGCGGCGGCAAGCGCCGACAGGCTTAGAATCAGTCGCATCTGGTTTGTTCCCCACGAACTTGTTTCGAGAATGCGGCTCTTGGCGCGGCGGGCCTCAAGACGAGGTCAAGGGACGTGGTTCGTAAAATATACATCATGTTTGGTAGCCATGATTGGCGGAGCGTTGCGGCGCCGGGCGACCTACACCAGCGCCAGGGCAGCGAGTTTGCCGTAAAGCGCGGGCGGCAAGTCGGCGAGGCCGGTTTCATCGATTAGCCCCGGATCGGGCACCTCGCCCTCGTCTAGATAGCGCCAGCCCTGGTGGGCGCGTTTGGGACGGGCGGGGAGCCGGATGAACTGGTCGCGACAGACGATGTCGATTCGCCCGTCGCTGCGGTCGTCGAAGCGGATGATCTCGATGCAGCCGACGATGCGGTGCTTGACGATCCAGTGGAGCGATCCGCCGATCAGTTCGGGCATTCGCTTGGGCCGCATCCGCGTCGGCACCTTGATCTCGCCCCCGTGCGACCGGCGGGCGAGGCGATTCTGCAGCGCCTCAATGCTCGCGCAGCCGACCGCGACCTTGGTGAGATGAAGGGGCACGCTGTCGAGATGGGGCACTGCTCCCCTCCCTGCAAGGGAGGGGAGACTAGCCCGCCAACCCTGCGAGCGACGCAAGCCCGAGGAAGCTGAAAAAGCCCATCACGTCGGTCGCCATCGTCACGAATACCGCTGACGACACGGCCGGATCGATCCGCGCCTTCTCGAGCGCGAGCGGCACGAGGATTCCCGACAGTCCGGCGACGAGATTGTTGATGATCATCGCCGCCCCCATGACGAGCCCGAGCGGAACGTTGTGGTAGATGAGAATCGTTCCGCCGCCGGTGATCAGCGCCAGGACGAGCCCATTGGTGAGCGCGATCACGAGTTCGCGCCGCACCATCCGCACCGTGTTCGAACTGGTCAACTGGTTGGTCGCCAGCGCGCGCACGACAACCGCCAGAGTCTGGGTCCCCGCGTTTCCGCCCATGCCCGAGATGATCCCCATCAGCACGGCCAGCACCGCAAGCTTCGAGATCTCCGCCTCGAACCCGCCGACCACCGCTGCGGCGAGGATTGCGGTGCCGAGGTTGATCACCAACCACGTCAACCGCGTGCGGATCGTCATCGCGATCGGCTCGTTGATGTCGCCGTCGCCAGCGCCGGACAGCAGCAGGACGTCCTCGCCGGCTTCTTCCTGGATGATGTGGACGATGTCGTCGACCGTGATCATCCCGACCAGCCGCCCGTTGGGATCGACCACGGCGGCCGAGATCAGCGCATATTTCTGGAAGCGCAGCGCGACTTCCTCCTGATCCATCTCGACCGGGATCAGCGTCTGGTCGTCAACCATGATATCGGCGACGCGGACTTTGCGGGGGGAGCGGAGCAGGGTCGACAGCTTGCATGTCCCCACCGGGCGGTGGGTTGGAGACACGACGAACACTTCCCAGAAATCGGTTGTCAGTTCGTCGCCTGAGCGGAGATAGTCGATGACCTGGCCGACGGTCCAATGCTCGGGCACCGCGATCAGGTCGCGTTGCATCAGGCGGCCGGCGGACTCTTCGGGGAAGCTCAGCGCCTGTTCGATCGCCGCGCGATCGTCGGGCTCCATCGCGCGCAACACCGCGCGCTGCTCGTCGTCCTCGAGGTCCTCGATCAGCGCCACCGCGTCGTCGGTGTCGAGCTGGCCGGCGAAGTCGGCGAGCTGCTGCGGACCCATCTCGTCAAGCAGGGTCTCGCGGACATGCTCGTTCATCTCGGCCAGCACGTCGGCGTCGACGATCCCGGCCAGCGCCGCGACCAGCCCGTCGCGCTCGTCGCCGCGTGCAAGCTCGATCAGATCGGCGACATCGGCCGGGTGGAGCGGCCCGACCAGCGCGCGTGCGGTCTCGTTGTCGCCCGCCGCGACTGCATCGAGCACCTTGGCGACGAACTTCGGCTTGAGCCGGTCCTCGCGGTCCATGATGTTCGAATCGGCCGGATCGACTTCAGGCGACGCCGCGGGCGAGGCCGGTTCGGCGGTCGGGAATTTGCGCTCGCTCATCCGCTGCTCCCCTGGCCATGCGACGGTGTCTGCTCTCTGTGGCTGCTCTCTATGGCCGCCTCGGCACTGGCGCAAGGCGCGCGCGCCGCCTACATCGCCGCCGCACCCTGTTTATTCCCGGAGACCCGAACCATGGCTGACGCCAACACGCTGACCCTTTCCCTTTCGAGCGGCGGCGACGTCGTCATCAAGCTGCGCCCCGATCTCGCGCCTGGCCACGTCGAGCGGATCGCCGGGCTCGCCCGCGAGGGTTTCTATGACGGGGTCGTGTTTCACCGCGTCATCCCCGGCTTCATGGCACAGGGCGGCGACCCGACCGGCACCGGGATGAGCGGCAGCAAGCAGCCCGACATCAAGGCCGAGTTCAGCGCCGAGCCGCACGTCCGCGGGACCTGCTCGATGGCGCGCACCGCCAATCCGGACAGCGCCAACAGCCAGTTCTTTATCTGCTTCGACGACGCCCGCTTCCTCGACAAGCAATATACCGTGTGGGGCAATGTCGAGAGCGGCATGGAGCATGTCGACGCGCTGCCCAAGGGCGAACCGCCGCGCGAGCCGGGCAAGATCGTCACGGCCACGGTCGCCTGATCCGCGCTTCGTGGGACTTCGCATGACACCCGTCGCCCTCATTACCGGCGCGTCGGCCGGGCTGGGTGTCGACTTCGCCCGACAGCTGGCGGCCAAGGGCTATCGGCTGGTGCTCGTCGCGCGGCGCAAGGATCGGCTCGATGCGCTGGCGGGCGAGCTCGGCCATGCCCGCGCGGTTGCCTGCGACCTTGGCGCGCCGGGCGCGGTGGCCGAGCTGATGGCCGATATCAAGGCGGCGGGCGAGACTGTTTCGCTGCTGGTCAACAACGCCGGATTCGGCCTCGGCGGCAAGTTCGCGAGGCTCGACGGCGCGCGCCAGCGGTCGATGATCGACCTCAACTGCGGCGCGCTGACTGAACTCGCCCACGCCGTCCTGCCCGACATGCTGGCGAAGAGAAAGGGCGCGATCCTCAATGTCGCTTCTACCGCCGCCTTCCAGCCCGGGCCTGGCATGGCGGTCTATTTCGCGACCAAGGCGTTCGTGCTGTCGTTCAGCGAGGCGCTTCACGAGGAACTCAAGGGCGAGGGCATTACCGTCACCGCTTTGTGTCCCGGTCCGACCGCGACCGAGTTCGGCGAGGTCGCGGGCTTCGCTAGCGGGAGTGGCTTCGAGAACATCGCCGCACGGTCATCGGACGTGGTCCGGGCCGGCCTGGAGGCGTTGGAAGCGCGCAAGGCGATCGTCATTCCCGGCCTCGTCAACAAGGCCGGGGCGCAGGGCCACCGCCTTCTGCCGCGGTCGTGGCTCCGCCGGATCGCCGGCTCGATGAAGATGTAGGTAGCAAAAACGATGAAATGTGAGGAATTCGCACTTGCAACATTAATGGTGCGATGCGATATAAACCTTGCCTTTCGAGGCATCCTCTCCTGAAAACTTTCAAAAGGCCGGGTGGCAACGCCCGGCCTCTTTTTTGTCCCGCGCCCTCCGCAGGCTTGTCGCAGGATGCAGCAAAACGCTCGCAGACCGAGGCCTGCGGGCGCGATTGTCTTGGCTGCCTGAAGGAAATCGAGACCCGCGCACATCTCGTAACACTTGCCGTTGAGCAGATTCGACCTTCCTCCGCTCCCCGCGACAACGTTAACTTGCCGCGGGGGCCGAGGCCGATGTTTCAGAAAGTCAGCACGACATCGGTCGCGAGGGTCAACTGATGCTTTCGCGTGCCTGCGGCAAACGGCGTTGTGTCATTCAGCGACCGATCATAGCGAATTTCGGGGCGAACCAAAATTCCGCCAAGAGGCTTGGGCACCGTTGGCTTGAAGTTTACCCCCAACGTCAGCGCTCCGTAGGTTGTCTTCCCCCCACTAATCACAGTCGCGGGCCTGCCCTTCTCGGCATTCACAAAATCCATGTTCCCGGGGAATGCCGCGACAAAGAACGCGTTGCTGTCCCGCCAGACTTCACCTCGGATACCCACGCCTACTTGGTCATTGACTGCGTAGGTCAGATATTGCGCAATGCCGCCACCGGACGCGTTGAAACCGTCATCTCGAATATAGTTAAAGTCGGTCGTCGACGTAAGCTTCGGAGTGACTTTCCAGATGACGGTCATGTCATTGAGATAACGAAGATCATGGTTAGGCCGCACACCTGGGGTGCCCCTGGGAATCTCCGGTCCGATGCTTGTGGTCGCGGCGATCGTAAGCGCACCGCCAAGGAGATTCAGGCCGACCCCCCCGTGCAACGAGGGCGAGCCGTTATTGTCTCCGCGACCCAGTGTTGTGTTCACGCCGGAAGTAACGCCGGCGTAGATATCCAGGCTCTTACTGGCATGGACGGTTGCAAGAACACCAGTGTGCTTGAATGGTATACCGAAGTTAAAGATATACGAGTGGGAATAAAAGAAATTACTTGAGGCCGGAATGACTTCGGCGCCTTCCAAGGTGACGAACTGCCCAGCTTTCACGTCGATACCGCCAGCGGTAAGCACCGGCAGATGCGTCTGAACGAAGGCCTCGACAACGTCGAACTGAGTCCGACGTTTGGTCACCCGGTCCAGTTCCCCGAGAAAGTGGGTGTAACGGGCATCTGAACCGTACATTCCTTGCACCTTGAATCCGACATCGATCGCTGAGGAGCCGGAATCAATCGGGCGTTCGACGGTAAGCAGGGTCTGGTTGAGAAGCAGCCTATTGTTACGATCTGTGAATAGATGACCGAAATTGATTCCGTCGGGCGGCCTTTTGCTGCTGTGTGTATAACCCGCCTCCACGGATCCCGACAGTTTGATCGAGTCCGACCAGCTTTTTGGTGGCGGACTCGCCTCGGCCGTCTCCGCGCCCGCGGCTGGCGCGGACAGCGCGCACAGCTGAACCAGCGTCGCCGCGCCCAAAATCATTTTTTTCATTTTAGTCCCCCGAAAAGTTGCCTTTCTCCCGGGCCGGACATTCCACTTCTATTTGATCGAGCGGCTTTCCGAGCTTCAGCCGTTGTGGGTGTTTTTGCTGCGCCGCACAATGGGATCCCGTGGCCTAGATGGCCTTTGGGGACGTCAAATGTTCACCGACCCGCTTGGCGCACTCGCGTCCTTCTCGGATGGCCCACACGACAAGCGACTGTCCGCGACGCATGTCGCCACACGCGAAGACGTTTTCGCGGCTGGTATTGTACGATTGGCGGTCGATGATGGCACCGGCCTTGCCGACCACGCCATCCGCCGGCGAACCGAGGAAACCCATCGCCAGCAGGACGAGATCGGCGGCCATGGTGACCGCCTCGCCGTCGCGCTCGACGATCAAGGAACGGACCTCTCCGCCTTCCGCGATCGCGTCGCGCGTGGCGGCAGAAAACATTCGCTCTACCCCCTCTTCCTGAGAGGTCGAGGTGCGCAGCTTCAACGGCCAGTGCGGCCAGACGAGCGGCTGGTTCTCGCGCACCGGCGGCTCGGGCATGATCTCCAGCTGGACGACCGACGCCGCGCCTTGGCGATTCGATGTGCCGATACAGTCGGAACCGGTATCGCCCCCGCCGATCACCACGACATGCTTGCCCGTCGCGATGATCTCCTCGCCCTCGATCGGCAGCCCGGCCTGGCGCCGGTTCGACTGGGTGAGGAAATCCATCGCGAAGTGGATGTTGCTCGCGCCGCGGTTGGGAATGTCGAGGTCGCGCGGCCATTCCGCCCCGCCCGCCAGCACCATCACATCATAATCGTCGAGCAGCCGGTCGACCGAGACGGTCACGCCGATCTCCATGTTCGGCCGGAAGATGACCCCTTCGGCCTCCATCTGGGCGATCCGCCGGTCGATCAGCGCTCGGTCCATCTTGAAATCGGGAATGCCGTAGCGGAGCTGCCCGCCGATGCGGTCGTTCTTCTCGAAGACCGTCGGCGCATGCCCCATCCGCGCCAGCTGTTGCGCGCAGGCGAGCCCGGCGGGGCCCGAACCCACGATCGCGATTCGTTTGCCGGTCCCGCGCGGTGCGACCTGCGGGGTGATCCAGCCTTCCTCCCACGCCTTGTCGACGATCGCGCATTCGATTGTCTTGATCGTCACCGGCGCGTCGTCGAGGTTGAGCGTGCACGCCGCCTCGCATGGCGCCGGGCAGATCCGGCCGGTGAATTCGGGGAAGTTGTTGGTGCGGTGCAGCCGCTCGCTCGCCGCGCGCCAATCCTGCTCGCTGACCAGGCTGTTCCAGTCGGGGATGAGGTTCCCGACCGGGCAGGCGGTGTGGCAAAACGGCACGCCGCAATCCATGCAGCGGTTGGCCTGCGTCGCCACCTCGCTCGCCGGCAAAGGCAGCACATATTCGCGCCAGTCCTTCAATCGCTCGGCGACCGGGCGGGCCGCGCGGTCGTGGCGCTCGATGGTCAGAAAGCCGGTGGGGTCGGTCATGCCGCGAGATCCTGCTTGGCCGACAGCGCCTCGAGCGCCCGGCGGTAATCGACCGGCATGACGAGCAGGAATTTGCCCAATGCCCGGTCCCAATCGCCGAGCAACGCGGTGGCGCGTTCGCTGCCGGTGCGCGCGCGATGCGCCTCGACCAGAGTTTTCAGTTGCGCCGGATCCTCGACCGGCCCGACCGTCACGCTCGCCATGTTGCACTGCTCGGCAAAGCAGCCGTCGGCGTCGTGGACCAGCGCGATCCCGCCCGACATGCCGGCGGCGAAGTTGCGCCCGACCTTGCCCAGCACGACCACCATTCCGCCGGTCATATATTCGCAGCCATGGTCGCCGATTCCCTCGACCACCGCGGTCGCGCCCGAGTTGCGCACCGCGAACCGCTCGCCGGCGACGCCGTTGAAATAGGCCTCGCCCGAGGTCGCGCCATACAGGCAGGTGTTGCCGACGATGATGTTGTCGGCCGCCGTACGCGGCATGCCGTCTGGCTGGCGGACGATGATCCTGCCGCCCGACAGTCCCTTGCCGGCATAGTCGTTGGCGTCGCCCGACACTTCGATCGTGATCCCGTCGACCAGGAACGCGCCGAGACTTTGGCCGGCCGAACCCGACAATTTGACCGTCAGGCTATCGTCGGCCAACCGCTCCGTGCCCATCCGCCGGACCATCTCGCCCGACGCCGCGGCGCCGACCGTGCGGTCGTTATTGCCGACGTGAAGCTCGATCGTCGCCGGCAGCGGACCGCCGAGCGCCTCGATCATCGCCGCGTCGATCCGCTTGGGCTCGCGCACCTTGAGCGGTTCGCGCACCGGCATCCCGCCTTCGGGCTGGAACAGCAGCGCGTCGAGATCGACGTCGTGCGCCTTCCAATGGTCGAAGCCACGGTCCGACCGCGCGAGGAGATCGGTCCGCCCGACCGCCTCGGCGATGCCGCGCAGGCCGAGCGAGGCGAGCAGCTCGCGCAATTCCTCGGCGACAAAATACAGGTAATTGACGACATGCTCGGGCGTGCCGGTGAACCGCGCGCGAAGCACCGGGTCCTGCGTCGCAATGCCGACCGGACAGGTGTTCAGATGGCATTTGCGCATCATGATGCAGCCCGCCGCGATCAACGGCGCGGTCGCGAACCCATATTCGTCCGCACCGAGCAAGGCCGCAACCAGCACGTCACGCCCGGTGCGCAGCCCGCCGTCGGCCTGGACCGTGATCCGACCGCGCAGGCCATTGAGCAGCAGTGTCTGGTGGGTTTCGGCCAGTCCGATTTCCCACGGCAACCCGGCATGGGTCAGCGACGTCAGCGGCGACGCGCCGGTACCGCCTTCGTAACCGGAAATGGTGATGTGGTCGGCGCGGCACTTGGCGACACCGGCGGCGACCGTCCCGACCCCGGTCTCGGACACCAGCTTGACTGACAGCCGCGCGGTCGGATTGACCGAGCCCAAATCATGAAGCAGCTGCGCCAGGTCCTCGATCGAATAGATGTCGTGGTGCGGCGGCGGCGAAATCAGCCCGACCCCGGGGGTCGAATGGCGTACCGCGGCGATCGCGGCGTCGACCTTGTATCCGGGCAACTGTCCACCCTCACCGGGCTTGGCACCCTGCGCGATCTTGATCTGCAGTTCGTCGGCTTCGACGAGGTAGCTGGTCGTGACCCCGAACCGTCCCGATGCGATCTGCTTGATCGCCGAGCGCTCGCTGTCGCCATCCGCCAGCCGCACCGCGCGCGCCGCTTCCTCGCCGCCTTCGCCGGTGTTCGACTTGCCGCCGATGCGGTTCATCGCCTTCGCCAGCGTGGTATGCGCCTCGCGGCTGATCGATCCGAAGCTCATTGCCCCGGTCGCGAAGCGCCGCACGATCGCGCTTACCGGCTCGACCTCGGAAACGTCGATCGCCGGTCCCGCCGCCTTGAATTCGAACAGCGATCGGATCGTCGGCAGGCGCGGGTCGCCGGCATCGATCTCGGCCGAGAAGGCGCGGAACTTGGCCGGGATATTGCCGCGCACCGCGTGCTGCAAATTGGCGATGCTGGTCAGCGTCCAGGCATGCGCCTCGCCGCCCTCGCGCTGGGCGTAGAGCCCGCCGAGGTCGAGCTGCTCGCCGCCGCTGGTCGCGAAGCGGTGGCGCCGGCCGCCCTCTTCCGCCAGCTCGGCCAGCCCGATCCCGCCGATCGGCGAGTTCGTGCCCGTGAAATAGCGTTCGATGAGCTTGGGCGAGATGCCGATGGCGTCGAAGATCTGCGCGCCGCAATAGGATTGGAAGGTCGAGATGCCCATCTTGGACATCACCTTGAGCATCCCCTTGCCGAGGCCCTTGATGTACTTTTCCTGGCCTTTGCCGCCGCGGTCGAGCGCGGCGATCGTGTCGAACGCCAGCCACGGGTTGATCGCCTCGGCGCCATAGCCGGCGAGCACGCACATATGGTGCACCTCGCGCGCTTCGCCGGTCTCGACGACCAGCCCGGCCTGCATCCTGAGGCCCTGGCGGATAAGCTGGTGATGGATAGCACCGGTTGCCAGCGCCGCCGGGATCGGCATGCGGTCGGCCGATGCCGCGCGGTCGGAGATGATGATCAGGTTCGCGTCGGCGAGGACTGCCTCGGTCGCTTCCCAGCACAGTCGCTGCAGCGCCGCCTCGAGCGCCTCGCCATTGCCCCCGGCAAGCCACGTCGCGTCGAGCGTGACCGTGCTGAACGCCCCGTCGAGGCTGTCCTTGATCGAGCGGATCTTCTCCAGTTCGGCATTGGTCAGGATCGGCTGGCTGACTTCCAGCCGCTTGTGATTGCCCGCCTCGAGCCCGAGCAGGTTCGGGCGCGGCCCGACCATCGACACCAGCGACATGACCAGGCTCTCGCGGATCGGGTCGATCGGCGGGTTGGTGACCTGCGCGAAATTCTGCTTGAAATAATCGTACAGCATGCGCGGCCGGTCGGACAGCACCGCCAGCGGCGTATCGGTCCCCATCGACCCAAGCGGATCGTCGCCGTCCCTGGCCATCGGCGCGAGGAAGAATTTCAGATCCTCCTCGGTGTAACCGAAGATCTTCTGCAGCTCGACCAGCCGCTCGGGCGGTGTTACCTGCGGCTCGGCCCCGGCGGGCAGTTCCTCGACCCGGAACTGGGTCTGGCGCAGCCATTCGCCATAGGGCTCGGCGTCGGCCAGCTTCGCCTTGATCTCCTCGTCCTCGACGATCCGTCCTTGCTCAAGGTCGATCAGCAGCATCCGCCCCGGCTGCAACCGGTGCTTCTTGACGATCCGCTCCTCGGCGATCGGCAGCACGCCGCTTTCCGACGCCATGATCACCCGGTCGTCGTCGGTGACGAGATAGCGCGCCGGCCGCAGCCCGTTGCGGTCGAGCGTCCCGCCGATCTGGCGCCCGTCGGTGAAGGCGACCGCCGCCGGCCCATCCCAAGGCTCCATCAGCGCAGCATGATATTCGTAGAAGGCGCGCCGCTTGGGCTCCATCGCGGCATTGCCGGCCCACGCCTCGGGGATCAGCAGCATCATCGCATGCGCCAGGCTGTACCCGCCCGCGACAAGCAGCTCGAGCGCATTGTCGAGGCACGCCGTGTCCGACTGGCCGTGCGGGATGATTGGCCACATCTTGTCGAGATCGGCGCCCAGCAGCGGCGATTCCAAGGTGCGCCGCCGCGCGTTCATCCAGTTGACGTTGCCGCGCAGCGTGTTGATCTCGCCATTATGCGCGATCAGCCGATAGGGGTGCGCCAGCCGCCACGACGGGAAGGTATTGGTCGAAAAGCGCTGGTGGACCAGCGCCAGCGCCGACACCGTCAGCGGGTTCGACAGGTCGTGATAAAAGCGCGCGATCTGCGCCGGCTGGAGCATGCCCTTGTAGACCAGGGTCCGGCTCGACATCGACGCAATGTAGAAATCCTTGAGCGCTGGCAGCGCCTTGCGTTGCGCGAGGTCGGCGAGCGGGTTCTGCGTCTGCTTGCGGATCGTCAGCAGCTTGCGTTCGAACGCATCCTGGTCGCGGACCGAGGGACCGCGCGCGATCACTGCCTGGCGGATCGCGGGCATCGATTCGCGAGCCGACGCGCCGATCGCGTCGAGGTCGATCGGCACCTCGCGCCAGCCGACGATGCGCTGGCCTTCCAGTTGGATGAAATGCTCGAGCCGGTCCATTGCCACCGCGCTCGCCGCATCGTCGCGCGGCAGGAAACACATCGCGACCGCATAATCGCCCGGTGGCGGCAGGTTGAGCGATGCGCCCGCGGCCCAGTCGCGGAACAGCGCGTCGGGCAGCTGGATCAGGCAGCCGGCGCCGTCGCCGACCTCGGGGTCCGCCGCGACGCCGCCGCGATGGACCAGGCTTTCGAGGATCTTGAGGCCATCGGCGACGATCGAATGCGACTTTTCGCCTTTCACATGGGCGATGAATCCCATGCCACAGGCGTCCCGCTCATTGGCGGGGTTGTAGAGCCCTTGGCGTGGCGGCAGGCCGTGCATCGTCGTTCCCGTCCTTAGCGAATCATGCCCATGCGTGATGACGGCCTCCCGTGGGATACCGCAGCATTACGCAAATGCAGCAAATCGCCCATTCGGCGCAAGACTTAATCGAAAACGGGATCCCGTTTGGCGATGCACTGAGCCGATCTCGCGACAGCGCGCGTGCAACGGCAAAATGGTGCCCAGGGACGGGTTCGAACCGCCGACACTGCGATTTTCAGCTGCAGTGT
>NZ_JANYGG010000011.1 GCF_025362505.1 Sphingomonas sp. | reverse complement strand
GACGTCGAGTTCGAACTCGAGCCCCTTGGCTTCCTCGACGGTGATAACGCCTTCCTTGCCGACCTTTTCCATCGCTTCGGCGATCTTCTCGCCGACGACGGTGTCGCCGTTGGCCGAGATGATCCCGACCTGGGCGATTTCCTTGGTCCCGGCGACCGGCTTCGAGCGCGCCTTTAAGTCCTCGACGACGCGAACGACGGCGAGGTCGATGCCGCGCTTCAAGTCCATCGGGTTCATGCCGGCGGCGACCGACTTCATGCCCTCGCGAACGATCGCCTGGGCGAGCACGGTCGCGGTGGTGGTGCCGTCACCGGCGATGTCGTTGGTCTTCGAGGCCACTTCGCGCAGCATCTGCGCACCCATGTTCTCGAACTTGTCCTTGAGCTCGATCTCCTTGGCGACGGTGACGCCGTCCTTGGTGATGCGCGGCGCGCCATAGCTTTTGTCGAGAACGACGTTGCGGCCCTTGGGACCCAAGGTCACCTTGACCGCGTCGGCGAGGATGTCGACGCCGCGCATGATGCGTTCACGCGCGTCGCGGCTGAATTTTACGTCCTTGGCTGCCATGTTGGCTACCCTTTCTGTGTAAGTGAAACTTCACGATCATCGCTCATCTGAGCAATGGGAGGTCGATCGGCTGTTAGCCAACGATCCCCAGAATATCGCTTTCTTTCATGATGATGAGGTCTTCGCCGTCGACCTTGACCTCGGTGCCCGACCATTTGCCGAACAGGATCTTGTCGCCGGCCTTGACCTCGAGCGGGTGGACCGTGCCAGCTTCGTTGCGAGCGCCGGTGCCGGCGGAGACGACTAGGCCCTCCTGGGGCTTTTCCTTGGCCGTGTCGGGGATGATGATCCCGCCAGCGGTCTTTTCCTCGGCCTCGGTGCGACGCACGAGGACACGGTCATGAAGCGGCCTGAAACCCATCTTCCTGATATCCCTTTAATTGATTGAACCTGCCGCTGGCACTCACCGGATGAGAGTGCCAGCGATGCAGCGCATATGGGAGGGCGGCATAAGGAGGTCAAGCAATCGTTGTGCATTTCAGGTTCGATGGTTGCGAGACCGTCGTGATTTTGAAGGAAAGACAGATCAACGTCGATCGCGGCGACAACCCGGGCTATCCGGCCAGCCACGGCTGCATCCGCCTGCCGGTGAGGTTCGCCGCGCGGCTGTTCGAGCTGACCCAAACCGGCAGTCCAGTCATTATCGAGGCGTAACGCTTCGCATTTCCCCGCAATCTTGGCATGGTCCAGGATATACCAGCCATGCCGAGATCCGGAGCACCGCTTTTGAAACGCCAGTCGGCCGTCTTCGGCCTCGTCACCGAGATGTTGCTGTCCGCTTGCGCGGTCGACCAACGGCAGGTCGCCGGGCCGGTCGTTCCGGCAGCCGCCGCCGAGCCGCGCCCATGGGGCTGGGGCTATTCGGCAAAGGCCAAGGCCGAGATGGCGGCGACCTTCGGGGTCGCCAGCCTTGCCGCGCCGGACTCGCGGTGGGTCAGCGACGTGCCCGCGACCGGCCCGGTCAGGGTCGTAGTCAGCCTGTCCGACCAGATGGCGTGGGTCTATCGCGCTGACCGGCTGATCGGCGCGTCGACCATTTCAAGCGGCAAGAAGAATCATGAATCGCCGGTCGGCCAGTTCCCGATCCTCGACAAGCAGGTGTTTCACCGCTCCAACCGCTACAGCGCCGCGCCGATGCCGTTCATGCTGCGCCTCAATCGCTATGGCGTCGCGCTCCACGGCGGCGTGGTGCCGGGCTATCCGGCGTCGCATGGCTGCTTCCGGTTGCCGATGAGCTTCGCCAAGAAACTGTTCGCGACCGTGGCGCGCGGTGACGTTGTCTACGTCGAGGGCTAAGCCCTAGGCAGTCGCGGGGGCGCCGAGCCCGAGCACCTCGCGCCGTGTCCACCGCACGATCATCAGCAGCGCGACGACGGCGAGGCCGAGCGCGAGTCCGGCCCAGATCCCCTGCCCCGCCCAGCCGCGGCGGAACGCAAGCCAGGCACCGGCGCCGATGCCGATGCCCCAATAGCCGATCAGCGCAAAGAACATCGGTACGCGCGTGTCGTGGAGCCCGCGCAGCATCCCCGCGCCGACCACCTGCGCCCCGTCGACCACCTGAAAGATGGCGGCGATGGCGAGGAAGTTGACGGCGAGGCCGATGACCCGCGCATTGGCCGCATTGTTTTCGAGGAACAGGGTGACGAGCGGGCGTGGTTCAAGCCACAGCAGCGCCGCCATCGCGGCCATGAATCCGACCCCGAGCAGCCATGCGGTCCAGCCGGCGCGGGTGATCGCGGCGCGGTCGCCGCGGCCGAGCGCGAAGCCGACGCGGATGGTCGCCGCCTGCCCCAGCCCGAGCGGTACCATGAAGCTCAGTGCCGCGATCTGCAGCGCAACGGCGTGGGCGGCGACCGATTCGGCGTCGATCAGCCCCATCAGGAATGCCGCCGCGCCGAATACCGCACCTTCAAAGCTCATCGCCAGCCCGATCGGCAGCCCCAGTTTGACCAGTGCCCCGAAGCGCGGCCAGTCCGATCGCCACCACCGCCCGAACAAATGGAAGCGCGCGAACTGGCGGTCGGTGAGCAGCACGGCCGCCAGCGCCAAAGCGAGCACCGCCCAGACGATACTGGTCGCCATGCCGCCGCCGATAATGCCCAGCGCGGGCAGCCCCAAGTGGCCGAAGATCAGCGCCCAGCCGAGCAACGCGTTGAGGCCGATGCCGACGGCGCTGATCGCCAGGATCCAGCCCGGCCGCTCGAGCGCCGAGAGGAAATTGCGCATCACCTGGAACAGCAGGAACGGCAACGCGCTCCACATATAGCCGCGCAGAAAACGGCCGGCGTCATGCGCCAGGCTCGGCTCCTGACCGAGGCCGAGGATCAGCGGCTCGGCGTTCCACAGCACGAGCCAGATCCCCAGCGAGAGCAGCACCGCCAGCCACAGCGCCTGGCGAAAGGTCCGGCGGACCTGACGGACACTGTGCGCGCGGCGACCCAAGGCGGTCGCCATCATCGGCGACGAGGCGGTGATCATCCCGATTCCGAACAGCAGGAAGGCGAAGGTCAGATTCAGCCCCAGCGCCGACGCCGCCAGCGCATGCGGCCCGAGCCAGCCCATCAGGACGACGTCGGTCGCCTGGATCAGCGCCATCGTCAGGTTCGACAGGATCAGCGGCCAGGAAAGGACGAGCATCGCCCGGAACTCGGTGCGCCAGGGGTGAGAAGCGGACATGTGCGGGGTCATGCGGGGCGGCGAATATTTGCGCAACACCCCCAGTCAGGGAGAGCTGCATTTAGGGATCTTTGCTAGCCGCTCGCAATCCCCGCCGCGCTCGGCTAGCAGCGGCTGGCGATTTGCGAGGGACACAAGATGCGATTGGTACGGGCGATCTGGCGGCTGATAGTCGGGGTCAAGGACGTCCTCGTCCTGATTTTCATGCTGCTGTTCTTCGGCGCGATCTATGTCGCCCTGTCGGCCGGTCCGCCGCCGGTTCGCGACGGGGTGCTGACGCTGGCGCTGACCGGCAGGGTGGTCGAGCAGCCGTCGAAGCCCGACGCCACCGCGCTGCTCTCGGGACAATCAGGCCGGGTCAAGGAATATGCCCTGCGCGACCTCGTCGCGGCGCTCGACGCGGCGAAGAGCGACGACCGGGTCAAGGCTGTCGCGCTCGACTTCGACGGCTTCCTCGGCGGCGGCGAGGCGGCGATGGGCGACCTCGGCGCGGCGGTGTCGCGGGTCAAGGCGGGCGGCAAGCCGGTGATCGCCTATGCCACGGGCTACACCGACGACAGCTATCAGGTCGCGTCGCATGCCTCGGAGATCTGGCTGAGCCCGTTCGGGACGGTCGGACTGATGGGCCCGGGATCGCAGAACCTCTATTACAAGGGGCTGCTCGACAAGCTGGGGGTGACCGCCAACGTCTATCGCGTCGGGACCTACAAGTCGGCGGTCGAGCCGTTCATCCGCAGCGACATGTCGCCCGAGGCCAAGGCCGCGGCGCAGGCACTGGGCGGGGCATTGCTCGAGAATTGGCGCGACGACGTGGTGAAGGCTCGGCCGGCGGCGAAGGTCGATGCCTATATGAAGGACACGGCGGGCGCGGTGGCGGCGGCGGGTGGCGACCTTGCGGTGGCGGCGCGCAATGCCGGGCTGGTCGACCGGGTCGCCGACCGGCG
Source organism: Sphingomonas sp. (assembly GCF_025362505.1). Lineage (GTDB taxonomy): Bacteria > Pseudomonadota > Alphaproteobacteria > Sphingomonadales > Sphingomonadaceae > Sphingomicrobium. Next base: position 2,541 of record NZ_JANYGG010000011.1, on the reverse strand, counting down.
CGCGTTCGAAGCGCGGCTGGCGAAGCTTGGCGGCGAGGATGACAAGGCCCGGACCGGGTACCGCACGATCCGCCTCGACAGCTATGTGAAGGCGATGGTCGACCGCAATCCGCGCGGGCCGATCGGGATCGTCACGATTGCCGGGACGATCGTCGACGGCAAGGCGCCGCTCGGTACCGCCGGCGGCGACAGCATCGCCGCGGCAATCCGCAAGGGGATCGCCGACGATGATGTGAAGGCGCTGGTCGTGCGGGTCGATTCGCCGGGCGGGTCGGTGATTGCGTCCGAGCGGATCCGCCAGGCGCTGCTCGCGGCCAAGGAGAAGAAACTGCCGATCGTCGTGTCGATGGGGTCGGTGGCGGCGTCGGGCGGATATTGGGTCTCGACCCCGGGCGATTATGTCTTTGCCGAACCGTCGACGATCACCGGATCAATCGGGGTGTTCGGGATATTGCCGAGCTTCCAGGGGACGCTGCAGAAGCTCGGGGTTGGCGCCGACGGGATCAAGACGACCCCGTTGTCGGGCGAGCCCGACCTGTTCCACGGGCCATCGCCCGAGGCTGCGGCGCTGATCCAGGCGGGGGTCAATTCAATCTATTCGCGCTTCCTCGGGATTGTCGGCGCCGCGCGGCACAAGAGTCCAGCCGAGATCGACAAGATCGCGCAAGGGCGGGTGTGGGACGGCGGGACCGCGCGCCAGCTCGGGCTGGTCGACGGGTTCGGCGGGATGGCCGAGGCGATTAGCAAGGCGGCCGAACTCGCCAAGCTCGGCGACGAGCGCGGCGTGCGCTACCTCGAACGGCCGGCGAGCTTGCAGGAAGCGGCGATGGCGGCACTGGCCGGCAACGATGACGAGGATCGTGGGACGACCGACGCCTTCGCAGGCCTGGCGCCGTCGCCCGCCGCCGAGATTGAGCGAGCGCTCGCGGAAGTGCAGCAGATCATGGCCGGGCCGTCGGTCCAGGCGCGCTGCCTCGAGTGCGGGCCGAGCAGTTCGGCGGCGGTGACGCGCGACGCGACGCCCGGGCTGTTCGCGCTGGTGCTGCGCTGGCTGTGGTCCTGATCCGGGCGGCGAGCGAGGCCGACGCCGCCGCGATCGCCGCCATCTACGCGCCGTTCGTCGAGACCAGCCAGGCGACGTTCGAGGAAGTGCCGCCCGACGCCGCCGAAGTGGCGGGGCGGGTGCGCGGGACGGGTATCGCCTACCCGTGGCTGGTCGCCGAAGAGGCAGGGGCGCTGCTCGGTTATGCCAGCAGCGGCTATTTCCGCCAGCGCTCGGCCCATCGCTGGGCGGTCGAAACCGGCGTGTATGTCGCGCCCGGCAGCCATCGGCGCGGGGTCGCGCGGCGGCTGATGAGCGCGCTTCTGGTTCAGCTCGAGCGCGCCGGGTTCGTCACCGCCATCGCCAGCATCTCGCTGCCCAACCGGCCAAGCGTTGCGCTCCACGAGAGCCTCGGCTTCACCCTCGCCGGAACGATCCGGGCGCCCGGCTACAAGCTCGGCGAGTGGATCGACATCGGCTATTTCCAGCGCGACCTCGCGACGCGAACGGTGCCACCACGGGAGCCGGAGCCGGTCAGCTAGGGTCGGCGGCGGCGCTTGCCGGTGAGCGGGAGCAGGACGAGCGCGAGCACGGTGGTGAGCAACGTCAGCAGCCCGAAGCCGACGATCCACGGATTGTGGGTATTCTCGCGGCTGCCCAGATCCATGATGTGGAGCCCCCACATCCAGTCGTAGAAGCGCCAGAAGCGGGTCCGCGTCGCAATCACCGCCCCGCTGTCGGCGGCGACGAAGAAATGGGCGCCGTCGCTCATCGTGATGGCGAAGGCCGGACCCTTGCGGCGCAGGTCGAGCGGCGGACGGGCGGCGTCGATCACCTGGGTCGAGACGATGCGCGCCGTGCCACGATAGCGCGCGGTAAATTCGCGGACGGCATCGGCAGGAGTGAGGTCGGGCAGCAGCGCGCCGGTCGCGGGATCAGCCAGCATCGAGCCACCCCCGGCAAATTGCGCGACCCAGCGTGGCCCGGCGGCACGCGGCTCGATCGCCAATGCGGTCAGCCGTCGCCCGCCGAAATCGGGAACGACCGGCGTCGCCGACAAGGTGAACGGCGCGGCGGGAGCGAGCAGCGCGCTGCCGCGAACCTCGTCGATCGGCTTCCACACCATGACGACGCCGCTCAGCGTCCAAAACAGCAGCGGCACGCCGACCAGCCAGCCCAGCCAGATATGGTAGCGCCGCAACACGGTGCGGATGCGGGTCTTGCTCAACGCAGGCGGCTCAGATGTGGATCGGCTTGCCTTGCACCGCCATCGCCGCTTCCTTCATTGCCTCGGCGTGGGTCGGGTGGGCGTGACTGGTGTAGGCGATGTCCTCAGATGTCGCGCCGAACTCCATCGCGATGCAGGCTTCGGCGATGAGTGTGCCGGCCAGTGACGAGATGATCCATACTCCGAGCACGCGGTCGGACTTGGCGTCGGCGATGACTTTCACGAATCCGTCGGTGTCGCGATTGGTCTTGGCGCGGCTGTTGGCCATGAA
>NZ_JANYGG010000088.1 GCF_025362505.1 Sphingomonas sp. | reverse complement strand
CAAGATCGGGATCATGCCCGGATCGATCTTTCAGAAGGGCAGCGTCGGGGTCGTCAGCCGCTCGGGCACGCTGACGTATGAAGCCGTCCACCAGACGACGATGGCCGGGCTTGGCCAGACCACCGCGGTCGGGATCGGCGGTGATCCGGTCAACGGCACCAACTTCATCGACGTGCTCGAACTGTTCATGGCCGACGAGGCGACGAAATCGATCATCATGATCGGTGAGATCGGCGGCGCGGCGGAAGAGGAAGCCGCGCAGTTCATCGCCGACGAGGCGAAGCGGGGCCGCCGCAAGCCGATGGTCGGCTTCATCGCCGGCCGCACCGCGCCTCCTGGACGCCGCATGGGCCACGCCGGCGCGATCGTGTCGGGCGGCAAGGGCGACGCCGAAAGCAAGATCGCGGCAATGGAAGCGGCTGGAATTCGCGTGTCCCCAAGCCCATCTGAGCTGGGCACGACACTAACCGCGCTGCTCAAGGGTTAAGCCCCCGGCACGGCGACGAGAAGGCATGATGGACGATCTAGGCGGCAGCTTTGAAACGAAGGTCGGCCCAAGCTGGGCGCGCCCCAACTGGCCGCTCGCCGAGCTCGACGCGGTCAACGCCGGGCTCGACCCGACCGACGCGGTGATCGAGCGAGTTGCGGCGAAGGCCACGGACATTGGCGCTTCAACTCCCGGCCCGATCGACGAAACCGCGATCCGCCACGCCGCCGAGGACAGCATCCGCGCGATGATGCTGATCCGCACCTATCGCGTGCGCGGTCACCTCGCCGCCAAGCTCGATCCGCTCGGGCTCGCCCATTATGAGCTCCCCGCCGACCTCACCCCGGCGTTCCACGGCTTCTCCGACGCCGACCTCGACCGCAAGATCTGGCTCGGCGGGACACTGGGCTTCGAACAGGCCACGATCCGCGAGGTCATCGCCGTCCTCCAGGCCAACTACTGCGGCTCGGTCGGACTCGAATATATGCACATCAACGACCTCGACGAGCGCCGCTTCCTGCAGGAGCGGATGGAGGGAAAGAGCGCCGAGATCGTCTTCACGCCAGAGGGCAAGCAGGCAATCCTCGAAAAGGTCATCCACGGCGAGCAGTGGGAGAAATTTCTCGCGCGCAAATATGTCGGGACCAAGCGCTTCGGGCTCGACGGCGGCGAAAGCGCGATCCCCGCATTGGAGTCGATCATCAAGTACGGCGGCCAGCTGGGGATCACCGAAATCGACATCGGCATGGCCCACCGCGGCCGCTTGAACGTCCTCGCCAACGTCATGGGCAAGCCCTATCGCGCGATCTTCAGCGAGTTCGCCGGCGGCGCCGCCAACCCCGAGGATGTCGGCGGGTCGGGCGACGTGAAGTACCACCTCGGCACTTCTTCGGACCGCGAATTCGACGGCAACAAGGTGCATTTGTCGCTCCTCCCCAACCCGTCACACCTCGAGGCGGTCGATCCCGTGGTGCTCGGCAAGGCGCGCGCGCTGCAGACGCTGCGCGAGGACAAGCACGGCAAGACCGTGCTGCCGATCCTGCTCCACGGCGACGCGGCGTTCGCGGGGCAGGGGATCGTCGCTGAATGTTTCGGCTTCTCCGGCCTGCCCGGCTACGGCACCGGCGGCACGATCCACTTCGTCATCAACAACCAGATCGGCTTCACCACCAGCCCGCAGTTCGGCCGCTCGTCGCCCTACTCGTCGGACATGGCGAAAGCGGTCCAGGCGCCGATCCTTCATATCAACGGCGACGACCCCGAAGCCGTCACCTTCGCCTGCAAGCTGGCAATCGAGTTCCGCCAGACCTTCGGCCGCGACATCGTCATCGACATGTGGTGCTACCGCCGCTTTGGCCACAACGAGGGCGACGAGCCGAGCTTCACCCAGCCGCTGATGTACGCCGCGATCGGCCATCATCCGCCGGTCAGCGAACTCTACGCCAAGCGGCTGATCGCCGAGGGCGTCGTCGACGAGGCATGGGTCGCCGACAATATCGCCCAGTTCACCAACCGCCTCGAAGGCGATTTCGCCGCCGCGACGGGCTACAAGGCGAACAAGGCCGAATGGTTCGAGGGCCGCTGGTCGGGCCTCGGCAAGCCCAAGGAAGAAGTCACCGGGCGTCGTGCCGCCGAGACCGGCGTGGCGAGCGACGACCTGCGCACCGTCGGCACCGCGCT
>NZ_JANYGG010000061.1 GCF_025362505.1 Sphingomonas sp. | reverse complement strand
GTCTTCAAAACTGATATTATTTCCTGCGAGAAACTTTCGCCGCGTTGGCGGCGATAGCACTTAAGTTTAGCTGTAGGAGCTGCTCCAAAGCCTCCTCGGTTGATATACTGGGGTCCCATCCATAGGCCACCGCCACGGCCGCATCCAGTTCCGCATGGGCGTTGGTCAGCCACGTTGGACGTTCGTTGTAGAGGGCCGTGAGGGTGCGTTTGGCGAGCCTGATAGCGGCAATCTCGCTGATAGGAAGGCAGCGCGGCGGAAATCCAGGCACCACCTCGGGTTCGGCTCGAACCAGCTCGGGTGGATTAAGCCAAGCCTCGCGCAATTCGTCCAGCCGCCTTGCCGCCTCCCCCACGGCATTAAGCTGATCCCGGGGCCTCTCGCTTGAAGGTTGGTCTGGAATGACACCAGCTGGAAATGGGAACGTCTCAAAGCACTTCGACGGGGTATATTGCGGGTCGTTTCCCACGCCGTGCCACCCGCCGAGACGAAGTGACCAAGCCTCGTGGAACCTTGAATGGAGAACACCAAAGAATAGGTCGTCACTACGGGCGAAGGCATTCACCCGTGCATCGGGTAACGTGGAGCCGGGGGTCCATGCAAACAGGCGAAACTTAGCGACGCGCGGGGTTACGATTAGGCGGTCTAACCCGCTTGTTGCTCGCTTCAGGTCGGCACCGGAACGTCCGAGCTTCCACCAATTCACCCGCCGCTGTGCATCCCGGTTGGCATCGCGGCTCGGTTTGACGACCTCTCGGACATACTCAAATGGCGCCTCGTACATAGCTGCCTCGCGCTCGGACAACCCACCAAAATCGATTATCCAATGGCCTGTCGGCCGTCGCACAACGTCAATCCCGTTGACCCACGGACGCAATACATCAGCGTTTTGTCGCCCATTGGGGTTGGTGGGTGCGAGCAGCCACTCTCGAGCAAGGTCGCCGGGGACCTCGAATTGTCCGACCTTGACCGGGCCTTGGAACGCAATCCCGAGGTTTGATGAGAGGCCACGGGCCTCGGTTAGATCGTCTGTCGAACCAGAAAGGTCAGAGTTGATTTGCTCCGCCGCTGTCCCGTTTAGCTGAGCCTGTGGCTCGCGTGCAGAGGACATGCAGATGATGGACACTCGGACCGCTGCCCCGTCCACTACCCACGGCTCATCACTCCACGCCTCAAAAATACGTCCTGCTTCAGCAAGAGGTTGAAGCACGGGTCGATTGGCACTCCCACGGATTGAGTTTGTCGTGACCAGTCCTGCGCGCCCAATCGCGGCTTCGGCGAGTAAAAACCCAACCTTGGCCACCCAATACGTAACGAGGTCCGCCCCGCCCGGAACGACGCCCTTGTAGGCATTGAAAAGCCGTTCAACGTAGCTGTCTCCCAAGCTAGCTCGCAACCGCTTGTTGCCCAAGAAGGGGGGGTTGCCGATGATAACGCTCGCGGCGGGCCAAGACGCTGCCCCATCACCCTCAAGAATCGCATCCCGGCACTCGATGTTAGAGAGAGGCCGAAGCACCGGCTGGCGTGGGATGCTAAAGCCATTCCGGCGCATCCACTGTATCTCACCAATCCACACCGTCACCCGCGCCAACTCCGCGGCGTAGGGGTTCAATTCGATGCCCAGCACGTTCTCCGGGCCAACGCCGGGGAATTCACGCTGTAATCCCACCGCTTCGGCTTCGAGACCAGCCCGATGCTCAATGTCCTTGAGAGCGCGAAGGGCCAAATAGAGGAAATTACCGGAACCACAGGCCGGGTCCAACACGCGATAGGCCCGCAATCGGTCTAGGAAGCCCTTGTAGAGTCCCGCAGCCGCTGCCCGCCCCTTTGCCTTCACTGACGGCGACGCCCCCTCTCCGGCCTTCTCGAGGGCCTTCTCGATGGCTTCCTTAGTGGCAGCCCAATCAGCTAGCCAAGGCCCCATTATCACTGGGTCAACAATGCGCATGATGTTGTCGCGGTCGGTGTAGTGGGCACCAAGCTGGGCTCGTTTGCTTGGGTCTAATCCACGTTCAAAGAGCGTCCCAAGGATTGAGGGATCAATCTCACCCCAATCCAACGCCGCCACCCGACGGCAGAGGGCAATATCGTCCGGCCCCAACGGAAGCGTTTCATCCGTGTCGAATAGCCCACCATTGAAATGCTCGACCCTCTCAAAGCCGACCATCCCGCCGTTCCTCATCGCGGCGAACAGGCTACCAGCCAAAGCCTCAAAGTCGCCGCCCGCATCGGCCGCTTGGAGCATCCGCGAGAACATGCCGTTGGGGAGGAGCTGAACGTCCTCCGCAAACATGCAGAAGACCAGACGGTTGATGAAGTGGGCGACGGCATGTGCCTCGTGGCCCCGCTCCCGTAGGTTGTTAGCCAGCGTGGCGAAGTCGGCCGCAGCCCGCGCCGTGAGGGTTGCCCGCGTCGTTCCAGGCCGGAGGCGCTCGGGCTCCGACATGGCGAACTTGAGAATGTCGCGTTTGCTGGCGTCCCGAAGGTCCTCAAGGGATAACTCGTGGACCTCACTGACGCTGTTCGTCCAATTCGTGCGGACAATGAATCGCTCAAGGTCGCAGACGATTAGGAGCGGCGGATTTTCGAGGGCCAGAGCATATTGTTGAAGCTGGACAAAGGCGACCGTTAGGTCCTTCCGCTTGCCTTTGTATTCCCAGCCAAAGTGGCCGCGCTTCCAAACGTCGGCCCAACCATTGGCGCCAGTCGTCTTTGATGCCCCGCGCTCAAAACAATAGCTCGTGCCGCTCGGGTCGGCTTCAGCTGGCGTGGGCTCGCCCAAGAGCCGGCATAGGTCGATAAAATGCTCTTGGGCGGCCGAACGCTCCTTGAGGTCAGCCGCCCGCCATTTCCTGATAAACTCGTCGACAGTCACGGCTCGGTTGTTACACGGTCGGGCCGTCGCGCCTAGCCACCAATAAGCCTACACCATCCCTAGCGCCCTGTAGACGCTCGTGCGCCCCACCTTGAGCTGCTTGGCGATGGCAGCTGGCCCAATGCCCTGGGCGTGAAGATCAGCTACGGCCTGGCGGTCAACACTAGGCTTGCGGCCCTTGTAGACGCCAGCCGCCTTCGCCTTGTCGATACCTTCGCGCTGACGTTCCTTACGAATGTCCGTCTCAAACTCAGCGACGGCGCCCAAAATAGCCAGTACCAGCTTTCCCATGCCGCTGTCCGTGTCCACGCCCGCTTGCTGTAAGCACCGAAACTTCGAGCCCTTCTTCGTGAGCGCCGCTATGATGTTATGGAGGTCCTGGGACGAGCGAGCCAAGCGGTCCAGACGAGTGACGACAAGCGTGTCACCGTCGCGGACGAAGTCCAACGCCTCCCCCAAGGCGTCCCGGCCATTCGTAGTCGTGCCCGTCCGCTTTTCCTTGAAGACCTTCTCGCATCCGGCCGCGACCAGTGCATCCTGTTGAAGCTCGAAAGACTGACCTTCACTCGAAACCCGCGCATATCCGACCAACATGATAGAACCCCTGTTCCGTTAGACTCTAGACCCTCGCCTTGTGACGTTCCACAATGCCAAAGTCAACCCTATCGGAACATCCTATTTGTGCCACGTTGGGAGCCCGTATGGGTATACCCCAACAGAACTCCTCGACGGGGCAACCGTGACCTAATATGCTCCCGGCATGACCCCAAAGAAGCCACGTAGGTATTTCAGCGCCCGCACATCGCCAAACGCCGATGCCGGACGGCTCGATTTGGAAACACTAAACTCCCTGTTTTCCTATGCCTTTGACCATTTCTGGTCGAGCGGCTATTTTGCCGAGGCTTTCGGACAATCCTGCACCGACGGTGACATAGAGGGTGCAATCGGCTCCAATGTAGAGGCCTACGTTACCTCAACAATCATGAAGTCTGGTCTGTGGCCCATCAACAGGCGCCTCCACAATTATAGTGAGGCTGACCTTTTTGACTTGATAGAGTTCTTGTTCGACCACGTTGGCAAACCACAGCAGAAAGATTTTCATGACTGGAACGGCTGTGGTTATCACTACAGCGATTTCAACTCGGCACTCGGTCAGGAGGATTATCGTGACCGGCTGAACCCTTTGCTGGAGCGCTACGGGCCGGGTTACGTGCTGGATGCGCATGGAGAGCTAATGGAATTGAGCCCCGAAGGATTGGGACATCTCCTGTCCGCACAGCTACCTTCATCCGACGCCACCGTAACCGAAAAGGTGAAAGGCGCGGTTTCACGCTTCCGGCGCTATGGTAGTAGCATAACCGAACGCCACCAGGCCGTCCGCGACCTTGCCGAGGTTCTTGAGTGGCTCCGCCCGCAAATCAAGACCGCCCTACTCAAGAAGGATGAGCAAGAGCTTTTTCAACTGGCTAACAATTTTGGGATTCGCCACCTCCGACAAGACCAAAAGTTAGAATATGACCGTGCTGTATGGTTGAGTTGGATGTTCTATCACTATCTCGCGACGATCCACGCTAGCGAGCATATCCTGAAACGCCAAGCAACTGCCCCTCGACCAAATCGAGCTTGATGTTCACGAATCGTTCCGGTTTCTCTATGCGTCGGGAATGTCCACCAAGCATATACGCACGACCTCAGACCTTGTCCGCTTCGGTGCGAGCGTTCGCGTGGAATGTGGAACCTGTGGCGCCGCTAGGACAATGTCGGGGCCAATGGTTGCCCGTCAATGTGGAGCCGGGACAATAGAGGCAGCCAGCCGTCGATTTCGTTGCTTGCGGTGCGGTGCGAAGGAGGCTCGGCTGGTGGTCCTCTCGCCCCTTTGACGAGCGAGGGCGGATCCCTTTGGGTCCCCTATCGCCAAACTTTCGGGTCCCTCCGTGAACCCTCCCCACCTGACTTCAAAAAAGCCGCTAAAGCCGCTCGGCGGTTGTTGTTACTTGGACCTTCACGAGGCGCGTGAACCTCTCAGTAGGTGGCCGGACCTCCGATGATGGGTGGGAAGCAGACATTTCTAGATATTCAAGCGCGCTGTTCGCGCGGCTCTAAGGCTTCCGTATCCTGCAAGCGACTCTCGTATTCGTTGGCCATCTCTTCATGGATCTTTGCAACAGCCGGATCGCCTGAGGCCATTGCTCGCTGGCGCTCCTCGCGTGCTCTAGCAGCATAATAGGATTGTGTGTCGCTCATCCTCTTTCCCTCGCCCAAAGGGTTTTACGCCAATGCGAAGCGGGTCTTCCGGCAACGCGTATCAGAATTATCAAAACCCGAAACTGGGTTCAAGAGCCTCGGATCTTGACGGAGCGTCGGCTATGAGTCGTTTGTCGACAGCCCGCTAATGGGGCGTAACCATTCATGGTACTCCATAACGTCATAAAAGACTCTAGGAGCCCGTCAGGACTCGCTACGGCACCGCTAGGCCTTGCGGGCTACGTGGGTAGCGCAATTCTCTACTTTCGACTCCAGCCGCCGTCCTAGGGTCAGCCGGAGCCACCAAACAAATGCTGGCCCGAAGGCCACCCCGCGCTCGGCCAAAATCGTACAATCATCAAAATAGCTGCTAACACGAGCAGGCGCAGGAGCCACTCGATATTATTCGCCCTGCTTGCGATAGTCATTCGAGTTAGCTCGCCTTGTTCTTCTACGGTGCTCGCGAGATACTGGAGCTCGCTCGCTAGACTGTGGATACCTGACGCCGCATTTTCGACCTCCTTGGATAACGTTTGGAGGTGTGGGTCGATGGCGAGCCTATCGGCCGCTTCTTGAAGCCCCTCAACACTTTCAATTAGCTGGGCAAGTGACGCCAGACCTTCGAGCTTTTCACCCAGCTCGGACGCAATTTCCCCCCAAGTCCCGTTATCCCGCGGAGGTACTCCGATAGCATCCAGTTTTCCAGCCAGCTCGACTCGGATCCCCTCTACAGCTGCGCAAAGTTGGGGGAGCGCTTCCAAACCTTCCAGCACCATTGCTTCGCGGGCGATCCGTTCATAGTCCCCCGCCGCAAGCATTTCCGCATGGAGACTTTGCAGTCGCGCTGAGGGGTTACTCGCCAGCTCGTCGTCAACTTGGGCCATAAGCGATCCCCACCCCACTGTGCGCGCCTTAAGTTTATCACCCATTCTGTCACAGATTCTGTGACCTGTCTAAGATGCTCGACAGCGCTGTGTGGCAACTGGTCGAGCAACTACGCCGGGCTTTCGGGACCCGCGCTACCGGCAACTAATCGAACGTCTCTCTGCCGAGCGACGAACGCTGAACATGACTCAGGCTGAATTGGCCATAAAGCTTGGCCTTCATAAGCAGTTCGTGTCGCGTGTAGAGCTTGGAGAACGGCGCTTAGATGTGATCGAACTAGTGGACTTCGCTCGTGCGCTTGGAATCGATCCGGCTTCGCTCGTCACGGCGGTAGGCACCCCGAGTGAACGCTAGCGTCCATTAGGAAAGCACGCGCCACGACTACGTTACTCACTTGGATCGTGCCCCGCTATTGTCGGCTGGTTCCAGGTTCCCACGCCCTGCCTTTGAGCTTCATCGCCAAGTCCATCGGCTGGAGGTGGGTGTAGCGGGCGAGCATCCGATAGTCCTTGTGTCCGCTGATTAAGGCTACCTCCGCCAGCGTCAGACCAAGCTCACAGAACCGCGAGATAGCCTCGTGACGCAAGTCGTGGAAGCGCAGGTCCACAAGGCCCGCACGGCGTCGTAGGCGCTCCCAGGAGAGCCGTAGAGCGTTGGCCGTTATGGGAAACACCTTTCCTTGGACCTCAGCTTCCGTGCGCCTGTGGCGAAGGATAGAGACGGCTCCGTCGGTCAGTGGAATGGTTCTTGCCTTGCCCGATTTGGTGACTGGTATGTGCGCTGTCCGCTGGACCAGGTCGACGTGACGCCATTCCAAATTAATTATTTCAGCTCGGCGCAGCGCAGTCTCGATTGCGAGCCGCACGATGGGCCCCACTAAGCCATTACGGGACGCCCTCGACGCCACCTCCAGTTTCTCAAGCTCTCCCTTTCGCAATCGGCGTTCTCGGGCGTTGTCTACGGTGGGTTGCTGGACAACAGCGACGGGGTTCCGAGCCAAAGCGTAACCCCACTCGCGGCTGGCGATGTTCAGGGCATGGGTTAGAAGTGCAAGCTCACGGCGAACGGTTGCGGGCTTCACGATGCGTAAGCGTCGGTCCCGGTACGCTGCGATGGCATTTGGTTCCAACGAACCTAGGTCAGTGTCGGCGAGGGGGTCTCTCTGTAGCTTCGCAAGCCTTAGGTTCTCGGAAGCGGCACTTCTCTTCCTCGGGGTCACTTCCGCCTTGTAGCGGTCGAGCAGGGAACGCAGGGACAAGCCTTTGGGACTAAGCGTACCGAAAGGAACCTTCCCTTCGTCAATCGCACCCTCCACCTGACGCGCCCAAGCTAGTGCCTCGGCCTTGAATCGGAATGTCTTGTATTGAGGAGCAAAGCCCTTGCGGCGCACCTGAGCAAACCAGCTCGTGCCGCGTTTCGTTACAGTCGCCATATCTGTCGCCCTTGTGTCAGGTTTGTGTCAGCGAGCGACACGAGCGAGTCGACAGGACGACAGAAGGACGAGCAGCGTCCTTAGGTTATCCTCGTCAGTCCAATGGCTTAGTTGATCGACGGCCGAGCGTGGTGGAGCTGAGCGGGATCGAACCGCTGACCTCTGCAGTGCGATTGCAGCGCTCTCCCATCTGAGCTACAGCCCCGCACCCGGCGAGCGTGCCCAATAGCGGCGCTTGGCAAGGCTGGCAACGGCCTCTTTCCTCCTTCCTTCACTGGGTCGATGCGGCCCTACGGTCGGTCCCGTCCGGCGGGAACGGCACCAGCATTGTCTTCATTCAGCAACCTCCACCATCTCGCGGCCGGGGGCCGGCGAAGACAGCCCTTCCCCGTCAGCGCTTTTCTTTTGCGTGGTAGCGCGCCAGAGCGGGCCCACCCAATCCAAGGAGAGTGAAGATGGCCCGCGCCTGGCACCTGATGAGCCGCCCCATTGGCATGCCCACACCCGACAATTTCGCGCTTAAGGAGATCGCCCTGCCCGCGCTCGAAGACGGCATGGTGCGGGTGAAGAACCATTTTCTGTCGGTCGACCCGTACATGCGCGGGCGGATGAACGACACGAAATCCTACGTCCCGCCGTTCGCGCTAGACGCCCCGATGGAGGGCGGCGCGGTCGGCGAAGTGGTCGAGTCGCGCGATCCGGGGTTCAAGCCGGGCGACACCGTGATGCACATGCTCGGCTGGCGCGACGAGGCGGTGGCGCCGGCCTCCGCGCTCAACAAGCTGCCCGACCTCGGCGTTGCGCCGCAGGCGTTCCTCGGCATCCTCGGGCTGACCGGCGGGACGGCCTATTTCGGGCTGCTCGAGGCCGCGTCGGCCAAGGAAGGCGACATCGTGTTCGTCTCGGCTGCGGCAGGTGCGGTCGGATCGGCGGTGGTCCAGATCGCCAAGGCCAGGGGAATGACCGTGATCGGGTCGGCCGGCGGCGCGGAGAAATGCGACTATGTCCGTACGCTCGGCGCCGACGAGGTGATCGACTACAAGGCCGGACCACTGGTCAAATCCCTCGGAGCAGCGGCCCCGAACGGGATCGACGTCTATTTCGACAATGTCGGCGGCGATCACCTCGACGCCGCCCTCGCCCATGCACGCAAGGATGCGCGCTTCGCGATCTGCGGGATGATCGACAACTATAATCGCGGCGAGCCAGCGATGTTTCGCTACATCATGCGCGTCATCGGGATGCGCATCCGGCTGCAAGGCTTCATCTGGACCGATTATCTCGGTCACATGGGCGACTTCTACCGCGACATGGGCGGCTGGATCGCGAACGGCCAGGTCAAGAGCCGCGAAACGGTGGTCGATGGGCTGGAGCAGACGCCAGAGGCGTTCCTCGGACTGTTCTGGGGCAAGAACACGGGCAAGATGCTGGTCAAGCTTTAACCGTCATTGTGAAGGGCGAGCTGACGAAGCAATCCGGCGCGGGCAAGATCTGCTGGATTGCTTCGTTACGCTCGCACTGACGGTTGCTGCAAATTCACGCACTGCGCCGGGTCGCCGGTCGTCAGCCCCTTCTGCAGCGCCGCCATCCGCGCCGCCGACGATCCGTGGGTGAACTTGTCGGGCATCACCCGCCCCTGCGTTTCTTTCTGCAGCGTGTCGTCGCCGATCGCCATGGCGGCGCGCATTCCTTCCTCGACGTCGCCCGGCTCCATCAGCGACTGGCCCTTGCTGTCCCGAGCGGTCGCCGCCCACACCCCGGCATAGCAGTCGGCCTGCAGCTCGACCCCGACCTGGATCGCGTTGCCCTGCGTATCGCTCGCCCGCGCCTGGGCGTTGTGCGCCTTGTCGAGAATGCCCTGCATGTCCTGGACATGGTGACCGACCTCGTGCGCGATAACATAGGCCATGGCGAAGTCGCCCGGCGCCTGAAAACGCTGCGAGAGCTCGTTGAAGAAGCTGGTGTCGAGGTAGATCTTCTTGTCGGTCGGGCAGTAGAATGGTCCCATCGCCGACTGCGCCGCGCCGCAGCCTGAATCGTCCGAACCCGAATAATACACCAAAGTCGTCGGCTCGTAGCGGCTGCCCGAGGCTGCGAACAGCTTGCCCCAGCTGTCCTCGGTCGAACCGAGTACCTTGAGCGTGAAATGCTGGATCGTCGGGTCGAGGCTGCTCTTGCCGCCCGGCGCGCTGACCGACGAGCTGGGCATGACACCGCCGCCAAGCCCGCCAAGCGACGTCAGCGCGCAATAACCAAGCGCGAGGAGGATGATCCCGACAATCCCGAACCGGCTCGCGATGAGCGAGAAGATCAGGCCGAGCCCGCCGCCGCCGCCACCGCCGAAGCCCATTCCGCCGCGGCCGGTATCGTCCTGGAAATTTCCGCTTTCGCGCTGGTCGTCGAGCCGCATGGCGAGATCCTCCTGTGTGGCTACTCAATGCGCGGAGGCCGTGCCGGTTGCAAAACATTCGGTTGGCGATCGGCATCCGCCCGCTATGAACGCCGGAGAAATCTCATTCAGGAAGAGCAGATGATCCTCACGGGCAAGAGCGCCATCGTCACCGGCTCAACCTCGGGCATCGGGCTCGCGATCGCCAGGGTGTTCGCTGCCGAGGGAGCGAGCGTGACGATCAACGGTTTCGGCGATCCAGCGGCGATAGAGGCGGAACGGGCGGCGCTCGAGGCGGCTGCGGGAGCGCCGGCGCGCTATGATCCCGCCGACCTGACCGATCCGGCGGCGATCGAGCGGCTGGCGCGCGGTTGCCACGAAGCTACGGGCGGCCCCGACATCATCGTCAACAATGCGGGGGTGCAGCATGTCTCGCCGATCGAGGATTTCCCGGCCGACCAATATGAGAAGATCATCGCGCTAAACATGAGCGCCGCCTGGTATCTGACGCGCACCGTGGTGCCGCTGATGAAAGCGCGCAAATGGGGCCGGATCCTGTCGACCGCCTCGGCCCACAGCCTGGTCGCGAGCCCCAACAAAAGCGCCTATGTCAT
Source organism: Sphingomonas sp. (assembly GCF_025362505.1). GTDB lineage: Bacteria > Pseudomonadota > Alphaproteobacteria > Sphingomonadales > Sphingomonadaceae > Sphingomicrobium. The sequence continues at coordinate 29,094 of NZ_JANYGG010000061.1, read as the reverse complement.
GGCCAAGCACGGCATCGCGGGGATGACCAAGACCGTCGCGCTCGAGCTTGCGACGACCGGGATCACGGTCAACTGCATCTCGCCCGGCTATGTCTGGACGCCGCTGGTCGAGAACCAGATCCCCGACACGATGAAAGCGCGTGGCCTGACCCGCGAGCAGGTGATGAACGACGTGCTGCTCGCCGCGCAGCCGACCAAGCGGTTCGTCACCCCCGAGGAGGTTGCGGCAATGGCGCTGTTCCTGTGCCGCGAGGAAGCCGGGTCGATCACCGGCTCGAACATGAGCATCGACGGCGGCTGGACCGCGCAATAGAGCCTGATTGACGTTTCAGATTGATATAATCTGAAACGATCATGGTCTAGCCGGTTGCGGCGGGCGGCGGGGCCGCCTAGCCTTGGTGTGATGCGATTTCTCCTGCCCGCCGCGGCGCTCACCCTGCTTTGCGCCTGCTCGTCGATGGAGCGAACGCTCAACCGCGAGGGAGCGATCATCGACCAGCCGGCGCGCGACTGGCACCTCGTCGCCACCGATGCCGACCGCGCGCGGCTGCGCGACTGGCGCGGCGCGTTCGTCGAGGGGTTGGCGGCGGCGCGGCGGTCCGGCGCCGGGGCGAAGGTCGACGCCGAGGGCGCCCTGCTTGCGCCCGATGCCGCGCTGCCCGGCCCGGCGATCCCCAACGGCACCTATAACTGCCGGGTGACCAAGCTCGGCGCCAAGTCGGCCGGGCTGCTCGACTATATCGCCTATCCCGCGTTCACCTGCCGCGTCCGCGCCGAGCGCGGGCTGCAGGGGTTAGCCAAGCTCAGCGGGTCGCAGCGGCAGGTCGGACTGATCTTCCCCGGAGATGCACTGCGCACCATCTTCCTCGGTACGCTGATGCTCAGCGACGAGAATCGCACGATGCAATATGGCGGCGACCCCGACCGCGACGTGGCGGGCTATGTCGAGCGGATCGGCCCGCAGCGCTGGCGGCTGCTGATACCGCGACCGACGTTCGAATCTCAGATCGACGTGATCGAACTGGTTCCGGCCGGATAGCTACTCGCTCACGCGATCCAGCAGCTCGATCTGGCCGGGCGTCAGCGTCAACGTTAACGCAGCCACCTGCTCCTCGACCTGCGCGAGGCTTGTTGCGCTCGCGATCGGTGCGGTAATCCCGGGCTGGGCCATCGTCCATGCCAGCGCGATCGCGGCGAGCGACGCTCCGCTCTCACGCGACACCTCATCGAGCGCGGCCAGGACCTTTGGTCCCTTGCCCTCGAAATACTCGACGTTTCGTAAACCACGAACCGATTTCCCGAGGTCGGTTCGCGACCGGTACTTGCCGGTCAGGAACCCATTGGCCAGGCCGTAAAATGGGAACATCGCCAGCCCCTGGCCAAGCACCACGGCGGCAATCGCCTCTTCGAACTTTTGCCGCTCAAGCATGTTGTACCAGCCTTGGTACGCGCTCGGTACCGTCAGCCCCGCATGGTGCGCGACGTGCAACGCCTCCTCGATTCGCGGCGCCGTGAAGTTGGACAGGCCTATCGCCCGCACCTTGCCCGCCTTTACCAAGGCGTCGATCGCGCCAAGGCTGTCGGCCAGAGGCACCTTCTCGTCATCCTTGTGCTGGTAATAAAGGTCGATCGTTTCGATCCCCAGGCGCGCAAGGGAGGCGTCGCACGCCGAAGCGATTGTGTCGGGCGCGAGCCCGGCCATGAAGCCGACCTTGGTTGCAATGACGACCCGGTTCCGCTTGCCGGGCTGCTTTAGCCATTTGCCGATAATCGTCTCGCTCTCGCCACCCTCATTGCCGGGCACCCAAGCCGAATAGCCGTCAGCAGTGTCGATCATGGTGCCGCCGGCATCGACGAAGGCATCGAGAATGGCGAAGCTCGTCGCCTCGTCGGCGGTCCAGCCGAACACGTTCCCGCCCAGTGCGAGCTTCGCGACCTCGATCCCGCTCGACCCCATCATCCGCTTCGTCATCGCTTTCTCCCGTGGGCACCGCCTTGCCGAAAAATGGCTGTTTCGCCAAGCGTTCACCACTTCTTTGTAAATTTTGCCGACAGTGCGCGCCATGTCGGGCGAATTGACAGTCGAGCCGGTGCTCAGCTTCTGGACGCACGCGATGGCGGCCGCCGCCTTCGCGTCGCTGCTGCTGTGGCGGCTGCGGACCGGGGTCAGCGATCGCAGCCAGGCAATGCTCCTCGCCGCCTACCTGCTGACTGCGGCGTGGGCTTGGCTCGCGGCGATCGGCGGTCCCGCCTCGCCGCTGGCGGTGCTGGCGGAGACCTTCCGCAACCTCGTCTGGATCGCGCTGCTCTACGGCCTCGCCGCGCCCGAGCGGATCGAAGAGGCGCCGGCGGGCGGCGTGCGCCTGGTGCTCGGCGCGGAGGCACTGGTGATCGGGTGCCAGCTGGTCCTGAACATCCTGACGATCTCGGCGACCGTGCCCGCCGACGTCGCCCAAGCCTTCGACCAGACCTCGCGATTGCTCCGCGTGGTGATGGCGGCGGGCGCGCTGATTATCGTCCACAATGTGTACGCGCAGGCGGCGCCGTCGAGCCGTGGGCCGATCCGCCTGGCGATGTTCGCACTGGCGCTGTCGTGGGGCTATGATCTCAACCTTTACACCTTCGCCTATCTCGGCGCGCCGCTTGCCGACAGCCTGCTGACGTGGCGCGGACTGCTGATCGCCGCGACGATGCCGCTGTTCGCGCTCAGCCGCGGGCAGGAGAAGGGCTGGCGCATCCGCCTGTCGCGCACCGCGGCCTTCCAGTCGCTCTCGCTGCTCGCGATCTGCGCCTATTTCGCGGTGATGGCGATCCTCGCGACCGCGCTCAAGGGCACCGGCTGGGACTGGACCCAAGGCCTGACCGTCGGCGCGATCGCGGCCCTGACCATCGGGGCGATGGTCCTGCTGCCGTCGTCGCGCGCGCGCGCCTGGTTCAAGGTCAAGCTGGCCAAGCATTTCTTCGAACATCGCTATGACTATCGCGCCGAGTGGCTGCGCTTCACCGGCACGATCGGCCGTAGCGGCGCCGAGGCCGCGCCGCTCGGCGAGCGGGTGGTGAAAGCGTTCGCCGACATTCTCGACGCGCCCGGCGGGCTTCTGCTGGTCTCCGACGAGGCCGGCGCGATCGATCCTGCGGCGGCATGGAAGTGGCCAGGCAAGCCGCTCGCCGCCGGCGATCCGCGCCCCGCCGCCGCTTTCTGGCGCGGGGTCGAGGCGGAGGGCCGGATCGTCGACCTCGACGCGGTTCGGCATGGCCATGAGGATCGACCGCTCGACGTCCCCGACTTCATGATTGACGACGCGGTCGCCTGGGTCGGCGTGCCGCTGATCCACCATGAACGGCTGGTCGGGTTCGTCCTCCTTGCCGCGCCCGATTACCGCCGCTCGCTCGACTGGGAGGATTTCGACCTGCTGCGCACCGCCGGGCGGCAGGCGGCATCGAGCCTCGCCGAAGCGCACGGCCAGGAAGCGCTGCTCAACGCCCAGCGGTTTGAGGAATTCAACCGTCGCTTCGCCTTCATCCTCCACGACGTGAAGAACCTCGTCAGCCAATTATCGTTGCTGTCGCGCAACGCCGAGCGCCACGCCGACAACCCCGATTTTCGCGCCGACATGGTCGCGACGCTGAAGAGCTCGGTCGGCAAGATGAACGACCTTCTCGCCCGGCTCGCCCCGCAGGGCGGCGCGCGGCGCGAGCGGGCTGAGCCGACCCCGCTACGCGACCTGCTGTCCGCCGCGATCGCCGCCAAGCGCCGCGACCATCCGGTGCGATTGCTCGGCGATACGTCGCTATGGGCGATGGTCGATCCGCCGGGGCTCGAGCAAGCGATCGGGCATTTGCTCCAGAACGCGATCGACGCGTCGGAAAGCGGCGCCCAGGTCACGGTCCGCGTCACCGCCGACGGCGACGAGATTGCCATCACCATCATCGACAGCGGGATTGGCATGGACGCCGAGTTCGTCCGCCACCGCCTGTTCCAGCCGTTCGCATCGACCAAGGATGGCGGCTTCGGCGTCGGCGCGTTCGAATCGCGCGCGCTCATCACCGCGATGGGCGGGCGGCTCGCGGTCACCTCGACACCCGGCAAGGGCAGCCAGTTCGTCATTCACCTCATCGCAGCCGAGCCCGCGCAGGGCCGCCACGCGACCCCACAACGGAAGATCGCATGACCGACACACCAGAACTGCCCGTGCTGTTGATTATCGAGGATGACGAGGGGCTCCAGCGCCAGTTGAAGTGGGCTTATGAGGGCTATCGGGTGATCGTCGCCAGCGACCGCACCTCGGCGATCGAGCAATTGCGCGCGCATGAGCCCGCGGTGGTCACGCTCGACCTCGGCCTGCCGCCAGATCCCGACGGGACGGCGGAGGGGTTTGCGACGTTGACCGAGATATTGGCGCTGAAACCCGACACCAAGGTGATCGTCGCGTCGGGCCACGGCGCGCGCGAGTCCGCGTTGAAGGCAATCGCGCTCGGGGCCTATGATTTCTATCGCAAGCCAGTCGACATCGACGAGCTCGGCCTGATCGTAGCGCGCGCATTCCACCTCCAGGCGATCGAGCGCGAGAACCGGCTGCTCGAGGAGCAGGGCGGCGGCGATACCATCCTGGGCTCGCTCCTCAGCGCCGCGCCCGAAATGACGAAGGTCGCGCGGACGATCGAGCGCGTTGCCGGCGCCGACGTGTCGGTCATGCTGCTCGGCGCATCGGGCACCGGCAAGGAATTGCTAGCGCGGGCGGTGCACGAACTGTCGCCGCGCGCGCGGCGAGAATTTGTCGCCATCAACTGCGCCGCGATCCCCGAAAACCTGCTCGAGGCCGAGCTGTTCGGCTATGAGCGCGGCGCCTTTACCGGGGCGGTCAAGACGACCCCGGGCAAGATCGAGCTGGCGCAGGGGGGCACGCTGTTCCTCGACGAGGTCGGCGACATCCCCCTTCCGCTCCAAGTGAAATTGCTGCGCTTCCTCCAGGAGCGGGTGATCGAGCGGATCGGCGGACGGACGCCGATCGCGGTCGACACGCGGATCGTGTGCGCGACCCACCAGGATCTCGACGCGATGCAGGCCGACGGGCGGTTCCGCGAGGACCTTTACTACCGCCTCGCCGAAATCGTCGTGAAGATCCCCAGCCTCGCCGAGCGCCCGGGGGATTCGGTCCTGCTCGCGCGCCATTTCGCCACGCGATACGCGCGCGAACTCAACCCGCGGGTTCAGGGCCTCGCCCCCGATGCGCTCGCCGCGATCGACTCCTATCCGTGGCCGGGCAATGTCCGCGAACTGGAGAACCGGCTCAAACGCGCGGTGATCATGGCCGACGGCAAGATGGTCGGCGCGGCCGATCTCGACCTCCCCGGCGCGAAAGGCACCGACCCCGACGAGCGCGACATCGCGCTCAACCTGCGCGCCGCGCGCGAAGTCGCCGACCGCCGCGCGATCCGCCAGGCGCTGACCCGAACCGAGAATAATATCTCGAGCGCGGCCAAATTGCTCGGGATCAGCCGACCGACGCTCTACGACCTGCTCAAGCAATATCATCTGCAGACGTAGCGTTGAGTTCGACCGGTGGGCTTGCCAGCGCGGTCGCCGGGCCTAGCATCGCGCCCCTGATCATCAGGGGATTCGCCATGGACCGCCGTCAATTTCTCGCTACCAGCGGTGCCGCCGCGCTGGTCGTTTCGACCGATAGTGTCGCCGCGCCGCTTGGGCGGGGGGCCGGGGGCGATGCGCGGCTGAACTTGCTGTTCGACCGGATTTTCGCCGACCAGATCGCGCATTCGCCGACCAATGCGACCGCGCTCGGGCTCGACAAGGGGCCGAATGCGCGGTTGAAGTCGATGCTCGAAACGCGGCCGTATCAGCTCGCGCGGGCGCAGGATATGGCGCGGCGGACGGGCTATTTGCGTCAGCTTAATGCGGTGCCCTCAGCGGGGCTGTCGGCGGCGGCCAAGCTCAATCGCGAAGTCGTGCTCTACGACATTGCAACCGACACAGTGGCGCCGCGGCGGTTCGGTATTAACAGCGCGATCAGCCCCTACATCTGGAGCCAGCAGGACGGGGCCTATTTCTCGATCCCCGATTTCCTCGCCAACACCCACACAATCGCGACGCGCGGCGATGCCGAGGCCTATCTCGCGCGGCTCGACCAGTTCGCGACAGTGATGGATAACGAGAGTGCCGAGCAGCGGCGCCAGGCGGCGCGCGGCTATGTCGCGCCGGGCTGGTCGCTCGACCTCGTGTTGAAGCAGATGCACTCGCTGCGCGACGAGCCGGCGGCGACGAGCGGGCTGGTGACCGCGCTGACCTCGCGCGCGGCCAAGGCGGGGATCGCGGGGGACTGGCAGCGGCGCGCCGAGGCGATCGTCAGCACCCGGGTCTATCCCGCGCTTGACCGGCAGATGGCGCTGGTTCAGCAGCTGCGGTCGACGACGCCGGCGGGTGACGGGGCGTGGCGGCTGCCGCATGGCGACGAGATTTACGCGGTGGCGCTGGCCCAGGCGACGACCACCGACCTGACGCCGGAGCAGGTCCATGTGCTCGGGCTGCAGCAGGTCGCCGAGATCAGCGGGCAACTCGATGCTATTCTCAAGGCGGCGGGTTACACGAATGGCAGCGTCGGCGAGCGGCTGACCGCGCTCAACGCCTCGGCGGCGCAGCAATATTCGAACGATGACGCTGGCCGCGCGGCGCTGATCGCGAGCCTCAACGCCGGGTTTGCCGACATGATAACGCGGCTGCCTCGCGCCTTCGCGACGGTGCCGCATCGCAGCCTCGAGATCCGCCGCGTGCCGCCGAACATCCAGGAAGGCGCGCCCAACGGTTATTACCAGCCGGCGACGATCGATGGCTCGCGTTCGGCGATTTACTACATTAATTTGAAGTCGACCTCGGACTGGCCCAAGTATCAGCTGCCCGCGCTGACCTATCATGAGGGGGTTCCGGGCCATCATTTGCAGGGCGGGATCGCGCAGACCTCGGGCGCGCTGCCGATGATCCGCCGCAACGCCTATTATTCCGGCTATGGTGAGGGCTGGGCGCTTTATGCCGAGCAGCTGGCCGACGAGCTTGGCGGCTATAACGGCATCGAGCGCGCGGGGTATCTGCAGTCCTACCTGTTCCGCGCAGCGCGGCTGGTGGTCGACACCGGGCTCAATTCAAAGCGGTGGAGCCGCGAAAAAGCGATCGATTACATGGTCGCGACGACAGGGTTTGCACGCCCGCGAGTGCAGCGCGAGGTCGAGCGCTATTGTGCTTCGGTCGGGCAGGCGTGCAGCTACAAGATCGGCCATCTCGCCTGGACCCGCGCGCGCGCCGAGGCGCAGGCGACGCTGGGGGCGAAGTTCGATCTCAAGCAGTTCCACGAGGTGCTCAAGGAAGGCGCGATGCCGCTGACCATCCTCCAGCGCCGAATCCGCGAGCGCACGCAGGCGCAGCTACGCGGCTAGGTTGGTCCGTGCTATCGTCCGACTTCGAACGAAGGGAATTGCCATGAAGACCTTGCTGTTGATCGTCGGGGTGTTTGCGCTGCTGATGGGGATATTGTGGGTCGGACAGGGCACCGGGGTGGTCCACTGGCCGGCATCGAGCTTCATGCTCGACCAGCGGCCGTGGGCGACACGCGGGGCGATCCTGGCGGTGGTCGGCGTCGCGCTGATCATGTTCGCGCGGCGGCGGTAGGGTCGGACTCAGCGCCGCGAATGTTGACAAGTTCACACATGTTCACGCTCGTGACGCTATTTGCGCGAAGGAAATTCGGAAAGCTGCAAAGAGCGAACGAGGACGAGACTCAATATGACAACTTTGGCATTTTAGGGCGGCTTTAGGACAGTATTTTCGCCGATGTCCGCAATGGGTGGAAAGGGGACCCTAGAACAGCGTCCGCCTTCGGGCGGACAGCGGCGAATGGGACCACCGCGCCCAACATGTCATTGTCCGCATCGGCAACACGGGGGCAGCAGTTATGGACGCGTTTGGAACGACCAGTCGGCGGGGTTTGATTCAGGCTCTGGGGTTGCTGCCGGCGCTCGACGTCGCCAGCGTGAGCGCTGCAGTCCAAGGTGGCCCACTGATCCCCGCTGGTGAGCTGAGCCTTCCTCCCGGTCTGATCCATCTCAACACAGCGTCAGCCGGCCCGACGCCCAATCGCGTCCTCGCCCGCACTATCGCGGCATGGCGGCAGCTCGAGAGGGATCCGGTTGCACAATGTTATTCCGACCAGCCCGACACCGTCTTCACGGCGGCAGACGATGTGCGCGGAAAGGCAGCAGCGCTGCTTGGCTGTTCCGCAAACGAAATCCTTTTTACACGTGGAACAACGGACGGAATCACGACCCTGGCCCATAGCGTGAAGCTGAACGCTAGGGATCGGATTCTTTTATCCAATCTTGAGCACGAAGGCGGCGAGGTCGGATGGCTACACCGGGAGAAAATGAGCGGTGTGGTAGTCGATCGTATTCAGCTGCCCTTCGAAGAGCATGATCCGCAGCGGATCGTAGATGCCTATGCTGCCGCGCTCACACCGAAGACCAAAGTGATTAGCGTGAGCCACGTTCTAGCTCCGACAGGCTTGCGAATGCCAGTTGCAGAAATCGCCCGGATCGCGCGGTCGCGCGGCGTGCTTTGCGTGGTGGATGGAGCCCAAGCTGTCGGGCAAATAAGCTTCGACGTCCGGTCCATCGGCTGCGACGCCTATGCGACGAGCGGTCACAAATGGCTGATGGGGCCCAAGGGGACGGGCTTCGTTTATATCGCGAAGAACGCGGCGGGCGCTTTCGATCCGCCGCAATGGCAGCTCGGCCGGGCGGTAGGTTCGAATTCTGCCGGTCTCGCGCCGCTCACGATAGTTGTCGGTCTCGGTGAAGCGCTCGATGCCACGCGAGCGCTCGGCATTCACCGGATCGAGGCCTACAACCGTGGTCTGGCGAACACCGTGTATACGGAGATGACAAAGATGCCGCAGTTGCGCATTGTGAGCCCAACCCCGGGCGCCTGTTCGACAGCAATGGTGGCGGCGATGTTGCCCCCAGCGATCGATGCCGACCGGTTACGTGCTGCGCTCCGGACACGGCACAATGTTGTAATCAAGCGGGCGGAGAGGCGCTGGTTTAACGGCATCCGCCTGTCGCCTCACGTCTTTAATGATGAAGTGCAGGTTGCAAGGGCTTTAGCCGCGCTACGGACAGAGCTTGCGGGCTAATGTCCGCAAGTGGATCGCAAGCAGACATTCTGACGCTTACCCTCTCAGCTGTTCCGCCATCTCGGCGACCTCCAGCCAGCGGTGTTCGGTCGCTTCTTTTTCGGTGCGTTTGGCGTCGATGGCTTTGGTGAGGGCAGCGAACTTTGTGGGGTTCTGGGTGTAGAGGTCGGGGTCGTGGATGGCGGCTTCGGCTTCGGCAATCTCGCGTTCGAGGCGCTCGACTTCGGCGGGGAGGCGATCGAGGTCGCGCTGGTCCTTGAAGGAGAGTTTGCGCGCCGGGGTGGCGGGTTTCGGCGGAAGTAACCCACCCCCGCTCGCCTTTGGCGAGTCGCCCCTCCCTTTCAGGGAGGGGGTGTTCTTGCGCTTGGCCCAATCCTCATACCCGCCCGCGACGATGTCGACCTTGCCCGACCCGTCGAGCCCGAGCGTCACGGTCACCGTGCGGTCGAGGAAATCGCGGTCGTGGCTGACGATCAGCACGGTACCCTCATAATCGGCGATCACTTCCTGGAGCAGGTCGAGCGTTTCGAGGTCGAGGTCGTTGGTCGGCTCGTCGAGTACCAGCAGGTTGGACTCGCGGGCGAATTCGCGCGCGAGGAGGAGGCGCGACCGCTCCCCGCCCGACAGCGACGCGATCGGCGCCTCCGACAATTCGGGCGCGAACAGGAATTCCTTGAGATAGCCCTTGATGTGCTTCTTGACCCCCCGCACTTCGATCCAGTCGCCGCCTTCGGCCAGCACGTCGCGGACCCGGCGCGATGGGTCCATCAGCTTGCGCTGCTGGTCGATGACAATCCCCGACAGCGTCTTGGCGAGCTTCACCCGTCCCTCGTCGGGCTTGAGTTCACCGGTCAGCAATTTCAGCAACGTCGTCTTGCCGGCGCCGTTCGATCCGACCAGCCCGATGCGGTCGCCGCGCTGCACGCGCAGGGAGAAATCCTTGATGATGGTGCGCGCGCCACCGTCCTTGTCCGGAAAACTCTTCGTGACATGCTCGGCGTCGATCACCGTCTTGGTCTTCACATCGTCGCGGGCAAGCGCGAGGGCCGCAGTGCCGGGGCCGCCAAGCATTGCGGCCCTCGCCGCGCGCATGTCGTTGAGCTTGGCGAGCCGCCCCTGGTTGCGCCGCCGCCGCCCGGTTACGCCGCGCTCGAGCCAGTGGAGCTCGATCTTCAGCTTGGCGTCCAACTTGTCCGCCGCGCGCGCCTCCTCGTCAAAGACGGCTTCGGTCCACGCATCGAACCCGCCAAAGCCGATCTCGGCCCGGCGCAGCGTGCCGCGATCGAGCCACAGGCAGCTTTTGGTCAACCGCGTCAGGAATGTCCGGTCATGGCTGATGACGATGAACGCGCCCTTGAACCGTCCGAGCCACGCCTCGAGCCAGTCGATCGCAGCGAGGTCGAGATGGTTGGTCGGCTCGTCGAGCAGCAGCACGTCAGGGTTCTGCGCCAGCGCCCGAACTATCGCCGCACGCCGCCGCTCGCCCCCGCTGGCGGTCGCGGTCGGACGCGTCAGGTCGATTCCGATCTGGTCGGCGATCGACGCCGCGTCATGGGGTGCCGGCGCGTCGTTCCCCGCCGCGACCCAGTCGCCGAGCGTCTCATGCGCGCTGACCTGCGGGTCCTGCTCGAGCAGCACCACTTTCGTGCCCGGCACGACGCTGCGCCGACCCTGGTCGGTATCGACGATCCCGGCGATACATTTGAGCAGGGTCGTCTTGCCCGCGCCGTTGCGGCCAATCAGCGCCAACCGGTCGCGCGGCCCGATATGGACGTCGAGCCCGCGGAACAGCCAGCCTTCGCCCTGAACGAGGCCGAGATTTTCGAAACTGAGCACGGGAGGGGAAGCCATATGGCGCCCCTAGCCGAGCGGCGCGGCGGCGTCACCCGCTGGCCCAGCGTCGTGGCCCCGCATCGTGCCTTGCGCGCCACATCTTCGCGCCAAATCGACCTGAACCCCACTCGACAAGATCATTCATAAGGCATTCAATGCATCGTCCGTAAACCGGTCGGCGAAGTGAGTTTTGCCATGCGCCTGTATTCGTTGCTCTTCGGCGCTGCCCTCGGCAGCGCCATGATCGCCTCCCCCGCGCTGGCCGACCGGCCGCGCGACCAGGACCGTGCGTTCCGCGCGACTCAGGAGGGCCGCTCGATGCCGCTGCCGCGAATCGAGCGGCAGGTCGTACCGAGCATGGGCGGGGCCGACTATCTCGGACCTGAATTTCGGGGCGACACCTACCGGCTCAAATTCGTCCGTGACGGGCGGGTGATCTGGGTCGACGTCGACGCCGCCACCGGGCGCGTCATCGGCAAAGCGGGCAATTAATCACATTCCTCCCCGGCTCGTCCGGGAGCGGGTCGCCCCCATTGACCTTCCCTCTCTCTCACCCCAATTTCGTTCCGGCCAAGCAACCGTTCAGCTTCGCGCGTGTTGAGACCATGACAATGAAATTGGGGATGACCGAATGCGCGTGCTGATCGTCGAGGACGAACCGAACCTGGGGCGCCAGCTGCGCTCGACGCTCGAGGGCGCCGGCTACGCCATCGACCTCGCCACCGACGGCGAGGATGGCCATTATCTGGGCTCGACCGAGAATTACGATGCGGTGGTGCTCGACCTCGGGCTGCCCGAAATCGACGGGCTGACCGTGCTCGACCGCTGGCGCAAGGAGGGCAAGCGCATGCCCGTCCTCGTGCTCACCGCGCGCGACTCATGGTCGGACAAGGTCGCCGGGCTCGATGCCGGTGCCGACGATTATCTCGCCAAGCCGTTCCAGACCGAGGAGCTCATCGCCCGCCTCCGCGCGCTGATCCGCCGCGCGTCGGGCAATGCCTCGTCGGAGCTGATCTCGGGCGACATCCGCCTCGATACCCGCTCGGGCAAGGTCACCAAGGCCGGCGAGCCGGTCAAGCTGACCGCGCAGGAGTATAAATTGCTGTCCTACCTGATGCACCACAAGGGCAAGGTAGTCAGCCGCACCGAGCTCATCGAGCATATCTACGACCAGGATTTCGACCGCGATTCGAACACCATCGAGGTGTTTGTCACGCGCATCCGCAAGAAGCTCGGCGCCGAAATCATCACCACCATCCGCGGACTCGGCTATAGCCTCGAGGACGTCCCCGCTTGACGGACAGGCCCGCCGACTTGCCGGCGGTGAGGGGGGGGCGATCGCCGCGCGGCACCGGGTCGCTGACCCGCCGGATGATCGGCGTCGCGGCGCTGTGGATCGGGGTGCTGCTGCTGATCGGCGGGTTCGCGCTCGATCGCGTGCTGTCGCGCTCGATCGGCGAGAACTTCGACAGCCAGTTGACCTATGTGCTCAACGCGATGGTCGCGGCGTCGGAGATCGGCCCCGACGGTGAAGTCCGTTTTAACCGCCCGCCCGCCGACCAGCGCTTCCTCGAGCCTTACTCGGGCCTCTATTTCCAGGTCAGCGGCGCCAGCGCCGACACCTTCCCGTCGCGCTCGCTCTGGGACCGTCGGCTGCAGGTCGGGGTTCACATCGACATCCACCTCCACGAATATGACAGCGACGAATTCGCGAATGAACCGCTTCGCGTCGCCGAGCGGGACGTGCTGCTGCCCGGGTCGAAGGTCCGCTGGCGTTTTCAGGTTGCTCAGTCGCGCGAGACGATCGACGCGCAAATCCAGGCGCTGCGTGTCACCCTGCTGTGGAGCTTCCTCGCGCTCGGCGCAGGGCTGGTGGTGCTCGCCGCGCTGCAGGCATTTTACGGACTATCGCCGCTCCGTCGGGTGCGCCGCGAACTGATCGCAATCCGTTCTGCCCGGCAGGAGCGCATCGGCGAGGATTATCCGCGGGAAATCCATCCGCTGGTTCATGAACTCAACGCCCTGCTCGCCCATAGCGAGGAACAGGCCGAGGAAGCGCGGCGCCATGCCGGCAATCTTGCCCATGCGCTCAAGACGCCGCTGACGGTCATCACCAACGCCGCCACCGCGCACGCGCCAGACCTGTCAGACACGGTCATTCGCGAATCCTTGGTCATGCGCCGCCAGGTCGACCACCACCTCGCCCGCGCCCGCGCCATCGGCCGCCGCGCTTCGGCGCAGGCGCGGGCGACGGCGTGGGACAGCGTCGAAGCGGTCGAGCGCGCGGTCAGCCGCCTCTATCCCGACGTTACCGTCGACATCGCCGGCGACCACGCCGCGTGCGTCCGGGTCGAGCGCCAGGACCTCGACGAAATGCTCGGCAACCTCGTCGAAAACGCCGCGAAATATGGCGGCGGGCGGGTGTTCGTGACGGTCGAGCCTGCCCACGACGGCACCGTCGAGATCCTGATCGAGGACGATGGCACCGGCATCCCCGAGGCCGACCGCCAGGTCCTGTTCGCGCGCGGCGCGCGGCTCGACACCGACAAGCCGGGCACCGGGCTCGGCCTCGCGATTGTCCGCGATGTCGCGCAGATTTACGGCGGGTCCGTCGCACTCGACGAGAGCGAGGATCTCGGCGGGCTGCTCGTTACTCTCAGCCTGCCCGCCGCGTGACGCGGGTCAGGCACTGAGCGCGGCAACCAGGCTGACAAGCTGGGCGGCGTCGAACGGTTTCTTGAGGATCGGCGTCTCGCCGGCGGCGCCAAGCACCGACTCGCTGTCGGCATGGCCGGTCACGATCAGGAACCGCGAATCGGGCCGCACCTCGCGAGCGCGACGGATCAGTTCTGCGCCGTCCATCCCTGGCATCGCGTAATCGGTGATAACCAGATCGAAGCGGCGCTGGGAGATTGCCGCGAGCGCGGTCTGGCCGTCGCTGACCGCATCGACGTTATGCCCCGCCTCCTCCAATGGCCGGACGATCACCGCCCGAACCAGCGGGTCGTCGTCGACCACCAGCAGGCGAAGCGACTCCGTACTCGCCGCTGCAGTCACGTCGATCGGCATGCGCCGGGAACGCGCCACGCCGTCGCACCGGCGCAAGAACAAGGTGACCGTGGTGCCAATGCCCGGTTCGCTGGCGATGTCGAGCCGCCCCCCGGCCTGGGCGGCGAATCCGAACACCTGGGCAAGGCCGAGCCCTGTTCCCTGCCCGACCGCCTTGGTCGTGAAAAACGGCTCGACCGCGCGGCGGCGGGTTTCTTCGTCCATGCCCTCGCCCTCGTCGATGACCGCCAGCGCCACCTCGCCGTCGTCTGGCGACCCCGAAGCCGTGACGATCACCTGGATCAGGCTACCCGGGCGCGACGCGTCGCGGGCGTTGATCGTCAGGTTGAGGATGGCGAGCTCGAGCTGACTGAGGTCGCCGAACGCGCAGACCGATGGCTCGACCGCCCCGATCTCCACCCGGTGGGCGTCGCCGACCGACTGGCGAACGAGGTCGGCCACGTCGATCAGCATCGCAGCCACATCGATCGGTTCGATCAGCAGCTTCTGGCGACGCGAGAAGGCGAGCAATTGCGCGGTCAGCTTGCCGGCGCGTTCGGCCGACGCCAGCGCGCGTGTGAGCATTCGGCGAGCCGAGTCATCGATCCCCTTGCGCTTCGACACAAAGTCGAGCGCGCCGATCACAGGGGTCATCAAATTGTTGAAGTCGTGGGCGATCCCGCCGGTCAGCTGGCCAAGCGCCTCGAGCTTCTGCGCCTGCTGGACCCGTTCGGCGATGCGCCGCCCCTCGGTGACCTGGCGGAGCGCGAACCAGGTCAACACCGCCGCCAAGGCCAGCGAGAGCATCGCGGCAAAACCCATCGATGCCAGGAAGCGGCGCGCCGGATCGTCGATATGTTCCGATCCGAGCGCGAGATGCGCCGACCAGCCGGACAGCGGGGAGCGCACGAACGCCGTATAATTCTCGAACCCTTCCAGCGTGATACCGCGATAGATGCCGCTGCTGGCGCGCGATGCGACGGCGGCGACGAGATATTTCGATCCCGGCCTCGCGAAATGCGCCTCGCCGCCGAGCGAGCGCGCGATGAAACGGCCATCGGACGTTGCCAGCGCGGTGACTTCATAATCGCCCTTGGCCGGAGGCATGGCGGCGGCGAAACCGCGAGTATTGACCAGCAGGCGAACGATCAGCCGCGCGCCCGCCGGACCTTTTGCCGCCCGTTCCGCGATCATGCAGGGACATCCTGGCCCGCGCGCGAAACCAGCGAACCGCGGGCTCTCGCTGGGCGGCGGAAGGTGGTCGAGGTCCAGTGCGGTGCCGTCAGTGCCGACCTTGGCCAGCAGCTTGCCGGTGAGGGCGTCACTCAGGATCAGCTCGGTCCAGTCGCGATTGAGTCCGATCAGCTCGACCGCGCGCGACTTGAATTCGGCCAGGTTGCCATCGCGCAGCGAGCGCGTGGTCGCGATCGCGTCGAGCGCGGCGAAATGGCGCTTCACCTCACCATCGGTGCTGGCGATCATCATCGTGGCCGAGGCGAGCGCGCGTTGTTCAACCGAGCGACGCTGCTCGCGGGCGCTGAAACCCGATTGCAGGATTAGGAACAGCAATAACGGAACGAGCGCTGCGGCCGCCACCAGCCAGGCCAATCGTCGCAGCTCGTTCATCCGCGCGTCCTGCCATCCACCCCCTGCTCGGACAAGGGGTATCGTAATTACCGAGGCCGCCCGCTGAACCCCGCCGCGGCACGCAAGTCGTCCCCGTCGAGCAGATTGCCGTCGAGAACGACCTTGTCGATTTGGCGGAGCGCGGCGAGGCTCTGCTCCACATCGCCGTCGACCAGGATCAGGTCGGCGGTCTTGCCCGGCGCGATCGATCCGACCCGGTCGGCCATTCCGGTCATCCGCGCGGGGATGATCGTCGCGGTCTGCAGCGCTTCGGCATTGGACAGGCCCGCCTGCCGATAGAGCTCGAGCTCGCGCACCAGCTCGAGGCCGGCGCCATCGGTCCCGGCGACAATCCGCACCCCGGCCTGGTGCAGCCGGCCGACCAGCCCGACCATCTTGGCAAAGCTCTTGCGGAAATCGTCGCGGGTCAGCCCGTCGAACAGCGGATAGCCGGCGATCTTCCAGCCGCGCGCGACCGCCGGCGGGGAAATCGCGGCGAACGGGGCATATTCGGGCGAGAGCGCGCTTCCGTCGGAGGTCATCAGCTGCTCCCACACGGTCAGCGTCGGATCGACGATCGTGCCGCGCTTCGCCAGCTCGGCGTAGAACGCCTTCATCGCCGGCGAATCGAGGTCGACGTCCTTGCCATATTTGGCCGGGCCCTCGAGCCGGGCGGCGGTGTTGGCCTTGTCGACCACCTCCTGCGGCATCGCCTGCATCATGATGAAATTGATGTGGGTGATTTCGTCATAGCCGGCGCGCACGGCGTCGAGCGGGCGCATTCCGGCAGGCACGTGGCCGTGGACGTGCAAGCCCAGCCGGTGCGCCTCGGCCGCTGCCGGGGCGATCCACGCCGGGGTCATCGAGGTGTAGAATTTGGCGCCCCACAGCCCGGCCGCCTTGATCTTGTCGACCGCGGCGATCGCCTCGGCCGCCGAAGTAACGGTCAGCGCGCCCTGCGCGGCAAGCGGATCCTTGCGGTCGATGATCACCGAGATCTTGCCCTCGGGCGCTAGCAGGTCGCCCGCAGCGCGGCGCTTGGTAATGCTCAGCGCATCGACGATCAGCGAGCCCGGACTGCGATAATTGGTCATGCCCGTGGCGACATTCTGCAGCAGGTTCCAGTCATCGCCGCCGACGTGCTGGTGCGAATCCCACAAGCCGGGAAGCAGTGTCTTGCCGCGCCCGTCGATCCGCGTGGTGCCCGCCGGCGCGCGGAGCGATCCGCCCGCACCGACCGCCGCGACCTTGCCGTTGGCGACCAGCACCGCGCGGTCGGCGAGGTAGCGCCCGGCGACCGAGTCGAACAATTTGACATGGTCGAACAGCGTTGGCGTGCGATGCGCCGGGCTGAGGAAGCGGTGCGCGACATCGCGCACAAGGCCCTCGACGGCTTTCTCCTGGATGTCCTTGAGCTTGGGGCCGAGCACTTCACTTCCCGCGGGCAGCAGCGAGATTTGCCCGGCATTGCCGAAGAAACGGTTATCCGCGTCGAGCCATACCGGCGTCGGCGCGAAACTGGATCCTTCGATAAATGCCAGCTTGAGCGACCTTGCACCGCCCGGCGCGTCGATGGTCATCGGCTGGCCGATACGGATCCGGGAATGGCCGCCCGGAAGCATGTCGATCCCCTTGTCGCCCGCCGCGACGAGCGCGGCAACGTCCCGCTCTTGGGCAAGCCACGGACCGCCATAGGCCGAGTAACGCTTCGCCCCGAGTGGCGCCGAGCCGCCGTCGACTGCGGTCTTCCACGTCGCGACGCCATCGCCGCCGACGCTATAATCCTCGGTCGCGTCGCCATTGTCGGTAAAGCCGCGCACCGCGATCCGCGTCGGCCGGCCGTCGGCGCCCGCCGTGTCGACCTCGTCGGTCTCGGTGATCCAGCCGCGCAGCGACATCGACATGCGGTAGGCGGTGCGCCCATCGGTCAGCGCCCACGACCAGACATCGCCATGCTTCCCGGCGATCGAGCTGATGGTGTAATGGCGTGCGCCCGCCGGGGCGACGAGCAGCTGCTCCTTGGTCGCGGGTGCCGCCATCAGCGCGGCGGGCGCGACGGCAAGGCTGAGCGCGAGCAGCAGGCGTGATTTGGACATGCGATTTCCCCCTCGAAGATTGATCGAGGGCAGGTCTGCGATGCTTGTGCGAAGCCCGCAAGGGCTAAGTTACGGGATGAAAAGGTCCGGAGGATTCTGTTGCCCGGCTCCGCGTTTTCGGGGGTCGGCCCGGTCGACAGGCTCCCGTGGCAAATCAAGCAAAAGGTCCGGAGGATTCTGTTGCCCGGCTCCTCCGGAAGCCGCTGGAATCCCCTTCTGTTGCCCGGTGGGGTCCAACCGCGCTTTTGTCCATATAACCTTAGACCGTTAGGCCCTCAGTTACGCGGCAATCGCGAGCGCCTCGTTATCGTTGGCACTTGTGGTTATGAACGGTTTTACGGCGCATTCAGGCCGATCGGCAGTCAGGACTTTATTGCACTCGTCGATCCTATTTCGCCCCCATCAGCAACGGCGCCTGCCCTCTTACGAAGACGCGTCAACCGCCGCTGGTGGTGGAGGCGCCGGGGTACTGCCCCCCGGGTCCGAAATGCCTATTCCACCTAACATTCTACCGACATAGCCGGTTGCCCGGCCTGACCCAGATAGGCGGTTGCAACCCTGGCCGCAAGTTTCGCCGCGGGCATGGCCTGTCGATTATCGCCAATTGACTTATTACGCGAAGCGCGGGAACCGATGCGCAGCAGACCGCGTTGGGGGTGTCTGTGTTGCTTCGGCGGCATCGTCGTTGCACGCCAATATGGGCCGAATGCCCGCTAAACTGGGCCGCTTTGGCCGAACAAGGGGATTAATCCATGAAGAAACTTTCACTCGTACTGCTCGGCACTGCCGCGCTTTCGATGGGCGCCTGCCAGAAGAATGCCAACCAGGTCGCCGCCGACAATGTCGAAGCGAATGCCGGCAATGTCGCCGCCAACCTCGACGCCGCGGCCAGCAACACCGCCAACGACGCCATGGCCGACTCGATGTCGAACCAGGCCGATGCGCTCAAGGACAAGGGCGACAAGGTCGCCGACAATGTCGCCGCCGGCAACATGACCGAAGCGCAGGGCAACAAGGCCGTCAACGCGATGTAATTCGCGCTCGGTCCCGCTTTCGGGCGAGACCGACGGTTTGAAAGAGGCCGGTGCCATCCGCGGCGCCGGCCTTTTTTGTTGGGCGACAATCACCTAACCGGGAAGCCGATGACCGACGACACCGCAATTCCCGCCGCGACGCTCATCCTGGTCCGTGACATGGCGGACGGACCACCCGAATATCTGATGGTCGAGCGCGCCGCGACGATGGCGTTCGCCGCCGGCGCGCTGGTCTTTCCCGGCGGGCGGATCGATCCCGAGGATGTCGAGCTGGGCGAGAGGCTGGGACTGCCGAACGGCGCCGCGATCATTGCCGCGGTGCGCGAGACGATCGAGGAAACGGCGGTCTCGGTCGCGCTCGATCCGCTGCCCGACGCGGCACATTCACTCGAACTTCAGCGCGACCTGCTCGGCGGCATGAGCCTCGCCGCGATGCTCGACCATCATTCGCTCCGGCTGGTTCCCACGGCGCTGACCCTGTTCGCGCGCTGGCTGCCGAAATTCCACGCGACGCGGCGGTTCGACACGATCTTCTTCATCGCGTCCGCCCCGCCCGGCGACTGGCATCCCAATGTCGGCGAGCGAGAGAATAGCTCGGCGGAATGGGTGACCGCGCGCGAAGTGCTCGACCGCGACCGAGGCGGAACCGCCAGCTTGATCTTCCCGACCCGCACCACCCTTCACCGGCTCGCGCCGCACGGCGGTTACGCCGAAATCGTCGCCGACGCGGCGGCGCACCCGGTCGAAACGGTCACGCCGTGGCTCGAAGAGCGCGATGGCGAGCGGTGGCTGACCATTCCCGGTCACCTCGGCTACCCCGTTACGCAGGAAAAAGTCGAAGGACTGTGGCGCGGCTGAGCCCGAGTCGCCGGCCCGCCAATGCGACGAAGGGGCCCGCGGTCACCCGCGAACCCCTCCAGCCCCCTGACGGGATTGCGACCTACTTGAGGTGGGCCGACAGATGCTTGTTCATTTCGAACATCGTGCAGCTGTCCTTGCCGAAGACCTTCTTCAGCTTGTCGTCGGCCAGGATTTCCCGCTTGTTGGCGGGATTCTGCAGATTATTGTTGCGGATATGTGCCCATACCTTCGACACCACTTCGCTGCGCGGCAGCGGAGCGGCTCCGACGACGGCGGCGAGTTCGGGTGATGGTGTTACCGGGCGGGCAAGCCCGCCCCCAGCCTTGCGCGGTGTCCCGGTCGTTGCTTTTGCCATTTTGGCCCTCCTGTTGTGCGGAGTGGAGATAGAGCGCAATCCTAGCCCCCTTGCAAGAGCGCAGCGTCAGAGGGGCGATTAACTTGCGGCAAGTGGAAACGGAACGACCCGATTTGCGACATCATGGCCGATGTCGGCCGGGCCGCCGTAGGGGATGCGCGCGCGCTCGCACCAGTCGCGGACGATCGCTTCGACGTCGCCATTCCACGCCGGATCATTGACCGGCACCTCGCTGACCCGGCCGAGGCGAACGCGCCTGATCGTTTGCGCGCCCGGCGAGGAGACGAGGTGGAACATCATCCGGTCGATGCGGTAGAGATGTTCGGCGACTTCCTCGATCAGCAGCTCGACGCCGGTAAGGTCAGGCTCGAGCGGGGTGCCGAGCAGTGATGACAGCACGGTCAGGTTGAACGCCATCGCCGGCCCGTCGAGCGCCGGCTCGAGCGCGGTGCGGTCGCGCTTCACCAGCCAGTCGAGCGCCCGTCCGACCGCCGCCTCGCCGCCGTCGCGAAGCACGTCCTGGACCATCGGCCCGTGTGCGACCGTGAGCCCCGCCTTGTGCAACCCCGCGAGAAGGAAGCCGGCGTCGCTGTAGCCCATGTAGGTCTTGGCCCGCGCCGCGTCGGGCAGGTCGGCCAGCGCCGCCTCGGCAATCCGGTTCGAGCCATAGCCGCCGCGTGCGAACCACACGGCATCGACCGCCGGATCGGCCATCACCTCGCGCAGCGCGCCAAGCCTCGCCCCATCGTCACCGGCGAAGTGACCATCGCGGGCGAAGCATTGCGGGTGGATGAGAAGCTCGGCGTCGCCGCGTGCGGCGAGGATCGAGCCGACCCGCTCCGCCGCCGTCGCACTCAACGCGCAACTCGGCGCGACCACGGCAATCCGCATGCCCACTCCCTATGCAATCGCTCGTCGCCGCAATAGGGCAGCGGCGATGACGAACCAAAGCTTTCATTTCTGCGGCATCGGCGGGAGCGGGATGCTGCCGCTTGCCGCGATCGTCCGCGCCAGCGGGGCGCGGGTCACCGGTTCCGACCGCGCGCTCGATGCCGGTCGGCTCGGCGCCAAATTCGATTATCTGAAGTCGCTCGGGATCGGTCTGTTCGCGCAGGACGGATCGGGGCTGGCGAAAGGCGCGACGCTGGTCACTTCGGCGGCGGTCGAGGACAGCATCCCCGACGTCGTCCGCGCCCGTGAACTCCACCTCCCCCACCTCACCCGCCCGCAACTGCTGTGCCAGCTGATGAACGCCGCGCACGCCAGCATCGCGGTCGGCGGCACGTCGGGCAAGTCGACCGTCACCGGGATGATCGGCTGGATACTGTCGGCCTGCCACCGCCAGCCGACGGTAATGAACGGCGCGGTGATGAAGAATTTCGTGTCGCCGCAAGCGCCGTTCGCCAGCGCGCTGGTCGGCGATCCCGAGCTGTTCGTCGGCGAGGTCGACGAGAGCGACGGCTCGATCGCGCTGTATCGGCCGACCGTCGCGGTGCTGACCAACGTCAGCCTCGACCATCATTCGATGGAGGCGCTGCGGACCCTGTTCGGCGGCTTCCTCGGTGTCGCCCGGCGGGCGGTGGTCAACCTCGACGACCCCGAGGCGCGGATGCTGGCCGACGAGGTGCCTGCAGACCGCCTGCTCGGCTATGGCTTCGACAGCCCGCAAGCGGCATTCACCGGGCGCAACCTCGAGCTCTTGCCCGATGGCGTCGCATTCAGCGTCGATCATGGTGGCGAGCAGCATCAGCTGCGCCTCGCCGTGCCAGGCCGCCACAATGCGTCGAACGCGCTGGCCGCGCTCGCCGCGGTCGTCGCGCTCGGCGTGCCGCTGGGCGAGGCGGTCGCCGCGATCGAGCGGTTCGCGGGGCTGCGGCGGCGGCTCGAGACGGTCGGCACCGCCGGCGGGGTGACGGTGATCGACGACTTCGCCCACAACCCCGACAAGATCGCGGCGACGCTGGCGACGCTGACCGCGCAGCCGGGGCGATTGCTGGTGATGTTCCAGCCGCATGGCTTCGGACCGCTCGCCAAGATGGGCAACGAGCTGGCGCAGACCTTCGCGCATGGCCTGCGCGAGGGCGACCGGCTGTACCTGCCCGACCCGGTCTATCAGGGTGGGACGGTCGACCGCTCGCGCGGGTCGGACTGGCTGGCCGAGGCGGTCAACGCGGCGGGGGGTGATGCCCAGCATACGCCCGAGCGGCCGCGCATTGCCGACGCCCTGCTCGGCGAAGCGCTGCCGGGCGACCGCATCGTCATCATGGGCGCGCGCGACGATACGCTGAGCGAGTTCGCCGACGAACTGGTGGCGCGCCTAGCTCCCTAGGATCCGGTGAAGGAATGCGGCGCTGTCGGCCAGAGCCGGGGTGGACTTGCGGAACGGGCGAGAGAGCGACTTCACGGTGTCGATGTGGCTTTTGCCGGGGTAGATCTTGAGCTCGACGGGCACGCCGTTGGCGCGCAGCTTCGCGGCAAGCGCCTGACTGTTGCGTGGCTTCACGATGTCGTCGTCGCTCCCGGTGGCGAGCAGCATCGGCGGTGACGAGCGGCCGACGAAATTGATCGGCTGGGTTTCGGCTGGGCGCGGCCAGTTGCCCAGCGCATCGCGCCCGCGCATTTCGGTGAAGGGATAGAAGTCGTACGGGCCCGACAATAGCGCCGCGGCCTTGATCGTCCCCGCCGGAACCCCGGCATCGCGCAGGAAATGGGGGTCGAGAGCGAGCATCGCGGCGTTGTAGGAACCGGCGGAATGGCCGGCGAGCACGATCCGGTCGGGGTCGCCGCCATAGCGGGCAATGTTGTCGCGGGTCCATTTCACCGCCAGCGCGCCGTCATTGACGAAGCTCGGGAAGCGCACCGTCGGCACCAGTCGATAGTCGGGCACAACGGTGACGAACCCCTGCCCCGCATAGGCCGATCCGGCGAACCCATAGTCGGTCCGCGAACCCGCGACCCAGCCACCGCCGTAGAGAAAGATGACTACCGGCAGCGCGTGGCCGGCGCGGCGCGGCGACCAGACGTCCAGCTTCAGCCGCTCGCTCGGACCGAACGGCACCGCCTCGGCGATGCGGTGAGCACCGGCGTCACCGGGCAGCAAGCCGTTGATGCCGGTGAGGAGGCCAGGAGCGGTGCACGAGCCCAGCAGGGCGAGGAGCGCGGGGGCGAAGCGGGGAAGGCGACTGATCATGCGGAACTAACGTAGCGGGGCATCGCCGGGATGCACGCCTATTTCTCCACCCCCTTGACCTTCCCCCAGGTGCGCGCGGCGGTGTAGCCGAGGTAGCCGGTGCCGAAGAGGGTGTAGAGCTCGTCGGGGATGCCGCGCAGGTAGGCGGTCATGCCGTTGGAGATGGCGACCGCCATGCCCGGCTGGACCGCGGCGATGAGGCCCATCGGGATCGACCACATGATCAGCGCGTACATGATGTAGAGGAACGACGGGCGGGCCCGGCTGGTCCACGGGTCGGGCGACTGCGCCTCGGCGACGATCGCCTGCATCTGGGTCGTCAGGCTGGCCATTTCCTGGTCGCCTTGCAGCTTGAGGAGCGCCAGCTTGGCCTCGTCGCGCACGCGGGGGTCGGGGATGATGCGGTCGAGCAGCTGCGAAATCGGTCCGATGATGCTGTCGAGTAAGGCCATGACTTGTCTCCTGAAATGGGTCGAATGTTCCGAATGTTCACGGTGACGTAGCTTAATTCTTACCGATACGGTTCGCGAGCCAGCCGTAGAGAAAGGCCTCGTTGGCGGGGCGGCGCTCGGCGAGGCGGAGGTAGCGTTCGCCCTGCAGCGCATCGAGCGCGCGGAGCAGGACAATCTCGCCAGTTGCTCCACGCAGCGCGAGAAAAGCGTCGAGCGCGGCGAGCGTGCGCGGTCCCGAGCGGCCGTCGGGAACCAGGTCGGGATAATCCCTGCCGTTGCGGTTGAGCGCGGTGAGGCTGCGCTGGAGGAAGGTGGTGGCAACCGCCGGGCCCATGTTGGCGCCGGTATCGAACATCTCGGCGGCAATTAGCGGCGCGCGGGTCGCGATCGCGTCATAGCCGGGCCGGAGCCAGTAGAGCCGGCGATAGATGGCCGCTGCCTCGCCCCGCGGGAGCGCGGCCATCGTGCCGCCATAGCCGTGGACGCGGGCGACGGCCTCGGTGATGCCGAAGCGGGTCGCGCCACCACGGTCGGCGGGGTTGGCGACATAGTCGCCCTCGCGGTCGATCAGGGCGTCGACCAGCTGGTCGATGGTGGCAACGCTCGAGTCGTGATCATCGGACATGTCGGGTTCTTCCTCAATCAGATATGTAAACCATATGGGTTATACTGTAGGAAAGCGAAATCGTCCGGTCCGCGCCGATGCGGTGCGCTGGATCCCGATGACGGAGACCGGGCGAGCGGGCGGCGATCCTGATGAGCCGGTTGCCCAGCGAACCCGCGGCAAGACATTAAAGTCTGTTCAGATGTACCGTCGGCCATTAGCGCGGCTGTTTGACGCTACGGAAAGCCCAAGATACTGGAATCAGGCGCTGATTTTCCCCTCCTGTTGCCTTCGCGCCACTTGTGTGGCCGGGGTGCGCCGCAATACGGACGTCGAAGAAAGGCCGGGCGCCGGTCACTTGTAGAGGACGTCTCATGATCTATCGCCGCCTACTGGCTGCCACTCTGCTTGGCGCCACCGCTCTGGGGCTCGCCGCCCCCGCCTCCGCCCAGCGGGTGAGTCGCATTGTCGCGTTCGGCGACAGCTATGCCGACGACGGCAATTTCTTCCAGCTGGTCGGGCTCAATCCGTTGACGACCGTCATCTACCCCACCGGGCGCCTCTCGGGCGGGACGAATTATATCGACACGCTTGGCCAGCTATTGAACGTGCCGATCGACAATTTCGCGATCGGCGGCGCGCTGACAAGTGATTATAACACCGTCACCGGCCCGGGGCTTGGCTTCCCGACGGAATTTGGCAGTTTCCTCGCCGGCGGCGGGCCCGCCGCGTTCCCGCGCGTCAGCGGCAGGTTTGGCCCGACCGACCTGCTGGCCGTGTCGATCGGCGGCAACGACGCCCGCCTCTATCAGCGTGGCAGCGTGGCCAACGGCACTCCCGGGCCGGTGATCGCGCCCGGGACGTTGCTTGGCGCGCCCGCCGCTGGCGCTGCCGCCGCCGCCGCCGCCAAGACCGGCCTCGACGCACTGGTCGCTGCCGGGGCGCGCAACATCAGCTTCCTCGCCGGCAATACCGCGTCCCTTCCTGAAGTCGCGGGTGACCCGTCCGCTTTTGCGATCCGCACCAGCTATTCGACGACCTTCAATAGCGCCATGCAGCCGACGCTGGCGGGTTATGCGGCCAACGGGGCGATCGTCAATTATCTCGACTTATCCCTGGCCTTGTCGCGGGTCTCTGCCAATCCGACGGCCTACGGGCTGACCAGCGCGGGAGTGTGCGCACCGATCGCCAGTTGCCTCAATTCGGCTTACTCCAGCCAATATCTGTTCTACGTCGACGGGCTGCACCTAACCTCGGCGGGCTTTGCCATCGTCGCTCGCTATGTTGCGACGCAGATGGAAGCGCCGCTGACGCTGCAGGCGACGAGCGACCTCGCGCTCGATATCGCGCGTCAGTTCGGGCGGACGCTGACGACACGGATGGACCTCGGCAGCCCGCGCGACGGAGAACTGCTCAGCGGTGTCCGCCTGTTCGCTGTCGGTGACAGCTTCACCCGCAAGGTGGCTGCGAGCATGACCAACGACCAGTTCAAGGTGACCAGCGTCGGCGGCACGCTCGGCCTCGAGGCCGGGTTCAGCAACGGCACCGCGGGCATCGCCGCCAACTACTCGCGGCCCAAGGCGCGGTTCGCCAATGACGCAGCCAGCACCCGCTCGCAAAGCTACCAGCTTGGCGCATTCGCCGGGTTCGGGATCGCCGGCGGGTTCGCCCAAGGGTATCTTGGCTATGGCCACGACAAGCACCGCATCGAGCGGGCCGGCGTGATCGACGCGATGTCGGCGAAGCCGAGTGGCACACACTGGCTGGCCGGCGCCAAGGCGGGTTATCTCATGCCGATGGGCGGATTTCGCGTCGGGCCGGTGGTCGCGCTCGATTACGCCAAGGCCAAGGTCAACGCCTACACCGAGACGGGCGACGCGGCGCTGACGCTCAACGTGCGCGAGCAGCGCTTCTCGTCGCTGCGCGGGGACGCCGGGATCGAGCTGCGCGGCGACTTCGGCACCGGCGACAGCCATTTCCGGCCGTTTGCCAGCCTGGTCGCCGAGAAGGATTTCACGGGCGACGGGCGCACCGCTTATTATGCGCTGACCGCCGCCCCGACGATCATCAACCATTTCGCCTTCGCCGACGCGAGCAAGAAGACCTATGCCCGCGCTTCGGCCGGGCTGGCCTCGTCGATCACCGGGGGGGTGTCGATCGACGCCGCGGTGTCGGGCACGTTCGGCAAGAAGCAGGGCAACGAGACCTCAGGCCAGGTCGGGTTGAACTTCGGCTTCTAGTTCTTCAGTTCGTCACGGATGAGGGCGGTCCCGAAGGGGGCCGCCCTTGTTATATGCGGCACAGTGCGAACGGGCGAAGCGAGAGCGGCGAGGGCACGGTGACGAGCGTGGTAGTCCCAGACAGCGCGATTTCGACCGGGCCGGGGCCGGAAAACACCCTCGCGACCGCTTGGGTCGTGTCCGATGGCGGCTGAGTGGCGAGCCAGCTGCTCGACAGTGTGGCGGTGTCGCCAATCGCGACGGCGGGCACCGAGGCGGCATGGCCATTGCCGGTGAAGCTCATCGTACCCTTGCCGCCGGCCGGAGCGGCGTCGATGCGGTGGAACAGCAACTTGCCGTCTTTACAGGCGATCTCGAACGCGGGTGCCTGGGGGCCGGCGCCATATTCGGCGGCGCCCTCTTGCCCGTCCCAGCTCCACGCCATGCCGTCGTTCGGCAGCGGGAGCGAGGCCCTGACGACGGCTTCGGCTGCGGCGGCGTTGGCGGGGGCGGCGAGCCCGGCGGCGGGAGCGTCGCCGACCGAATTATCGGGAAGCGCGACGGCATCGTTGGCGATGGGCGAGGAGCGGTTGCAGCCGCCGAGTGATACGGCGAATGCAAGTCCTGACAGGAGCGAAACGATTCTCATAAGGGGCGCAACGCGCGCGGGTGCCGGGAGTTGCGTCGGCCAGGAGCCGGAAGTGCACTACTTCTTGCCACCCCACTTCGTCTTCGACTGCTTGCCGTAGCGGGTCTTTCGCGTGCCCGGTTTGCCTTCTTTGGAATTGCCGGCCGGGCGCGGTGCGGTGCGTTGTTGCTGGGGGATGCCGAGCTCGTCTTCCTCGAGGCGGCGAATTTCGTCGCGCAGGCGCCCGGCTTCCTCGAACTCGAGGTCGGCGGCGGCTTTGCGCATGCGGCTTTCGAGGTCGGCGATGTAGGCCTTCAAATTGTGGCCGACGAGGTGCGGGCGCTCGTCGTCGCCGGTCTCGACCAGCACGCCGTCGCGCAGGCTGATATCGCTCATGATGTCGTTGATGTGGCTCTTGATCGACGCCGGGGTGATGCCGTTCGCTTCGTTGAACGCGACCTGGCGTTCGCGGCGGCGGTCGGTCTCGTTGATCGCGCGCTCCATGCTGCCGGTGACGCGGTCGGCATAGAGGATCACGCGCCCGTCGATGTTGCGCGCGGCGCGGCCGATGGTCTGGATCAGCGAGGTTTCGGAGCGCAGGAACCCCTCCTTGTCGGCGTCGAGGATCGCGACCAGTCCGCACTCGGGGATGTCGAGCCCTTCGCGCAGCAGGTTGATCCCGACGAGCACGTCATAGACTCCGAGCCTGAGGTCGCGGATCAGCTCGATGCGCTCCAGTGTCTCGACGTCGCTGTGCATGTAGCGGACGCGAAGCCCCGCCTCGTGGAGATATTCGGTCAAGTCTTCGGCCATGCGCTTGGTCAGCGTGGTGACGAGAGTGCGATAGCCCGCCTTGGCGACCTTCTTCGCTTCGTTGACGAGGTCGTCGACCTGATCCTCGACCGGCTTGATCTCGACCGGCGGGTCGATCAGCCCGGTCGGGCGGATGACCTGTTCGGAGAAGACCCCGCCGGTCGCTTCCATTTCCCACGGTCCCGGGGTCGCCGAAACGAACGTCGTCTGCGGCCGCATCGCGTCCCATTCGTTGAACCGCAGCGGGCGATTGTCGATGCAGCTCGGCAGGCGGAAACCATATTCGGCGAGCGTGATTTTCCGCCGGTGATCGCCCTTGGCCATCGCCCCGATCTGGGGGACGGTCTGGTGGCTCTCGTCAACGAACAGCAGCGCATTGTCGGGGAGATATTCGAACAGCGTCGGCGGCGGCTCGCCGGGCAGGCGACCGGTGAGAAAGCGGCTGTAATTCTCGATCCCGGCGCAACTGCCGGTCGCGGCGATCATTTCCAAGTCGAAATTGGTGCGCTGCTCGATCCGCTGCGCCTCGATTAATTTCCCTTCGGCGACCAGCTCCTTCAACCGCTCGGAGAGTTCGTGGCGGATCGCCTCCATCGCCTGCTTGAGCGTCGGCCCCGGGGTGACATAATGCGAATTGGCATAGACTTTGACGCTCTCCAGCGACGCGACTTTCTTGCCGGTCAGCGGGTCGAACTCGACGATCTCCTCAATCTCGTCGCCGAAAAAGGAAATCCGCCACGCGGTGTCCTCATAGTGCGACGGGAAAATCTCCAGATTGTCGCCCTTCACGCGGAAATTGCCGCGCGTGAAGGACTGATCGTTGCGTTTGTACTGGAGCGCCACCAGCTTGCGGATAATCTCGCGCTGGTCGGCGTGCGCGCCCTTCTTCATCGAGAAGATCATTGCCGAATAGGTCTCGACCGAACCGATGCCATAGATGCACGACACCGAGGCGACGATGATCACGTCGTCGCGCTCGAGCAGCGATCGGGTGGCCGAATGGCGCATCCGGTCGATCGCCTCGTTCACCGAGCTTTCCTTCTCGATGTAGGTGTCCGACCGGGGGACATAGGCCTCGGGCTGGTAATAATCGTAGTAGCTGACGAAGAACTCGACCGCGTTGTCGGGAAAATAGCTCTTG